>JBJTJN010000021.1:0-24717 GCA_046095485.1 Actinomycetota bacterium
CATCAACGCCGAGCGCCTCGCCGCGGGGAGAAAGGCCGTGGGCTACCTCAACCCGCTGCTCTACGGACCGCTTGCCGGTGCGATCCAGGACGTCACGGTGGGCAACAACGACATCTTCGGCAACGGCATCTGCTGCACCGCGGGGCCGGGCTTCGACATGGCGTCGGGGCTCGGCGCGCCGAACATCGGGCAGTGGCCGGCGCTCATCCCATGACGCCCGGGGACGGCATCACCACGGTGCGCGAGCTTCCGGGCGTGCGCGTGGCGTACGACCTCGTGGGTGACGGCCCCCCGGTGGTGCTCATCCACGGGTGGGCCTGCCGCCGCAGCGACTTCGCCGGGGTGGCCGCCGACCTCGCGCGCGACCACCGCCTGATGGCCATCGACCTCCCGTGGCATGGGGAGTCCACGGCCGACAGCCCGCACTGGACCATGGATGACCTCGGAGCACTCGTGGACGCCGTGGTGGCCGACGAGGGCCTGCGCGGCGCGCCGATGGTGGGGCACTCCATGGGGGTGGCCGTGGCGATCGAGGCCGTGCTTGCCGGGGAGGGGCAGCACATCATCGGCCTCGACGGCCTGACCTTCATGCACATGTATCCGAAGCAGCCCGCCGACCGGCGGGAGGCCACGCTCGCGCCGTATCGTGAGGACTTCGCCGGGGCCGTGCATGGCCTGTGCACCCGCGCCAGCGCGCCCGACACCGACCCCGCGCTCACCGCGCGCATCGCCGCCAACATGGCGCAGATGGACCCGGACGTCGGCGTGCGCATGCTCGGTGAGCTGCTCGACTGGGACATGGACGCAGCGCTGGGGCGCGCCGACGCCCTGGGCCTGCACATCACGGCCCTTGCCGCAGACGCCATGCTGGCCCCCGAGGTGATGGAGGCCTACGGCCACCGCTTCGAGATCATCCCGGTTGAGCTCGGCGGCCACTTCTACCTGCTGGAGCGACCGGCCGAGACCGCCGAGCTCATCCGACGCGCCCTCACCCCGGTGTCAGGCACTTAACCGTTCGGGCGCGGCCCGGAACGGTTACGGCCCCGAACGGTTAAGTGCCTGACACCGGGGTTGTCCTGCCCGCGTCCGGGTCCTTTCCCGGCGTGATGTCCTCGAAGCGGTTGATGTTCCGGAGCCCCGGGAAGAACAGTGCCCACATGCCGGCCGCGGCGATGGACATCGCTCCTCCCACCACGATGGCCCCGACCGTGCCGATGAACTGCGCCAGCACCCCGCTCTCGAAGGCACCGAGTTCGTTGGATGCGCCCACGAACACCCGCTCCACCGCCACCACCCGCCCGCGCAGCTTGGCGGGGGTGAGGAGGGGCGCAAGGGTGGACCTGATGTACACGCTCACCATGTCGCTGCCCGAGAGCAGCAGCAGGGCGACGAAGGTGAGCCAGTAGGTGGTGGAGAGCCCGAGCAGGATCGTGAACACGCCGAAGCCGGCCACGGCCACGAGCAGCACGGGGCCCACGCGACTTCGTATGGGCCGGCCGGCGAGGAGCAACCCCACCGCGACGGCACCGATTCCCGGGGCGGCGCGCAGCACGCCGTAGCCCACCGCCCCCACGCCGAGGATCTCGCTGGCGATGATCGGCAGCAGGGCGGTGGCGCCGCCGAAGAGCACGGCGACGAGATCGAGGCTGATCGCGCCGAGCAGCGCAGGGGTGTGGCGGATGAGCCGCAGGCCGGCGGTGGCATCGCGCATGGTCGGGGGCCCGGTCACCTCGAGGCGGTGCTCGGTACCTACCCGCCGGGTGACGCCCACGATCAGCAGCACCGCCACGACGTCCAGCACCGCCGCGAATGCGTAGGGCGGCACGTTGCCCCAGGCCTGCAGCAGTCCTCCGATGAAGGGGCCGAAGATGAGGGCGCCCTGCCAGGTGGACGACGACAGCGCCATGGTGCGTGGAAGGTCGGCCGCCCTCACCGCCGCCGCGAGCATGGGCGTGAAGGCCGCGCTCGAGAACGATCGGCCCACGCCGAGCCCAGCTGCCAGGAAGTACAGCGGCAGGGCCGAGTCGTCCCCGGCCGCGGCGTCGGCCAGCAGCCCGAGCGCCATCAGCACCACGATGCCCATGCCGAGGGCAGTGACCAGGCGGCGGTCGAGGCGGTCGGCCATCTGCCCGGCGGGCAGCGCGAAGATGAGCGCGGGCAGGAACTCGGCGAGCCCGATGAGGCCCAGCGTGAGAGGACTGCCCGTGCGCTCGAACGCCTGCCAGCCAAGCGCGGCGGCCACCACGCCGAAGGTCAGGGTGTTGAGGAGCTGCGCGCCCAGCAGGCGCGCCACGTCGGGGTTGCGCAGCAGCGCGCGGGCGTTCACCCGGGCAGCGTGTCAGGTGAAAAGCGGCGAAGGGCCGCCCTACGGGCGACCCTTCGCGTGAGGTAGCGCATACGGGATTTGAACCCGTGTTACCGCCGTGAGAGGGCGGCGTCCTAGGCCCCTAGACGAATGCGCCACGTGAGCCCTGCGGGGTACTGCATGGGTGCTGCATGGTTACTGCGTGCGGGCATTATTGCGAATGCGCCGCCGGTCGTGAAGTGACTGGGGGAGGAGGACTCGAACCCCCGCTCCTGGGACCAGAACCCAGTGTCCTACCAGCTAGACGATCCCCCATCGCCTCACGGCCGCCGGGAAGGTAGCAAAGGCCCCGCCGCTACCCCATCAGGTCGGCAAGGCCCTCGCCCAGCGCCTTGAGGCCCCGGGGCACGTCGAGCTTTTCGAGGTCGACCTGGATGATGTACGCCGTGTCGCGGTCGGTCCGCGCACGGGCAAGGGCCTGGTCGAGCTGCTCGGGCGTGTAGGCCTGCAGGCCGATGGCGCCCACCACCGCGCCCACCGCCGCGTAGTCCCACTGGGCGATGTCGTTGAAGTCACCGTCGTGGATGCTGCGCTCTGCGCCATAGCCGTGGTTGTCGAGCACCAGCACGATCGGCGCGATGCCCTCGCGCACCGCCGTGGAAAGGTCGAAGCCGGTCATCTGGAACGATCCGTCGCCCACCAGCACGATGGGGCGGCCCTTGCCGCGCGCGAGGGCGGCGCCGTACGAGGCCGGAACGGCGAAGCCCATTCCCACGTACAGGCGCGCGATGTGGAACTGCCCGCTGCGGTTGAGCCGGGCATCCATCGACAGGTGCGCGCCCACGCCCACGTCGCACAGCACGATGTCCGACTTCTCCACGAACCGCTGCAGGCGGTCGGCCACCACGTCGGTGGTTATGCGGTCGCCCTCGGTCACCTCGCTGGCCCAGGCGTGCGGCAGCTTCTTCGGCACCTTGTTGGGCTTGATCTCATCCACGCGGCGCTCCAGCACGTGGGCGATGCCCGCCAGGTCCACGCCCTCGTAGAAGCGATGCTCCACGCTGGTGCCCGTGGCGCTGAAGTGGATGCGGTTCTCGGGTGCGATATCCGCGGTGAAGGCACCCGTGGTGATGTCGTTGATGTTCACCCCGACCTGGATGACAAGGTCAACCGACTCCACGTACTCGCGCAGCTCCGGCGTGGACCCGGCGCCCACGTACACCCCCATCACGAGCGGGTGCGTCTCGTCCACGGCGCCCTTGCCCATCACCGACTCCACCATGGGGATTCCCGTGGCCTCGGCGAACGCCAGCACCCGGTCGCCGTACTGCAGCGTGCGCGCGCCGTGGCCCACCCACATGATGGGTCGCTTGGCATTGTTGATGCGGGCGATCACGTCGTCCACCGCGGCCGAGAGGCGGGCCATGGGCACGAGCGTCTCGGCGGGGCGCGTGACCGGGCGCGGGTGCCCCGGCACCGTGCCGATCATGTCGCGGGGCAGCTCGATGTAGCCCGGCATGAGGTCCTCCTGCACGTGCAGCAGCAGCCAGTCGATCTGGTCGTAGGCCTCGTCGGGGTCGTCCAGCAGCACGTGGTAGGGCGCGATCTCGGCCATCATCCGGTACGGCGAGTTCATGTCGGCCGACGGCATGTGGTGGATTCGCCGGCCGTCGCGCTCGGCCATGCCCGGCGCGCCGCCGATCACCACCAGCGGCACGCGCTCTGCGTTGGCGCTGCCCACCGCGGCCATGGTGGCGAGGATCCCCACGCCGTAGGTCACCGCCACGGCGCCAAGGCCCTTCTCCCTGGCGTAGCCGTCGGCCGCGTAGGTGGCGGCCTCCTCGCGCGTGCAGTTGACCATGCGCATGCCGCGCTCGTCGCCGATCACGTGCAACCCGAGGATGAAGTCGCCGGGCACGCCGAACACGTGGTTCACGCCACGGTTGGCAAGGGCGTCGATGAGGTACTCACCCACCGAGAGGTTCGTCTTCTTGTTGGGCATGGGGCCGGCTCCGTGGAGAGAGGGGTTGCGGGCTCAGCCTACGCCGCCGGCCTGCTCCCAGTCGGAATAGAGCCCCGCGTAGCGACCGCCCATGCGCAGGAGGTCGTCATGCGTGCCCTGCTCGGCGATGCGGCCGTCCTCCACCACCACGATGAGGTCTGCGCGGCGGATGGTGGAGAGCCGGTGGGCGATCACCACCGCCGTGCGCCCGGCCAGCAGGCGGTCGAGGGCGTCCTCGATGCGCTTCTCGGTGCCGATGTCGATGGATGAGGTGGCCTCGTCGAGGATCACCAGGCGCGGGTCGGGCACCAGGGCGCGGGCGAAGCAGATGAGCTGGCGCTGGCCGGCCGACAGCCGCGCGCCGCGCTCCTGCACGTCGGTGTGGATGCCCTCGGGAAGGTCCTCCACGAACCCCAGGGCGCCCACGGCGTCCAGCGCCCGGCGCACGTCGTCGTCGCTTGCCAGCGGGTAGGCGAAGCGCACGTTGTCGGCGATCGTGCCGCTGAAGAGGTGGCCCTCCTGCGGCACGATGCCCATGGCCGCGCGCAGGGAGTCCTCGCGCACCTCGCGCAGGTCGATGCCGTCGATGCACACCGCGCCCTCGTCGGGGTCGTACAGCCGCGCGATCAGCTTGGCCAGGGTGGACTTGCCCGCGCCGGTGGGACCCACCAGCGCCACCGTGGTGCCGGGCGGCACGTGCAGGTCGACATCACGGATCACGTACTCGCGGCCGTATCCGAACGACACGTGGTCGAGGTCGATGCGCCCCGCCACCTCGGGCAGGTCGCGGGCATCGGGGGCATCGGAGATGCGCGGGTCGGTCTCGAGCACCCCGAAGATCTTCTCGAGCGCCGCCATGGCCGCCTGGAAGGTGTTGTAGAGCTGCGAGAGCTGCTGGATGGGGTCGAAGAACGACGACAGGTAGCCGATGAACGCCACCATCACGCCCACGGTCAAAGCCTCGTTGAGCACCAGGGTGCCGCCGAACCACAAGATCAGCGCGGTGCCGAGCGCCGCCAGCAGCTCCACGCCCGGGAAGTAGATGCCGCTGATGGTGACGGTGCGCATGTTCGCCTTGCGGTACTCGCGGTTGGCGTCGCGGAACCTGCGGCGGGCCTCCTCCTCGCGCCCGTGCGCCTGCACCACGCGGATGCCCGAGAGGTTCTCCTGCAGCACCGAGAGCACCACGGCCACGCGCTCGCGCGTGGCGCGGTAGGCCCGCGTGGCGCGGCTGCGGAACCACCAGGTGCCCACGGCGAGGAACGGGAAGATCACGAACGCCGCCAGCGCCAGTCGCCAGTCGTAGAACAGCAGGATGATGACCACGCCGATGAGCGTGAGGCCGTTGATCACCAGCGACGTGGCGCCCTCCACCACCAGCTGGTTGACGGCCTCGATGTCGGCCGTGAGGCGGCTGACGCTGCGCCCGGTGGGCGTGCGCTCGTGGTGCCCGAGCTCGAGCCGCATCATGTGGCGGAACACCTGGCGGCGAAGATCGAGCAGCACGCGCTCGCCCACCCACGACGACAGGTACGACTGCCAGTACTGCGCGGCCCATCCGATGAGGCCGATCACCACGAAGATCGACACGATCACGATGAGGGCCGTTACGCTGCCGGCGTCGATGCCGTCGTCGATCGCCACCTGGGCCAGCGCGGGACCGGCCAGCGTGGCGCCCGTGACCAGCAGCATGAGCACGATGGTCACCAGCACGCGCCTGCGGTAGGGCCGGAAGTAGGGAAGCAGCCGGCGCATGTTGCGCCGGGGGCGCTTCACGACGCGCTCCTCGTCCTCCCCCGACAGCGGGCCGAGCATTCCGCCGGCGTGGCCGTGGCCCACGGGACGCGTGCCCATCAGCCCTCCCTCGCCACGAGCTCGTCGGGCCGCGCCAGCCCCTGGTCGTGGATCTCCCGGTACAGCGCGCTCTCGGCGTAGAGGTCGTCGTGCGTTCCCCGCGCAGCCACGCGGCCGGCGTCGATGAGCACGATCTCATCGGCCAGGCTGATGGTGGACAGCCGGTGGGCGATGATGATCGTGGTGCGCCCCTCCATCACCGCTGCCAGGGCGCGGGAGATCTCGCGCTCGGTGGATGCGTCCACCGATGCCGTGGCCTCGTCGAGCACCAGGATGCGCGGATCCACCAGGATCGCCCGGGCGATCGCCACGCGCTGGCGCTGGCCGCCCGACAGCGTGAACCCGCGCTCGCCCACCACGGTGTCGTAGCCCTCGGGCAGCGCGCGGATGAAGGTGTCGGCCTGCGCCATGCGGGCGGCGCGCTCGATCTCGTCGTCGGTGGCCTCGGGCCGGCCGAACGCGATGTTGGCGCGCACGCTGTCCGAGAACAGGAAGGGGTCCTGGGTCACCATGCCGATGGTGCGGCGGATGTCGTCGAGGGCCACGTCGCGCACGTCGGCGCCGTCCACCAGCACCCGGCCCTTCTGCGGGTCGTAGAAGCGCGGGATCAGCTGCGTGATGGTGCTCTTGCCCGAGCCGGTGGGCCCGATGATGGCCACGGTGCGCCCGGCCGGGATGTCCAGGTGCAGGTCGTGCAGCACGGGCCGGTCGGGCTCATACCCGAAGGTGACGCCCTCCAGGCACACGTGCCCGCCGCCGGCGGGCAGCGGCACCGGGTGCGCGGGCTCGGGCACCTGCGGCTCGGTGTCGAGGATCTCGAACACCCGCTGGCCGCTGGCCGCCGCGCGCTGGGCGCTGCCGATGAGCATGCCGATCGACCGGAATGGCCAGGTGAGGATGGCCAGGTAGAGGTAGAACTGCACGAACTCGCCGAGGGTGAGCACGCCGTTGATGGTCATCACGCCGCCGACGGCGATGACCACGGCCACCCCCAGCACCGGCAGGAACCCCATGAGCGACTGGTAGAAGCTCTGCAGGCGCGCGGCGTCCATGCTGCGCGAGAAGGCGTCCTGCGCACGCACGCCGAAGCGCTCGTCCTGGGCGGTCTCCTGCCCGAAGGCCTTCACCACGCGGATTCCCGCGAGGCTCTCCTCGGCCATCTGGGTGACGTCGGCCACCTTCTGCTGCACGTCCACCAGCACGGGGTGCGAGCGCTTGCTGGCGCGGGCGGCCACCAGCACGAGCGCAGGCCCCATGAGCAGCGCCAGGAGGGTGAGCGGCACGTTGATGAACAGCAGCACCACCGTCACGAACACCAGCGTGAAGGCGTGCATGAACAGGAAGATCAGGCCGTAGCCCAAGAAGAACCGCACGGTCTGCAGGTCGCTGGTGGCCCGTGACATCAGCTGGCCCACCGGCATGCGGTCGAAGTACCCGAACGACAGCTGCTGCAGGTGCGCGAACACCCTGTCCCTCAGGTCGAACTCCACTGCCAGGCTCACGTGGCCTGCGAGGATGCGCCGCATCACGGCGAACAGCGCGCGGATGACCCCGATCACCATCACGATGGTCACCAGCGGCAGCAGGGCGTCCTCCTGCTGGCCGTTCAGCACGTCGTCGATCACCCGCCGCGTGAGGTATGGCAGGGTGATCGTGCAGGCCATCAGCGCCAGGGCCGAGAAGGCCGTGACGACCACCGACCACTTGTATGGCCGGAGAAATGTGAGCAGCCGGAGAAGCGTGCGCAGAGGCGAATCCCATCGGTCGGACAGCGGCCTTCTCGCGGTGCCCAACTGTAGTGAGGGTCGCGACCCCGACCGCATCGCGCGTCTCGTGGCCGCCGCGGACGTGAGCGGGGTCACAGTGCTGGATGTCCACTCCGACCCCGACCACCACCGCACGGTCATCACGCTGGGCGGCCCGGCGGGCGCGCTGGTGCACGCCGGGGTGGCGCTCGCCGCCGCCGCCCGCGACCTCATCCACCTGCCCGCGCACGACGGCGTGCACCCGTTCGTGGGCGCGCTCGACGTGCTGCCGTTCGTGGCGCTGCGCCGGTCGGCGGTGCCCGACGCCGTCGCGGCCGCCCGTGCCGCCGCCGCGCGGATCGGCGGCGAGCGCGGCGTGCCCTGCCTGCTGTACGGGCTGGCGGCGGGGGCAGGGCGCGAACGCCCCGCGCGCCGTCGCGCCGGCGGCCTGCCCGCCCTCACGGCGCGCATGCAGTCGGGCGAGGTGGTGGCCGATTCCGGCCCCGCGATGCCGCACCCCGGCACCGGGGTGGTGCTGGTGGGCGCGCGCGAGCCGCTGGTGGCGTGGAACGTCTGGCTGCCGGGCGCGACGCTGGACGACGCCCGCGCCGTGGCCGCGGCCGTTCGCGAGGGGGGCGAGGGCGGTGGCCTGCCGTCGGTGCGGGCCCTGGGGCTGATGTGCGCCCGGACGGGCCTTGCGCAGGTGTCGATGAACGTGGAGGATTACCGCCGCACGCCGCTGGAGGCGGTGGTCGGGAGGGTGCGGCGCGAGGCCGCCGCTCGGGGCCTCGTCGCCGGGGAGTCCGAGCTCGTGGGCATGGTTCCCCGTGCCGCCCTCGGGGGTGCATCCCCGCGCGACCTGGGGCTGCCCGACCTGCCGCCCGCGAAGATCATCGAGACAACGGAGGACTGACCCATCGCCCCCAAGCGCCGCCGTCGGCCCAAGGCCGGACCTCCGCCGGTGAAGAACCCGCGGTACGAGGCCAAGGTGCAGTCCGAGGATTCCGGCGAGCCCGCCGCGGGCCGCAAGGACGGCCTGCCCAAGGGCGCGCCCAAGCGCGCCGGGTTCAGGAGCGTGCTCATCCGCGCCGGACTGGCCGCGCTCATCTTCTATGCCTTCCTCTACTTCATCAACGGCGACAGCCCGCAGGTGGCGGCGGGCTTCGCCATCGTCATGGGCATCATCATGATCCCGCTCGGGATGCTGCTCGACCGCCTGGCGCACCGCATGGCCGTGCGCAGGTGGCAGAAGCAGACGGGCGGGCGCTAGCCCATGGCGCCGCGTGCCCCCAAGGGCACCCGTGATGTGCTGCCGGCCGAGGGGCGCGTGCGCGCCCGGGTGGAGGCCGTGGCCGCAGGCGTGATGGCCGCCAACGGCTTCGGCCGCGTGGTCACCCCCACCTTCGAGGAGACCGAGGTGTTCGTGCGCGGCGTGGGCACGGCCACCGACATCGTGCGCAAGGAGATGTACACCTTCGACGATCGGGGCGGGCGCAGCATCACCCTGCGCCCCGAGGGCACCGCTCCGGTGGCGCGCGCGTACGTGGAGCACGGCATGCACAAGCTGCCGCAGCCGGTGAAGCTCTGGTACATGGCGCCGATGTTCCGGTACGAGGCGCCCCAGAGCGGGCGCTTCCGCGAGCACTGGCAGGTGGGGGCCGAGGCCTTCGGCACCGACGACCCGCTGCTCGATGCCGAGATGATCGCCCTGCTGGCCGAGATCTACGCCCGGCTCGACGTGCCCGAGGTGCGGCTGCGCATATCGAGCATGGGCGATCCCGAGGGCCGTGGGCCCTACCGCGAGAAGCTGCTCGCGTACCTGGCGCCGCACGCCGACTCCCTGCCGCGCGACGCCCGCGAGCGCATGGACGAGAACCCCCTGCGGCTGTTCGACATGAAGGACGACGCCGTGCAGGCGGTGATGGCCGACGCGCCCCGGCTGGTGGACAACCTCACCGACGACGCCCGCGATCACTACCAGAGGGTGCTCGAGGCGCTGCGGCTGATGGGCATCCCCTACGACGAGGACCCCTCGCTGGTGCGCGGGCTCGACTACTACACGCGCACGGTGTTCGAGTTCACGTGCGACCGCCTGGGCGCGCAGAGCGGAATCGGCGGCGGCGGGCGCTACGACGGCCTGGTGGAGTCGCTCGGCGGCCCCGCCGTGCCCGGCGTGGGCTTCGGCACCGGCGTGGAGCGCATCACCCTCGCGCTGGGCGACGCCGCGGCCGACGAGCCGGTGGTGGACGCCTACCTGGCGGTGCCCGACGCCGACATCCGCATGCAGCTCATGCCGCTGCTGCGCGATCTTCGCCGGTCGGGCGTGCGGGTGGAGGCCGGCCCGGCGGGCAAGGGCCTCAAGGCGATGATGCGCCACGCCTCAGGGTTGGGTGCCAGGCACGTGATCATCGTGGGGCCGCGCGAGCACGCCGACGGCCTCGCGACCATCAGGGACATGACGACGGGAGACCAGGTGGAGGTACCGGTGGGGGAGATCGCCAGCCGCATCACGGCCGGGGGGCAGGGCCTGTGATCGGCGCGGGCCGCTACCGCACGCACGCCGCCGCCGGCGCCGCCGAGGCCGTGGGCGAGGCCGTGCGGGTATCCGGCTGGGTGCACCGCCGTCGCGACCACGGCGGGGTGATCTTCATCGACCTGCGCGACCGCAGCGGAATCGTGCAGCTGGTGTTCCACCCCGAGCAGGCGCCCGATGCCCACGGGGCCGCCGAGCGGCTGCACCTGGAGGACGTCATCTGCGTCGACGGCCAGGTGGTGCGCCGCAGCGAGGAGACCATCAACCCGCGCATCCCCACCGGCGAGGTGGAGCTCGCCGTCACCGCAATGGAGCGCCTGGCCGAGACCGAGCCCGTGCCCTTCTCGGTGGAGGATGAGAGCACCGAGCCGTCGGAGGAGCTCAGGCTCACCTACCGCTACATCGACATGCGTCGCCCGCGCCGACTGGCGGCCCTCGAGCTGCGCGCCCGCGTGGTGCGCGCCATGCGCCGGGTGCTCGACGACGACGGCTTCCTCGAGGTGGAGACCCCCGTGCTCACGCGGTCCACGCCCGAGGGCGCGCGCGACTTCCTGGTGCCCTCGCGGCTGAGCCAGGGCGAGTGGTACGCCCTGCCCCAGAGCCCGCAGCTGTTCAAGCAGCTGCTCATGGTGGGAGGCCTCGAGCGCTACTACCAGGTAGCGCGCTGCTTCCGTGACGAGGATCTTCGCGCCGACCGGCAGCCGGAGTTCACGCAGCTCGACGTCGAGGCCTCGTTCGTGGAGCCCGCCGACATCGAGGACCTCACCGAGCGCGTGCTGGTGGCGTGCTTCGCCGAGGCCGGCATCGACATCCCCACGCCGTTCCCGCGCATGGGGTACGCCGAGGCCATGCGCCGGTTCGGCACCGATCGCCCCGACCTGCGATTCGGCATGGAGATCCAGGACTGGACCGACGCCGCGGGCCGCACCGACTTCGCAGTGTTCAAGGGCGTCGTGGACGGCGGCGGCGTGGTGCGCGGGCTGGTGGTGCCCGGCGCCGGCGAGGGCGTGTCGCGCAAGGACGGCGACGAGCTCATGGCCGAGGCCCAGGCGCTTGGCGCCAAGGGCCTGGTGTGGGCCATCGTGCAGGACGACGGCACGCTCCGCTCGCCCGTGGCCAAGTTCCTCGACGGGCTGGCATCCGACTTCGGTGCCGAGCCCGGCGACCTCATCACGCTCGTGGCAGACGACGAGCAGGTGGCATCGGAGGTGCTGGGCACGCTGCGAAACCGGTTCGCCGAGCGCTGGGGGCTCATCCCCGAGGGCATCTGGGCACCGCTGTGGGTGGAGGACTTCCCGCTGGTGGGCTGGAACGCCGACGAGAAGCGCTGGGACGCCCTGCATCACCCGTTCACCGCGCCCCACCCGGATGACGTGGGGCTCATCGCCACCGACCCCGGCGCCGTGCGCAGCCTGGCCTACGACGTGGTGCTGAACGGCCTGGAGATCGGCGGGGGCAGCATCCGTATCCACGACCAGGCCGTGCAGAAGGCGGTGTTCGAGTGCATCGGCCTGGGTGCCGACGAGGCCGAGGACCGCTTCGGGTTCCTGCTCAAGGCCCTGCGCCTGGGCGCCCCGCCGCACGGCGGCATCGCGCTGGGGCTCGACCGCCTGATCATGCTGCTGGCCGGCGAGCGCTCCATCCGCGACGTCATCGCCTTCCCCAAGACCGCCACGGGCGCCGACCCCCTCACCGGGGCGCCGGCCGGCGTGGACGACCTGCAGCTGCGCGAACTGTCGGTGAGGTCCACGGCGCCGCCACCCGAGGCGCCCGGGTCGTAGTCCGTACTAGGTTCCTCGCAGCACCCGACCGTGTGCGCGACCGGATTTAGTTCCGAGCCGTATTTCGTGATTAGGGTGGTGGAGTCGGGGCCGCACAATGCGAGGTCCCGCCCGTCGCCCGACCTGTGTGAAACAGGTTCGGATCACGCCCGGAGCGGCACGGTGGGGGCCGACTTCCTCTCGGTGAGAGGATCCTCGGTGCTCCGCCCGGGGGAGCGGAGCACCGGATCCGGGGGCCTCGGTGAAACGAGAGTATTGCGTTTCCATTCGTAATACCTCAAGTTTTCCTCAAGAGGCGGGTTCCTGAGGAACCTCCCCTTCGCGCTAGCGTCAGGTCATGCCGCCGTATCCACCTGAGGTGATGAGCCATCTTGCCGCCCCCACGGGGGCGGGTGGCCTGCGCGCGCCCGATGCCCGAGGCGAGGCCGGTGCCGAGGACTGCGGCGATGTCGCGGTGATCGAGATCTGCGTCCACGACGGCCATGTGGCCGAAGCGGGCTTTCGCGTGCGTGGATGCGGGGCCACCACCGCGGCGGCGTCCGCGGCGTGCGCGGCGCTCGTCGGCGCGCCTCTCGATGACGCCCTGCGGGTGTCGGCGACGTCGCTCGATCGCGGCCTCGGCGGCTTGGGCCCCGAGCGGCGCCATGGAGCGGAGATCGTGGCCGACGCCGCTGCCGGCGCGCTGGAGCAGTGGTTCGGCGCGCGCCTCGGCGACGAGGGTATCGCCCTGCGCGACGACCGCGTGGCCGTGGCCATGAGCGGCGGGGTGGACAGCGCCGTGGCGGCTCTGCTGCTGGCCGAGCAGGGGCTGGACGTGGTGGGCGTGACCATGCGCCTGTGGCACGACCCCGTGGCCGCACGCGCCGAGCGATCGTGCTGCGCTCCCGAGACCGTGCGCCTGGCGCGCGAGACCTGCGCGGCACTGGGCATTCCGCACCTCACCATCGACGCCGCCGAGCGCTTCCGCCGCGAGGTGGTGGATGCCTTCGCACGCGGCTACGCCGAGGGCCTCACCCCGAACCCGTGCATCACGTGCAACGGCGAGGTGCGCTTCCGAATCCTCTCCGAGGCCGCGGCGCTGCTCGGTGCCCGGTGGCTGGCCACCGGGCACTATGCGCGGGTGCTTGACCCCGGTGACAGTCACCTGGACCCCGGTGACAGTCACCCTTCGGGCCCCGGTGACAGTCACCTGGACCCCGGTGACAGTCACCGCTCGGTGACAGTCACCCGAGTCCTCGGCGCGGCGCGCGATTCATCCAAGGATCAGTCGTACATGCTGGCGCGGCTCGGCCAGGGCACGCTCGACAGGCTGATGCTGCCGCTCGGCGACCTGACCAAGGACGAGGTGCGCGCCATCGCGGCCGATCGGGGGCTCCCCGCCGCCGACGCCGTTGAGAGCCAGGACGTCTGCTTCGTGGGGCAGGGGGGCTATGGGCCGTTCCTCGAGCGCTATTCGGGGCTGGCGCCACGGCCCGGGCGCATCGTGGATGAGCAGGGCAACGAGGTGGGCACGCACGACGGCTTCTGGCGCTACACGGTGGGCCAGCGCCGCGGCCTGGGCGTGGCCGCGGGGGAGCCCGTATATGTGCTGGCCACCGATGCCGAGCGCAACGAGGTGATGGTGGGCCCGCGACCCCGCCTGGGCCGCACGGCGATCGCCCTGGAGCAGCTGATCACCCGCGAGGTGCCGGACCGCGCACTCGACGTGCGAATCCGGCATCATGGGCGACCCCTCCGGGGCCATCTGCTCGTCACGGGTGATGGAACCGGGGAGGTGGTGCTCGAGGACGCCGCCGAGGCCGTTGCCCCGGGGCAGACCGCGGCCCTCTACGACGAGGGGCGTCTCGTCGCCGCAGGAACCATCGCCCGGACCCGGTCCGGGCACGGCACGGAGGACTGAATGAGTTGGTCGGACGTCGCCAGCCTCGCGCTGGCCATCTTCCTGGTCCTGGTGGGGGTGGGTCTCTTCTACCTGTTCTTCCGCCTGGGCGGGCTGTTTGGCCAGCTCGACAACTCGGTGGAGGAGATCACCGACGAGACCGTGCCGATCCTCACGCGCGTGCAGGTGACCGTGGACGAGGTGAACGCCCAGCTCGGCCACGTGGACGAGATCATGACCACGGCCGTGAGCGCCACCAAGAGCGCCGAGCAGGCCGCCAGCACGGTGTCGAAGGCCGTCACCGCCCCGGCCCGCGCGCTGAGCGGGGTCACGGCTTCCGCCGGCGAGGCCCTGCGCTCGTTCAAGGCCCGCCGCGCCGCAGGGCGGCCGTCCGAGCCGCCGCGCCACGAGAGCCCGTATTGAGGCGCATCCCCACAGCTGTCGTGATGGTGGCCGGCGCGATCGCATGGCTCACGGTGAAGGAGCGCGACCCGCGTAAGTGGCCGGAGTTCATCCGCCGGGAGGCCCGTGACGCGGTGCACGACGCCCGCGAGGCGCTGGTGGACGGCGCCCAGGCCGGCGTGCGCGCCGAGAAGGCGTTCGACGACGACCTGGCGGAGGCCAGGCAGCGCGCCCGCACCTGGTAGCGCGGTACATTTCCCCGCGTGACGACCGCTGAGATCCGGGAGGGCTTCCTCCGCTACTTCGAGCGGGAGGGACACCTCAGGATCCCCTCCGCATCACTCGTCCCCTTCGAGGACGACCCCACCGTGCTGCTCACCATCGCGGGCATGCAGCCCCTGAAGTCGTACTTCCTCGGCCAGGCGCAGCCGCCGGCCGTGCGCATGACCAGCTCGCAGAAGTGCTTCCGCACCCTCGACATCGACCAGGTGGGGCGCACCGCGCGGCACCTGACGTTCTTCGAGATGCTCGGCAACTTCTCGATCGGCGACTACTTCAAGGACGACGCCATCCGCTTCGGGTTCGAGCTGTCCACCGAGGTGCTCGGCTTCGACCCCGAGCAGATCTGGATCACCGTCTTCGAGGGCATGGATGGCGTGCCGGCCGATGACGAGGCGCTCGAGAAGTGGGTGCAGATGGGGATCCCCCGCGATCGCATCCAGCGCCTTGGCGAGGCCGACAACTTCTGGAAGGCCGGCCCCACCGGCCCGTGCGGTCCCAACACCGAGCTCTACCTCGATCGCGGGCCGTCGTTCGGGCGCGACGGCGGGCCGGTCACCGGCACCGACCGCTTCCTCGAGTTCTGGAACCTGGTCTTCATGCAGTACGACCGGGCCGAGGACGGCACGCTCACCACGCTCCCGGCGAAGAACATCGACACCGGCGCCGGGCTCGAGCGCCTGGCGGCGATCCTGCAGGACAAGCAGACCGTGTTCGAGACCGACGGCTTCCGCCCCCTGGTGGCCTGGGCCGAGCAGGCATCGGGTCGCGCGTACGCCACCGACCCCCGGGTGGATCGCGCCATGCGCGTGCTCGCCGACCACGGCCGGGCGATGACCTTCCTGGCGGCCGATGGCGTGCGCCCCGGCAACGAGGGTCGCGACTACATCCTGCGGCGCATCATCCGCCGGGCGGTGAGCGAGGGCGCGTACCTGGGCCTGAAGCCCGCGCGCATCACGGGCCTGGTGGACGTGGTGGCCGACGGCTACGGCGACGCCTACCCCGAGCTCGTGGCCGAGCGATCCGAGGTGATCGACACCGTGGGCGCCGAGGCCGAGCAGTTCGCGCGCACGCTCGAGCAGGGCACGCGCCTGCTGGAGGAGGTGCTGGGTCGCTCGCGGGGCGGTGGCGTGATCTCGGGTGACGACGCCTTCCGCCTGCACGACACCTACGGGTTCCCGCTCGACCTCACGCGCGACGCCGCCGAGGAGCACGGCCTCGCGGTGGACGAGGAGGGCTTCGACCGCCTCATGAACGACCAGCGCGATCGCGCCCGCGCCGCCGGCCGCAGGGGCAAGGGGGTCGACCGCCAGGCCGCCGAGGCTCTGGCCGCCCGCAGCCCGGTGGCGCAGTTCGTGGGCTACGACCAGCTCGAGGTGGTCACCACGGTCACCGCCGTGCAGGACCTCGGCGGGGGAGAGGCCCTGGCAAAGCTGGCCACCTCGCCGTTCTACGCCGAGGGTGGCGGGCAGGTGTCCGACCACGGGTGGATCACCGGCAATGCCGGCACGGCCGAGGTGCTCGACGTGCTGCGGCTGGGCGACGATCAGGTGCTGCGCATCGCGGTGGACGGCGACCTGCCCGAGGGCGCCGAGGTGACCGCCCGCGTGGACGCCGCCGCGCGCCACGCCACGCAGGCCAACCACACCGGCACGCACGTTCTGGGCTGGGCGCTGCGCGGAGTGCTGGGCGACGGCGTGCGCCAGGCGGGGTCGTACGTGGGCCCGGACAAGCTGCGCTTCGACTTCACCCACCGCGGGCGCATCGAGCCCGACGACCTCGCCGAGATCGAGCGGCGCGTCAACGACCGCGTGGCCGAGGACTCGCCGGTGATGGCAAGGGTCATGCCGCGCGCCGACGCCGACTCCCTGGGGGCCATCGGCCTGTTCGAGGAGAAGTACGGCGAGGTGGTGCGCGTGGTGCAGGCCGGGGAGTTCTCGAAGGAGCTCTGCGGCGGCTGTCACGTGACGCGCACGGGTGAGATCGGCCCGATGGTGATCGTGTCGGAGGGCAGCACGGGCGCGGCCACGCGACGCATCGAGGCCGTCACCGGGCTGGCCGCGGTGGAGCACCTGCGCGCGCGCGAGGCGGCGCTCGCCGCCGAGGTGGCGCAGCGCGACGAGCGCATCCGGGCGCTCGAGGCCGACCTCAAGCGGGCGCGATCGGGGCGCGTGGATGTGGCCGCCGTGGCCGCGAACGCCGAGGACTCCCGCGGGGCCCGCGTGCTGGCCGCCGAGGTGGAGGCCGCCGAGATGGACGAGCTGCTGCAGATCACCGATCGCGTCAAGCAGGCGGTGGGCCCGGGCGCAGCCGTGGTGCTGGGCGCCGTGGCCGACGGGAAGGCCCTGCTCGTGGCCAACTTCGACGACGCCGCGCAGGCCGCGGGGCTGTCGGCTGCGGATGTCATGCGCGAGGTGGCGCCCGTGGTGGGCGGCGGCGGTGGAGGCAAGCCGGGCATGGCCCGCGCGGGCGGAAAGGACCCCTCGAGGATGGCGGAGGCCATCGAGCGCGCCTGGGGCGTGCTGCGCGAGCCAGCCTGATGAAGGCACTCGCGCTCGACCTCGGGCGCGCGCGCACGGGGGTGGCGGTGAGCGACCCCACGGGCACGCTCGTCCGGCCGCTCCCGGTGATCCGCGAGGTCGATCGGCCCGAGGGCGCGGCCGAGCTCGACGCCGTGATCGCCCGTGAGGCCCCCGAGGTGATCGTCATCGGGCAGCCGCTTCTCATGTCGGGCGAGGCGGGCGAGCAGGCCCACCATGCGTCGTCGTTCGCCGGACGCCTGCGGTCGCGGGTTGGCGCCCGCGTGGTGCTGGCCGATGAGCGCATGTCCACGGCCGAGGCCGAGCGCCGCGCGCGCGAGAGCGGTTCGGCCACCGACATCGACAGCCTCGCGGCGTGCGTGATCCTCGAGGCCTGGATCGCCGCGCAGCGGGAGGCCGCATGAGCCCCGGCGCGCCCTCGCCTGCCGGGCGCCCGCCCCGGCGTCGCCGGCCCCAGCGCGCCACGCCGGCGGGCCGCAAGGTGCTGGCGATCGTCATTCCCATCATCGCGCTGCTGGTGATCGTCATCGGCCTGTGGATGACCTGGGGCGGGGATGGCGGCGGCGAGACCACCCAGACCACCCCCACCACCATCGACGTGCTGTTCATCGAGGGGCTCCGCCGCAGCGAGATGGCCGAGATCGTGCAGCAGAAGACGGGCATCCCCGCTGCCGACTACATGAAGGCCACCGACCCGTCGGCCCTGGGGCAGCGCCTCGCCGGCACGAAGAAGCCCACGTCGCTCGAGGGATTCCTCTTCCCGGCCACCTACCCCGTGGATCCCAAGAAGCCGGTGACCGACCTCGTGAACTACCAGCTCGACACCTTCGCGCAGCGCACCGAGGGCATCAGCTATGCGGCCGCCAAGCGCAAGAAGCTCACCAAGTACGACGTGCTCATCATCGCGTCCCTGGTGGAGCGCGAGGCCAGCACCTCGAAGGAGCGGCGAATCATCGCGGGCGTCATCGAGAACCGCCTGCGCGCCCGCATGCGCCTCGACATCGACGCCACGGTGCAGTACGCGGTGGGATCATGGAAGCCGGAGCTCACCAAGGACGACCTCGCCATCGCGTCGCCGTACAACACCCGTAAGTACTTAGGACTGCCGCCCGGGCCCATCTGCAACCCGGGCGAGGACTCCATCCGGGCCGCCGCCAACCCCATCCCGTCGAAGTACCTCTTCTACGTGTCGAAGAACGACGGCACCGACCTGCACTACTTCTCCACCACCGAGGCGGAGCACATCGCCAACATCAAGCGCGCGGCGGCGAACGGCGGGGGATGATGGACGCCCCGTGGCCCACCTCGTCCACGCGCTTCGCGGGGGTCATCGGCTGGCCCGTGGCGCACTCGCTCTCGCCCGCCATGCACAACGCCGCGTTCCGGGCGCTGGGGCTCGACTGGGCCTACCTGGCGTTCCCCATCGCGCCCGAGCACCTCACCTCATCGGTACGGGGGCTCTTCGACGCCGGCTGCTCGGGCCTCAGCGTCACCATCCCGCACAAGCAGGCAGTGCTCGCATGCTGCGATGAGATCACCCCGGCGGTCGAGGCCATCGGCGCCGCCAATACCCTGGTGCCGCTGGGCGATGGCCGCGTGCGCGGCGACAACACCGACGCCGAGGGGTTCCTGCGGGCCCTCGACGAGGCGGCCCCCGTGGATCTGCAGGGGCAGGACGTGCTGATGATCGGCGCGGGCGGCGCGGCCCGGGCCATCGCGTTCGCGCTTCAGGGGCGCGGGGCCCGCCTGCGCGTGGCCAATCGCACCACCGAGCGGGCTGCTGCACTTGGCGACCCGGTGGAGTTCACGCGCGAGGCCATGGAGGCGGCCGCCGCGGGTTGCGCGCTGGTGGTGAACGCCACCAGCCTGGGAATGGGCAGCGACGACGTGCCGCCCGAGTTGCCCCTCGACGCGCTGGGGGCAGGCAGCGTGGCCTACGACATCGTGTACCGGCAGGAGCCCACGCCGTGGCTCATCGCGGCGGCGGCGCGAGGCGCGCGCACCGTTGATGGCCTCGGCATGCTGCTGCACCAGGGCGCCGCGGCATTCGCCCAGTGGACGGGCACCGAGCCGCCGGTGCACGCCATGCGCGCCGGGCTCACGGCGGGCTGAGCAGCCGCCCGGGCGTAATGCCCGCGCGTCCGGCCCGCGACCTAACCTCGTGAGTCCGATGCGCTTCCTGCACACCGCCGACTGGCACGTGGGCATGACCCGGCGATTCCTCTCGCCGGAGGCCCAGGCGCGCTTCGCCGACGACCGCATCGAGGCCGTGCGCGACATGGCCCGCCTCGCCGCCGACGAGGGCTGCGCGTTCGTGCTGGCGTGCGGCGACCTCTTCCACTCCAACCACGTCGACCGCCAGGTGGTGGCCCGGGCACTCGATGCGCTGGCGGCGTTCAGCGTGCCCGTGCTCATCCTGCCCGGAAACCACGACCCGCTCGACGCGGCATCCATCTACGCCACGCCCGCGGTGGCCGACCGGCTGCCCGCGAATGTGACGGTGATCAGCGACTCCCGGCCCATCACCCCGGTGCCGGGTGTGCAGGTGGTGGGTGCCCCGTGGCATACGCGGCGCCCGGGGCGCGACCTGGCCGCGGCCGCGCTGGAGGGGCTCGCGCCGCAGGACGGCGCGCTGCGGGTGCTGGCGGCGCATGGCGCGGTGGACGTGCTCTCGCCCGATGCCGATGACCCCGCGCTCATCCGGCTCGAGCCGCTTCGCCACGCGCTCTTCTCGGGCGCGGTGTCGTACGTGGCGCTGGGCGATCGCCACTCGGCGCTGGAGGTGGCCGATGACCCGCGCATCCGGTATCCGGGGTCGCCGGTGGCCACCGACCATGATGAGCTGCGGCCCGGCATGGCGCTGGTGGTGCAGCTCGACGCCGCGGGCGCGCAGGTGACCGAGCACGCCATCGGGCGCTGGGCCTTCACGCGCATCGCCGCCCGGCTCGATGGCATGGACGACATCGATGGCCTTGATGCCGAGCTCGAGGCCGTGCAGGGCAAGTCGCGCGCGGTGGTGCGCCTGGCACTGACGGGGTCGATCGGGGTGGCCGAGGATGCCCGGCTGCAGCAGGTGCTCGACCACCACGGCGAGGTGCTGGGCAGCCTCTCGGTGTCCGAGGGCCGCAGCGACCTCGCGGTGATCATCGACGAGGCCGACATCGACGCCCTCGGCCTGCAGGGCTATGCGCGGGACGCCGCGGCCGAGATCGCCGCGCTGGCGATGGCCGAGGGGCCGCAGCGCGACACCGCGCGCGACGCCCTGAGGCTGCTGCACCGGCTGGCGGCGGCGTCATGAGGATCCTCCGGGTATCGCTCCGCGACTTCCGCGGCGTGGCGGCGGCAGACGTCGAGTTCGCGCCCGAGGGCGTCACCATCGTGGAGGGCCCGAATGAGGCCGGCAAGTCCACGCTCGCCGACGCCATCGACATGCTGCTGGCCGACCCGTCGTCGTCGAGCAGGGCCCGGGTCAAGGCCGCGCAGCCGTCGGGCCGCGACGTGGGCCCGTGGGCCGAGATGGAGTTCGAGACCGGCGGGTTCCACATGACCTACGCCAAGCGCTGGGTGAGGGATGCCTCCACCGAGCTGCGCATCCATGCGCCGGTGCCCGAGCAGCACACCGGGCGCGCCGCGCACGACCGGGTGGAGGAGATCCTCGGCACCACCCTCGATGCGGCCCTGTTCGCGGCCCTGCGGCAGCAGCAGGGACTTCCGTTGACGCAGGGCGACTTCGGGGCGAGCGCCACGCTGGCGCGTGCGCTCGACGATGCCGCGGGGGTGCGCGCCGCCGGCGATGATGACGCCGCGCCGCTGATGGAGCGCATCGAGGAGGCCCGTGAGGAGTGGACCACTCCGGGCGGCCAGCCGAACAAGGCGATGCAGCAGCTGCGCGACGCCGCAGCCGCGGCCGAGGACGATGCCGTGATGGCCCGCGACGCCCTGGCCCGGCAGGAGGGCCGCATCGACGAGCACCGCCGCCTCACGCGCGAGATCGCGGAGGCCGATGAGCGCGAGCCGCACATGCGCGAGCGCCGCGATGCGCTGGCCGCGGAGCTCGCGGCGATGGACCAGCGCGTGGAACGCGTGGCCGACCTGGCGCGGGCGGCGGATGACGCCGACGAGCGCGCCCGGCTCGCCGCTGCAGCGCGGGACCAGCGGCAGGCCCTGGTGCGGGCCGTGCAGCATGGCGAGCAGGGCGTGGCCGCCGCCACCGATCAGGCGCAGGCGCTGCGCGCCCGGCTGGCAGCTGCGGGAGACGCTGCCAGGGCATCCGCTGCCTCCCTGGCCGCGGCCGTGGATGCCGCGCGTGATGCCGACCGCGCGCGCGACCGCGCGGTGGAGAGGGCCGAGGGAATGCGCGACGCATCCGCCCTGGAGTTCCTCGAGGAGCGGAGCCGCCTCGTGGCCCAGGCCGAGGGCGAGATCGTGCAGGCCGAGGAGTTCCTCGGCACCTGCGCCATTGACGCCGACCTCATGGCGCGCATCGAGCAGGCCGTGCTCGACCTTGCCGTGGCACGCGAACGCGCCCGGGCCACGGGCGCGCGCCTCGTGGTGAGTGCAGAGGCCGACCTCACGCTGCGCCACGGCGAGGGCGACGCCAGCCTCGCTGCCGGCGAGGAGGCCACGCTCGAGGTTCCGGCGGGTGACCAGCTGCACCTGCCCGGCGTCGCGCGAATCCGGGTGGAGGGCGATGGCGAGGCAGCCCTCGATGCCCAGCGCGCGGCGCATGATCACCTCGGTCACCTGCTCGCGCGCGCCGGCCTCGGGCCGGACGACGGCGTCGATGGCGCGCGCGAACTCGAGCGGCGGCGGCAGGCCATGGATTCCCGGCTTTCCGCCGCGCGCGCATCGCGACTACGCGAGTTGCGCGACCTCACCCCCGAGGAGCTCGAGGGCAAGCTCGCCCGCGCGCGCCAGCGCGCCGCGCTGCACGAGGCCGATGGTGATGAGGTGATGTCGCTCGACGACGCCGCTGCCGCGGCCGCCCAGGCCACGGATGCCCGCGACGAGGCCCGTCGCGCCGAGGATTCCGCCCGCGGCGCCCACGCGGCTGCCGAGGAGGCGGTCACCGACCAGCGCGCGTCCCTCGCAGGGGCCGAGGCCGCGCTGAAGGGCGACGCCACGCGCCTGTCGGCCGACCAGCTGGCCCTTGCCACGGCGCGCGGGGAGTGCGGCGATGACGACCTCGATGATCGCGCCCGCCACCTGGCGGCTGCGGCGGACGATTCTCGCGCGCGCCACGCCGCTGAAGCCGAGGCGCTCGAGCGCGACGACCCCGACTCGCTGCGCGAGCGGGCGCGCAATGCCGCCACTGCCCTCGACCGCGCCGTGCGTGATCGCTCGGACATGGAGTTGTCCGCGGTGCGCATCCTGGGCGAGATCGGCGCGGCCGGGGAAGAGGGGCTGGCCGATCGGCTGGATCGCGCCACCGACGCGGCTGAGCGCGCCGCGGCCGAGATGGCCGCCGCCAAGCGCCGCGCGGCGTCCGCCGAGCTGCTGCACCAGGTGATGACGCGCCACCGCGATGATGCGCGCCGGGCCTATGTGGCGCCATTTCGCGCCGAGCTCGAGCGCCTCGCGCGCCTGGTCTTCGGTGCCGATACCGCCCTCGAGGTGGACCACGCCACGCTGCAGGTGACCGCCCGCACCCGCGACGGCGTCACCGTGCCCTTCGATGCCCTCTCGGGCGGCGCACGCGAGCAGATCGCGCTCCTCGGCCGGCTCGCCGCGGCCCGGCTGGTGTCGGGCGATGGCGGCGCGCCGGTGATCATCGACGATGCCCTGGGTTACTCCGACTCGGTCCGGCTCGAGGGCCTGGGTGCGGCGCTGGCGTCGGCCGGATCGCAGGGGCAGGTGATCGTGCTCACCTGCGCCCCGGGGCGCTACAGCACGGTGGGCGACGCCGTGGTGCGGCGCATGGAGGCCTCTCAGGCTGGCGCGCTCGACGCTCCCGCCGACGAGGTGGCGTGAGCGACGAGGGGTACCGCGGGCTCGGCGACATCATCGTCACGGCCCGCCCCTTCGACGAGTACGTGGTGATGTTCGACCTCACGGATGTCGACCTGCTCATGGGTCGCGTGCTCGACTGCCCGGCCGGCGCGAGCGGGTTCGCGGCGGGTGCCCGGGCGCTCGGCGCCGACGTCACGGCGGTCGACCCCGAGTACGCGCGACCGCACGACGACCTTGTGCAGCGCGCCCGGCGCGACACCGGGTACGGCAACCGCTACGTGCACGACAACCCCGACACCTACGCATGGGGGTTCTTCCGCGACGAGGCCGACCACCTCGCGCGGCGCATGGCCGCCCTTGATGCCTTCGACGCCGACCGCGTGGCGCACCCCGACCGCTACGTCACGGGGGAGCTGCCGCGGTTGCCGTTCGCCTCCGGCGCGTTCCGGCTGGTGGTCTCGTCGCACCTGCTGTTCGTGTACCCGGACCACTTCGGCTACGCCGACCACCTGCGGTTCGCGCACGAGCTGCTGCGGGTGGCCACCGACGAGGTGCGCCTGTTCCCCCTGGTGGACACCACCACGGCACCGTGGCCGTACCTCGAGCGGCTGCGCGACGACCTCGCGGCCGACGGCGTGCCCAGCGACGTGCGACCGGTGGGTTATGAGTTCATCAAGGGCGGGAACGAGGTGTTGGTTCTCCGCCCCGGTTGAGCGAGTCGGTCCTATCATCACGTCCATGCCCGACTCAGAGAACACCCGACGCATCGGCGTGATCGTGGTCGACCACGGCAGCCGGCGTGCAGAGAGCAACGAGATGCTCGAGCAGCTCACCCGCAGCTCCATCAGCGAGCGCCTGGAGTACGACATCGTCGAGCCCGCCCACATGGAGCTCGCCGAGCCGTCCATCGCCACCGCATTCGACCGCTGCGTCGAGCGCGGAGCCACGATGGTGGTGATCCAGCCGTACTTCCTGCTTCCGGGCAAGCACTGGAACCAGGACATCCCCGAGCTGGCCGCAGAGGCCGCGTCGCATCACCCGGGCGTGGAGTACCTGGTGGCCGCACCGTTCGGCGTGCACCCGCTGATGGCCGACGTGGTGAGCGCCCGCGTGGAGTACTGCCTCGCGCACGTGCGCGGAGAGGTGCCCGAGTGCGAGGCCTGCGCCGGCACCGGGGGGTGCCGCCTGCGCACCCGCGAGCCCGGGGCGGCCGCGGCGGGCTGCGGCCAGCGGGGGGGCCGGGGCGTGCCCCCCGGCCCCCGCGGGATTACTTGCGCTTGGGGGCGACCTTCTTGGTGGCCTTTTTCGCCGTGGACTTCGCCTTCGCGGTGGTGCGCTTGGCGGCCGTCGTGGCCTTCTTCACGTCCTTCTTGGCCGTGGCCCCGGCCTTCTTCTCGGCGCTCTTGGCGGCGGCGAGCGGCTTGAACGTGCCGTTCGCGGCCTCCTTC
>JBJTJN010000022.1:0-9299 GCA_046095485.1 Actinomycetota bacterium
CCCCTCGGACAGCGACGGCAGCACGAACACGTCTCCCGTGGACATCACCCACCCCACCTCGTCGTGCGGCACCTTGCCCAGCCAGGTGATGCGATCGGCCACGCCCAGCTGGGCGGCCCGCTGCTCCAGCGGTTCGCGCAGCCCGCCGATGCCCGCCATCACCAGGCGCGGCGCGCCCCCTCGGGCCTGCAGCAGGCCCATGCTCTCGATGAGGGTGTCCACTCCCTTGCGGGGCACCAGCTTGCCCACGTACGACACCACGGGGCCGTCGTCCGGGATGCCCAGTCGCTCGCGTGCCGCGGCCGCATCGCGGGGAAGAAACGCCAGGGCATCGGCCCCGTTGGGCACCACCGCGATGGGCCGCCGGGGGCGCGCGATGGCATCTGCGGCGTCGCCGATGGCACGGCTCACGGTGACCACCGCATCGAGATCCTGGATGGCCTCGGCCACGCGCATGCGCGACAACCGGCCCTCGGCGGGCACGTCGAGCACGTCGGCGCGGTGGGCCGTGCCCACGGCTGGCACGCCCATCTCGCGGCCCATTCGAGCGGCCGCCCAGCCATCGGGAACCATCATGTGGGCATGGATCACGTCGAACGGCCAGTCGTGGTGGATGCGCCGCACGGTGCGGCGGATTCCCGCGAGGAAGGCATCGGCGTTGCGGTGCCCCAGCCGCCCGCCGGGCAGCGTGAGCTTGCGCGGGTAGTGCACCACCACGCCGTCCACGGTGTCTTCCGGCACCACGTCGCGGTAGGCCTTCCAGCGCCCGAGCCCCGGGGGCGCCCACCCCTTGGGCGACACCACGCGCACCTCGTGCCCGCGGTCGATGAGGGCCTTCACCTGCTCGTGCACGAAGATGCCGCCGGTCGGGTTGACCGGGCTCGGGTACATGTGGCTGACCATGAGGATCCTCATGGGGCCATCCCATCCGGTCCGGCGCGCCGGGCCAGCACGATGGTGGTGAGGCAGAGGCCGAAGGTGATCCACATGGGTGCGAAGTGGATCGCCGTGGACGGCGCGAGGCTGCCCACGATGAACCCGAGCAGCGCAAGCGAGCCGGCCAGGCCCATGTAGCGCAGCCAGGGATCGTGGGTGCGCCGGGCCACCCTCAGGTTGCCCACGAGCATGTACACGTAGAGCACGCCGAACAGCACGAGGCCGATCACGCCGGTGTCCACGAGCACCTCGAGGGTCCAGTTGTGCAGGTTGGCCACGCCCTCGTAGCCCTGCTTCTCGCGCACCGCCACCTCGGCGTTGCCCGCCCCCACCCCCGCGCCGCCGCTCTGCACGGCGAGGTCCACGCCCGTGCCGAGCAGCGATGTCCGCACCGCCCCCGAACCCGATCCGCTCTGCACCTGCGCCTGCAGCGTGCCGAAGTCGAGCTTGGCCACGGCCTGCTCGGGCAGCGGCACGATGCCCGCCCCGAACAGCGACGGGATGATGAGCGCCAGGGCGATGGCCACCACGGTGACGGCGGCGATGAACGCCCGGCGCATGGCGGGCTCTGTGGCCATCACCACGAGCATGCCGACGAGGATGATGCCGGTGGCGATGAGGTTGGCCTTCGACCCGCTGAAGAGGATGAGCGCGATGGCCACCACCGCGCCGGCCGCGCCCAGCACCCGCAGGCGCACGTCGCGCGCGATGACCGGCAGCACCACGAGGTAGGGCAGCGTGAGAGCCAGGTAGGTGGCGAAGTTGTTCTGGTTGCCGAAGAACGACGTGGCGGCGAAGGCGCCCACGCGCTCGGCCAGCGCGCTGGTGGGCAGTCGCACGCCCGTGGCGATTTCGGCGAATGCCACCAGCACCGCGAGCACGAAGGTGATGCCCAGCGCGCCGAGGAACCACGTGAGCCGGCGCTTCGTGGACGCCGCCACGGGGATCGCCAGCATCAGCCCGCTCATCATGAAGAGGAAGATCGACCAGCGGATGGCGTCTGTGGACGAGATGGCCCACAGCGTGGTGACCAGCGCCCACCCCACCCACGCGGCCGCGATCGCCACCGGCCAGCCGAGGCCGTCGGGCACCGGCAGGCCGTGCCCCCTCACCAGCCACACGCCGATGCCGACGATGATCAGGCCGGCGACGAAGCGGAACGCGAAGGCCTCCTGCGCCCCGGGCACCGCGAGGTTGGGCCCGATGATGGCGGCCACCATCGCCACCAGCACGGCCACGCGGCCGAGCGACGGCAGTGAGGTGCTTCCCAGCAGCACCGCGCCCAGCAGCACCACGGCCAGCACCACCCCGGGGATGGGCGCGAATACGGCGAGGGCGCCGGCGGCGGCGGCGGCGAGCAGCACGAGGATCCCGGCGCGCAGGCCGAGGCCCCCCGAGGCCCCGCTCGGCCGGGTGGCGGAACCAAGCGACATCTGGCCCCACGGTAGCAACACCCCATCGTCCCCCGTTTCAGGGGGTCACGCGCGGGCGGCTGCCGCGAGCACCTCCAGCACGCGATCGGTCTCGACGTCGAGCGAGTGCACGAGCGCTGCATCGCGGCACGTGACGGGGTCGGGCGGCGCGGCGATCATGCGCCCGAGCGCCGCGGCGATGGCCCCGTCGTCGCGGGGATCCACGATGACGCCCGCCACGCCATCGGGCACGACCTCCTTGAGCCCGCCCACCTCGGTGCCCACCACGGGGCGCCCGCTGGCCATGGCCTCCAGGGCCGCCACGCCGAGGGGCTCGACCAGGCTCACGAGCGCGGCCACGTCGCAGGCGGTCATCCAGTCGGTCACCGCGGCGTTGGGCACCAGGCCCGTGCGGATCACCACATCATCGAGCCCCATCTGCCGGGCCCGGGCATCCACCGCGCCCGCCAGCGGGCCCGAGCCCACGAAGGCCAGCCGGGCGTCCGGCACACGTTCGCGCAGCATGGCGAAGGCGCGCATGAGCCCGAGGGGGTTCTTGCGCTCGTTGAGCCCGCCCACCGCGAGCACCACGGGCGCGCCCAGCGGCAGCCCCAGGCGCGCGCGCGCGGCGCTGCGGTCGCCGATGGCGAACCGCCGGGCGTCCACGCCCATGCTCGCCACCCGCACGCGCTCCGGGCGAAGCCCCTCGGCGTACATGCGCCCGGCCAGCCACTCGCTCACGGCGATCACCGCGGCCGCCGAGTGCGCGGGCGGCCCGCTGAGGCGTCGCACCACGCCGCTCGAGAGATTGGCCACATCGCCGCCGTGCGCGGTGATCACCCACGGGGTGCGTGCGGCCGATCCGGCGAGGGCGGCGATGAGCCCGGTGGGGAACAGGTAGTGGGCCCAGATCACGTCGGCGCGGCGGCTGGCCACGAGGGCCCTCGTCGTGAGCCCTGCGTACTTGAGCGGCGTGCGCAGGCGTCCCGATGAGCGCGTGCGGATGACCACCCGTTGCACCTCCACGCCGCGCTGTTCCATCGAATCGCACATGCGCTCGATGAAGGCGCCGTAGTCCGGCGCCTCGGGGCCCGGATACATGTTGGACAGGCACATCACGCGGAGCGGGCGGGCACTCATGGGCGCCCTCCACCGCGCACGCGTGCCGGGATGGTCATGCCCTCGTCGCCGGGCTCTGGTCGGCCCGGTCCCCGCCCGCGGTGGCAGTGCGCGCGGCGATGGCGGCTGATGCCACCAGGCCCGCCGCGAGCACCCACGTATAGGGATCCTCGAACAGCGCCGAGTAGAGGAGCGCATGCACGAAGATGCCCACCAGCGCGGCGAGCATGGTGGCCGACGGCACGCCGACGTCCTCGTCGCGGTCGCGCGTGGCGCGGATGCCGATGATCACGGCGATCACGCAGAGCCACACGAAGAGCGCGAACCCGATGGCGCCCTCCTCGCTGAGGATCGTCACGGGCGCGTTGTGCGATATGACCACGCGCGTCTTTCGCAGCTCCTTCTCGGAGAGCAGGTTGGCGTAGTCGGTGGCGAACGATCCCAGGCCACCGCCGGCCACGGGGTGCTCCTGGAAGATGTCCACGCCGCCGCCCACCAGGTCGAACCTGCCCTCGCTCACCTTCTCGAGCCGCTCGGTGGACGTGAGCGCCGCCCTCACCTGGCTCGATCCCGCGAGCGCCACGGCACTGCCCGCCACGGCCATGATCACCGCCACCAGCACCGTGCGGCGCCAGCCGAACATGCGCAGGGCCATGATGAACAGGCCCACCATGAGCATGAGCGCGCTGCTGCGCGAGAAGGTGACGATCAGCGCCGCCGAGTAGATGGCGGCCACCACCCCGCAGGTGACCAGCGTGCGGGTGCTGCCGCGCTTCATCCACGCCACGGCCACCGTGATGAGCAGCGCCAGGGCGAGGTACCTGCCCAGGATGTTCGGGTCGTAGAAGATCGAGTTGACCCGGAAGAACCGGCTGTAGACGTTCGACTGCATGAGCCGGTGGTTCCACAGGATGTCGCCCGTGGCGTATTGCCCCAGCGCGAGCACCGCCACCGGCACCGCCATGGCCATGGTGGTGATGGCCAGGGTGATGAGCGCCTTGCCCTCGCGCCAGAGGGCCACCACGATCAGGTACAGCAGCACGAAGGGGATCCAGAAGAACGTGGCCTTCACCGCGCCCTCGGGCACGTCGGACGACCACAGCAGGGAGATGAGGGTGAACCCCACGAACAGCATGAGCGGCAGGTCGAGCATGGACGACGGCCATATGCGCTCGCGCGTGCCCTGGCGCTCCATCCACCAGAGCACGGCGATGCCCAGGATGATCACCCCGTAGAGCGGCAGCAGCAGGTTGGCGCTCTCGCCCCCGAGCGTGAGGGGAATTCGCACCGGCAGCGCCAGGCCCAGTAGCAGGAACCACACCCACGGGCGCTTGGCCACCAGCCATCCCAGCGCCATGATCACCGCGAGCGCCACCAGCACGCCCACGATGCCTGCCACGAGGCCCACCGGCGTGGACAGGCGGTCGGATATGCCATCGGGCACGAGGGTGCCGGCCATCACCACCCAGCCGATGAGCAGCACCGCGAGCCCGGCCAGGCGTCGTCCGCGATCGGGCAGGCGCACCGCCTCGGCCAGCGGGGTGGGCGTGAGCATCAGCACCAGGCCGACGGCGGCGATGATGGCCGCGGTGAAGCGGATGGCCTCGGTGCTCATCCCCGGCCCCGGAATCCGATGAGTGCCTGATGCAGGTCGTCGGTGGCGGCCAGCAGCCACAGGCCCGCCGGCGCCTCGCCGTCGGGAATGGTGATTCGCGTGCTGGACGCCGGCCCGGTGACCGGCTCGCCCACCGGGTCTCCGAGCACCTGCACTCCCGCGGCACCGCCGGGGCTGCCCAGGCGCCGTCGCAGGGTGAGGGTCACCTCGGGGTCACGCTGCCCCACCACCACCACGCCCACCTGGCCCCCTGCGGCCGGGCGCCCGGGCACCGCCCGGGCCGCCAGGTGCGACACCCAGCAGGTGCGCGCCACCGAGTCGCGGTTTCCGCGGTCATCCTCGGAGGTCACCTGGATCACCTGGATGCCCGGCGGCACGAGCGCGCCGCCCGCACCCCGGCCGTTCCATGTCCAGGTGGTGCTGCCGCGCGGCGCGAGGGCCCGTGGCTTCTGCGTGACCCCCGCGTTCGGGGCCGCGAAGGTAACCTCGGCCGCCTCGCCCGGCGCGCTCACCTCGGTCACGCACGCGGCGGGCGTGGAGGTGACCGTCACCTCGGGCGACGGCGCGGTGGTGTCCACCACCACCTTGCGGCTCTTCGAGAACTTCTTCTCGCCGGCGCGGGCCTCGAGGTCGATGGCGTACGTGCCGTCCGGCACGCGCTTGCCGTCGAGGTCGGTGCCGTCCCAGCGCACGGCGAGGGTCCTGGTGCGCACCACGTCGTTGCCGTCGGCCAGGCGCGCCACGATCGTGCCGGTGGAGGGGTCCTTGATCGTGATCGACACGTTGCTGGGCTCGCTGAGGCGTATCGCCACCGTGCCGATGGACCGGCCCGCCTCGCTGCCCGGGCTGAACGCACGGGTGGCGACGAAGCGCGTGATGATGGGCGGGGGAGTGGTGAACGCGAACGGCAGCACGAACACCGAAAACGCCACGAGCACCAGCACCACGATGCCGCCCGCGATGATGCCGCGGCGCCCCCGGTCGGGCATCAGGGCAGCGGCCGGAAGCCCAGGACGATGTAGAAGCCGAACCGCCCGAGCGGGGTCCCTGACGCCCGCCGCTCGAGGTCGCGCACCCGGTCGTAGCGGTACACGCGTCCGATCTGCGATCCGACCTTGCCGCCCGGCCGGAAGAAGATGCCGCGCTTGCTCACGGGCACCATGCCCGCGGCGGCGGCGTGCGACTCCAGGTCAACCCAGCTCTGCCAGTTGTCGATGGGGGCGAGGCTCAGGTGGATTCCCGGCACGCCCTTCTCGGCGAGCCAGCGGCGGGCGCCGGGCAGGCTGCGCCGGTTGGGGGTGGAGATCACCAGCAGCGACCCGGGCGCCATCTGCTCGCGCAGGGCCTTCAGGCATCCGCGCGGGTCCTCCAGGTGCTCGAGCACGTCGGTGAGGCACACCAGGTCGAACGGGCCCTCGGGCGGCTCGTAGGCGCTGCCCACCTCGGCGCGCAGGCGGTCGGCCGCGCCGAGGTCGGCAAGGCGGCTGTTCGCGATGTCCACCGATTCGGGCGAGAGGTCTATCCCCACGCCCGTGTATCCGCGGCGCGCGAGCTCCTCGAGCAGGAATCCCCCGCCGCACCCGACGTCGAGCACGCGCCCGCCGGGCCCGGGCCCGTAGCGGTCGATGGTGGCGAGCACGCACGACATGCGGCTCTGCAGGTGCCAGTTCTGCTGCTCCACCGCGCGCAGCCGCGGGGCGATGCGGTCGTAGTACGCGCGGACGTCATCCAGCTTGTCGTCGCTGCGGCCGTCCGAGGTCATGGAGCCCAGGTGGCCGGGCGCGGGGTGGCGCCCACCTGAGCGGTGAACTGCGCCCAGGCCGGCTTCTTCGTGCCGTTCATGCGCATCAGTCCACCGGTCCAGAAGGGGTTGTCCTGGAGGTTGAACCAGACGGCCACCTCGACGCGCGGGTACTGGTTGGCGGCCTGCATGGTCTCGCCCACCCACGCGGCCTGCTGGGCCTCGCTGACGAAGTAGCGGTGATAGCGGTTGTACGACGTGTGATAGCCGGTCTCCGTCACGTAGATGGGCGCGCCGGGCTTCAGCCTATCCACCAGCCGCGTGATCTGCGGAATGGTCTTCCACGACGGCACGAAGTAGGCCTGCAGCGGCGAGCCGATCGGGTAGAGGTGCATGCTCCAGGCGTCGATCGGCACCTTCTGCCGGATCATCTCCTCGGCGAACGTGATGGTGCCCACCGACGAGTCGGCCTTCTCGCACACCGATCCGCCCACCGGGCCGGTGACGCCGCCGGTGACGATGGAGCCGGGGTGCACCGCCTTGATCTGCGGGTAGGCCGCGGCCACCAGCGCCGAGTACTGGCGCGCCGACTCCATCACGTAGCGCCCGCCCTGCCTGCGGCACTGCGGGAACCAGAATGTGCCGATGTTGGGCTCGTTCCAGATCTCGATGCGCTTCACCATGGGCAGGGTGCCGCCCGAGCCATCGGGCCAGGTGCCGTTGTAGCGGCGGGCGATCGCCGTGGCGAACGACGCGGCGTCGGCCACGCGCGGCGCGGCGTTCGTCTTGCCCGTGCGCGATGCCCACTCGGGCGTCCAGTAGAAGGTGATCATCGGCGTGATGTCACGGGCGATGAGGCCCTTCAGCATCTGGTCGTAGCGCGACCAGTCGTATGCGGGGTCAGCCGGGTCGGTGGGCTCGGCCGGCCGCGTCTTCGCGACCGAGCGCCAGATGATGTCCACGCGGGTCACCTTGGTTCCCGTCGACTTGAGCAGGTCCAGTCGCTGGTCGAGGGCCGGGCCGGAGAGGTTGTGCAGTTGGTCATCCTGCAGGGCCAGCTGGGCCCCCGAGGCGGGCACGGCCACGGCGGCGGCCGTGGCCACTGCTGCGAGCCCTGCGATCATGCGCCAGGCCGTCATCGCACCCTCCCCACGATGCGCACCGCGGTGTTGCGCACCGTCTTCGTGACCTTCCCGACCTTCGCCGTGCGCGACACCCGCTCGAACACCGCCACGCGTGATCCATCGGTGGCGATGGCGGCGACCTGTCCCTTGGCGTCGCCCACCTTCTTCGCCGCGCCCCCGCGGCTTGTGAGCACCGCGCGACCCGCGCCGATGGCGATGGCCTTGCCGCCCGCGCCGATCTGGGGTCGTGATGAGCCCTTCCACACCACCGTGACCGCCCCGCTGGCGGCGTCGGTGCGCGTCACGCGCCAGCCGCCCGCCCGCACCACGGCCACCACGAACCCGGGCACGGCGCGCACCTGCGCCACCCGGCCGCCCTGGGGCACCTCGCGGATGCCCGAGACGCCGGCGTCGGATGGCACGCCGATGCGGATTGAAGATCCCCCGACGTCGGCCCAGGCCGCGATGCCCTGGGCCACCGATGCCAGCCCGGGGCCGGGGTTGCCGGGAATGCCCGCCGACGTCACGCGCTCGGCGTTCTCCACGGCATCGCCCGAGCCGAGGAACGCGCCGCCGGGGCCGCCGGCGATCCATCGCACGCGGGTGCCGTCCATGCCGGCGCCGAAGGGGTGCGGTGCCGCGCCATCGCTGTCGCTGGACACCACCACCTCGAGGTCCTCGGGGCTGCAGCACCAGATGACCGGACCCGCGAAGGCCGACCCCGATGCCGTGAGCGTGAAGGCGCGCTGCGGTCCGGCCATGCGGATGTCCACCCCGGTGAGCGGCCCCGCGCTGGTGCGCACGGCCACGGGCTCGGTGTCGCCGCTGATGCCCCGGCTGGTCACCCGGGCATGCGCGGCGTCCACGCGCCAGTAGGTGAAGGTCTTGGTCTTCGCGGGCTGGGCGTCAGCCCACGCGATGGCGCCGCCGCCCATGTCGGCGTGGATCTGCCCCCAGCCACCGATGGTCACCGCGCCATGCGCTCCCCCGGCGGCGATGGCCATGGCTCCTGCCGTCGCGGCGCCCGCGACGATGGCCACCGCACGCCTCACGGGGGTCGTAGAGGTCAGCTGCACGCGATCTGCTCCCGCGGAGTGATGTGAGAGGGCCCCATGGCGGCGACGAGGCTAGCGGAGCCCCGGGGAGCGGGGGTGCCGACCCGGTCCGGCACCACCCCGGCGTAACGCAATCAGCCGTCCCCGTGGGGCGGCAGCACCGCCCGCCCGCGGATCTGCTCGATGTCGGCCACCTGGGCCTGCAGCCAGCGCGCGATGTCGTTCTCGTTGATCACCTCGCGCGTGGCATCGCCTCGCGCCTGCCGCTCGGCTCGCGGCATGGTGAGCGCCTGATGC
>JBJTJN010000023.1:0-9559 GCA_046095485.1 Actinomycetota bacterium
GTGTACGGGTACTCGATACCCCGCATGATGGGCGCCACCCAGCAGCCGGTGATGCTCGACGACCTCATCATCCCGGTCGAGAGCCACGGCGTGCGGCTGATGAGCATCGGGTTCATGACCGCCGACGACAACCCGGTGATCTGGCGCGGGCCCATGCTGCACAAGGCGCTCACGTCGTTCGTGACCGAGGTGTTCTGGGATGAGCCCGACGTGCTGCTGGTGGACCTCCCGCCGGGTACCGGCGACGTGTCGCTGTCGCTCGCGCAGTTGCTTCCCGCGGCACAGGTGCTGGTGGTCACCACCCCGCAGCTCACGGCGCAGCGCGTGGCTCGCCGCGCAGCCGCCATGGCCGACCGCGTGGATCTGCCGGTGATCGGGGTGGTGGAGAACATGTCGTGGTTCGTCGCCCCGGATACGGGCGAGCGGTACGAGGTGTTCTCGGGCGGCGGGGGCGCGGCGCTGGCCGCCGACCTCGGCGTGCCGCTCATCGGCCAGGTGCCGCTTGAGTCGGACGTCGCGCGCGCCGGGGACGACGGCCTGCCCGTTGTGGCCGCGCGCCCCGACAGCCCCGCCGGGCAGGCGCTGGCGCAGATCGCCCGCGCCGTGGCCGAGGCCGCCGGGGTGCCGCAGGCACCGGGCGTCCCCCTCGCGGCCGGGTAGACTTCCCCGCGTTCGGTGGGTGCAGGTGCACCCGCGATTCGATCGCCTGAGGAGACTCCGTTGGCCTACGTCATCACCGAGCCCTGCATCGGCACCAAGGACACCTCCTGCGCGGACGTGTGCCCCGTCGACTGCATCCACCCCGCCCCGGGCGAGGAGAACGCCGACACGGCCACGATGCTCTACATCGACCCGTCGGAGTGCATCGACTGCGACGCCTGCGTGGAGGCCTGCCCCGTGGACGCCACCATGGCCGAGGACGACGTCCCCGCCCAGTGGGAGGTCTTCAAGGAGATCAACCGCGTGTACTACGAGCAGGGCGCCGACGCCGGCGAGTCGATGGTCAAGGAGTTCCTGGCCTCGCGCGGCTAGACCGCATCTCGATAGGAATCACGAAGGGCGCCTGAGGGCGCCCTTCGTCGTTCCGGGCGAACCCCGGTGTCAGGCACTTAACCGAACACGACGACAGGGCGTGCCGTCTCTCGCCCTACCGGAAACGATTCGCGCGCAGGCCCTTCCCGGCGCGGCCCGCCCGCGCTTGGGTCCGGTGCATGGGTCGAACGCAACGACTGCAAAGCACGGCACACCTGCATCACGTGACGAACCGTGGGAATGACCGACGGGACATCTTTGCCGATGAGGCGGACTTCCAGGGCTTCCTCACGCAGGCGAATCTCACGGGGCGGCACCGTGGTTGGGCGCTGCTCTCGTACTGCCTCATGCCCAACCACGTACACCTGCTCATCGATGCCCCGGTCGAGGATCTCTCTGCAGGCATGCGGGACCTCTCGGGCGCCTACGTCAGGCGCTTCAACCGACGGCATGGCACCTCGGGTCACCTGTTCGGCGGGCGCTTTCACGCGGTCCCGGTTACTACCGATCAACAAATCGCGGCCGTCGTGCGGTACATCGCTCGAAACCCAGTGGAGGCCAAGTTGTGCAGCACCCCGGAGCAGTGGCCCTGGAGCAGCTACGCCGCACTCATCGGAGTGCGAACTCCGGATGCGGCGTTGGCCCTCAGCAGGACGCTGAGCCTGATCGGCCGCGATGCTCGGGAGGCCCGAGCGAGGATCCGACAGTTCGTCGAGGCGGCGGACGCGAGCGATGGCGTGCTGCTTGGTTAAGTGCCTGACACCGGGGTCAGTTCAGCCGCGCGGCTCGGATGTCGTCGAGCACCGACTCGGCCACGCGCAAGGCGAGTGATGGCGGGGTGGTGGTGAGCAGCGAGCCGAGCAGGGCCTCGGCCTCGTCGGGGCGCCCGAGCTCCACCAGCACCTCGGCCATGCGCACGCGCGGGGCCGGGTCCTCCGGGTTCACGAGCGCCAGCAGCTCGCAGCACCACAGCACGTCGTCGGGCCGGGCGCGGCGGCGGTAGCTGCCCTCGAGGTTGAGCAGCATGCGGGTGACGGTCACCTGCGCGGGCACCGGGGCCAGGTGGCCGGGCTCGAGCTCGATGCCGGCGGCGTCGCTGACGATGCCGGACATCTCCTCAACCGAGCGCGTCACCCAGCCGTGGAAGGGATCGACGTAGCGCACGCGGCCGCCCGCGAGCTCGGCCACGATGTAGTGCCCGGGCGCGGCGATTCCCACGATCTGCGCGCCGGTTCGGCGGCCGACCGATACCGCGAGCGCCGACAGCGCGATGGGCAGCCCGCGCCTGCGGCGCATCACCTGGTCGAGGAACGAATTGCGCGGGTCGTCGTAGGTGCGGTCATCACCCGTGTAGCCCTCCTGCCGCAGCAGCTCGAACACCGCCGAGGCATCGTCGGGGCCTGCCAAGTCGGCCAGGCGGTCCACCTCGGCGAGCCACCGCGAGGGGTCTACCCCCGGGCGCCCCTCCGCCGCGATGAGCAGGTTGGCCTCGGCAAGATCGGGCTCGCCCGACCTCATCACCTCGGCCAGCCGCGCACGGTTTTCCATGCTCACAAGGCACCAGCCCGCGTCACGGTGCGCCCGCCCGCGTCACGGTGCGGCCCCCAGCGCGTCGGCCTGGGCATCCTGCAGTGCCATGCGGCACAACGAGAGCGCGGCCTGCCGTACGGCCTCGCGACCGGGCTCACCGCGCACCATCGCGGCGGCCTCCGCCAGCAGCGGCCCGGCGGGCATGCCATCCGCCGCGCGCGCGGCCTGCGACAGCAGCGGGCCTGCCACGGCGTCGCGTCGCACCAGGGCCATCTCGGCCTGGGCGGCGAGGGTGACCACCCGCAGGGCGTCGGCGGTGCTCACGACGCCCCCTCCCCGAGCAGGCGCAGCAGGTTGGCGCCCATCACGCCACGCATCGCCGTGGCATCCCACCCCGCCACGCGCGCCGCGGCCCCCACCAGGTGCAGGGCCTGTGCGTGGTCGCCGTAGGGGCGATCCGTGCCGAAGACGATGCGTTCAGGCGGCAGCGTTGCGAGGTCGGGCAGCGCCGCGATGGAGGTGTCGAACAGCACGTCCGGGTACGCCGCCGTCGCCGCGGCGAGGGCCCGGTGATCGCCACGCCCTCCATGGGCGAGGATGAGGCTGGCGTCGGGAACCTGCTCGAGCAGCCCGGCGAAGGCGGGGCCAAGTGGCCGGGCCCCGAACCCGGCGTGGAAGAGCACCGGCCAGCCGAGGTCGGTGGCCAGGCGCACCACGGCCACGCACTCCTCGCCCTCAGGGGCGAACCGCTGCGCCACCGGGTGCAGCTTGAGCCCGCGCGCGCCACCTGCCCGGGCCTCGTCGATGGCCGCAGCGGCCCCGACCGAGGGGTCGACCCGGCAGAAGGGGATGAACCGGTCGGGGTGGCCCTCGGCGGCCTCGAGCACACGCCGGTTGGACTCCCGGAAGTCGCCGCCGGGACCGGGCTCGTCGGCCGGGAACACCACCGCGCGATGGATGCCGTTGGCGTCCATGTCGGCGATGAGGTCGGAGGCCGACGACGCATGGCCGTCGCGGTCGACGCCCAGGTGCACGTGGGCGTCGACCACCTCGGTGCCCTCGGGCACCACCACCGACCGGCGTGCCCACTCCTCGATGCGCGCGAGGGCGTCCACATCGGCCCCCGCCGACCGCAGCACCGCGACGTGCTGTCCCAGCAGGCGTCCGCTCAATGCGTGCGCGCCTCGAATGCCTCGATGGCCTCGCGCCACGCAGCCGGCATCGGCGTGGCGCCGCCGCCATCCCACGACTGCACGCCCACCACCACGGCGCGGGCGTCGGCCACGTGCAACGCGCCATGCGCATCGATGCTCTCGAACCGCACGTCCATCGTGTGGCTGGTCGTGCCGACGGCGCTCACGCGCACGAAGGCCTCCACCTCGTCCTCGAACCTCAGCGGGGCGTGGTACTCGACGGTCATGGACCGCACCATGAACTGGTGCCCGGGCTCGCCCAGCACCGGCACGCCTGCCGCACGCCGGTACTCGATGACGGCCCGCTCGAGGTATCGCCCATACCGGCCGAAGTACACCACCCCGCCCGCATCGGTGTCGGCGAAGTCCACGCGAAAGCGGGTGCTGAAGCCGAAGGGCGGGTGATCGTGGTCGCTAGCCGACAACCCGGCTCTCCCCTCCATCGATCATCACCGACGCGCCGTTGATGAAGGCCGCGCGGTCCGACGCCAGGAATGCCACGAGGTCGCCCACCTCGGCCGGGTCACCCACGCGCCCCGTGGGGTTGCGCCCCCCGCGCTCGGCGATGGCGGCGTCCAGGTCGGGCGCGGCCGAGAGCAGCTCGCGCATGCGGTCGGTGAGGATGGGCCCGGGCAGCACGTTGTTCACCGTCACGCCGTCGCCCGCCACCTCGCGAGCCAGCGTGCGCACCGCGCCTGCCACCCCGGCACGCGTGGCGTTGCTGAGCGCCAGGCCGTCGATCACCTCGCGCACCGACGTGCTGGTGATCGTGACGATGCGGCCCCACCCCCGCTCGCGCATGCCCGGCAGCGCCGCGCGGATGAGCCGCACGGTGCCCAGAAGATTCTGCTGCACCGCGATGTCCCAGCCGTCGTCGTCGGCGTCCACGAAGCGGCCGGGCGGCGGGCCGCCCGCATTGGCCACCAGTATCTCCACGGGCCCGATGATGGCCTCGGCGCGCGCCACGGCGTCAGCCGGCCCGAGCGGGTCGGCCATGTCGGTGAGGATCCCCTCTGCCCGCGCACCCGATGCCCGCAGCGCCGCGACGGCGGCGTCCACCCCGTCGGCGCCGCGCGCGGCCACCACCACCTGCGCGCCCTCACGGGCCAGCGCCTTGGCCGCCGCGTGCCCGATGCCGCGGCTGCCGCCGGTCACCAGCGCCACCCGCCCCTCGAGTCCCAGTTCCAACGCACCCCCGCGCCCGCCGTCACACATGCCCGCCGTGGGCTACGTCACCATACGCCCATGAGCACCGCGCAGATCGTGGCGCAGGCCGTGGGCGTGATGGGCATCGCGCTGCTGCTGGCGTCCACCCTCATGCGCACGCGCGCCATGCTGCTGGCGTTCGACGCCGCGGGCTCCCTCGTGATGGGAATCCACTGGGCACTGCTCGGCGGCACGGCGGCAATCGCCATCAGCGCCGTTGTGGTGGTGATGGACTTCGCGGGCACCGACCCGCGCAGCGCCCGCGGCCGGGCCATCATCTGGCTCAGCATCCCCGTGACCGCCATCCTGATCATCGTCTTCTGGAGCGGACCGGCCGATATCGCCGCGGCCCTCGGCATGCTGGGCATCGCGGCATCGCGGCTCTCGTTCGGCCAGGTGCGCCTGCGCGCGCTCGCGATGGCCGCCTGCGTGCCGTGGATCGTCTACGGGACGATCCTCATGTCGATCCCGCAGGTGGTGTTCAGCGTCCTCTACTTCGTCGGCATGGGCGTGAGCATCGTGCGCATCCGCAGCGGCAAGTGGCAGCCGCGCACGCGCGCCGCCGATGCGGCTATTGTCCCCGCCGATGGCCCGTAACAAGAAGCCCAAGCGCGCCGGCGGACGCCGCGCCAACTACGCCCCGCTCGCCCACACGGTGGGCGTGCGCCGGTTCTTCCCCTACGGCTGGATCATGTGGGTGGGCGGCATCATGTTCGGGCTGCTCACCATCGCCATGTTCGTGGAGATCTTCGTCTCCTTCGCCGCCGCCACGCAGGACGGCTACTGGGGCGATGTGTTCGGCGCCGTGCTGATGACGGGCCTGTTCGGCTGGATGACCTACCTCTTCGGCACCAGCCGCCTGAAGGACCTCTAGCCGCGGTACCCCGCACGGGTGCCTAGCCCTCGTCGCCCTCCACCACGAGGGCGGCGCAGGCCTCATCACCCTGGGCACGGGCGGTGGCCGACGCCAGCGTGGCGTCGGGGTTGAACGCCGACAGCACGCCGCGCCAGATGGCGCGGTCGAGGCCGCACACCCGCTCGGGGTCGACCTTGGCCATCTCCTCGAAGGGGCATGCGCGCAGCGTGATGCGGCCGTCGTCGTTGGCCGTCGCGCCGAAGCCGAACCTCGTGAGCACGCCCACCACGCCGGCCACGGCATCGGTGGTGGTCGAGTACGACGGGCTGCGCCCCGCAGCGCGCTCGGCCTCGCCGAGCTCGCGCCCGAACTCGTACCCCACGCGCTCGAGGACCTCCTGCGGGTCCTCGCCCGACCGATCGCTCATGGCCCTGAGCAGCAGCTCGGCCAGCAGGTCGTAGTGCTTTACCTCGAGGAGGGAGTCCTCCTCGGCCTCGGCCAGCGCGTAGAGCTTGGCCGGGCGCCCCGCGCCGGGACCGGTGCGACCGGTGCGGCGCTGGAACTCCGCCTGGAGGAACCCCTGCTCCACGAGCTTGTCGAGGTGGAATCCCGCGAGCCGGCGGGTGATGCCCACGGCCTCGGCCACCTCGTCCTTGCCCATCAGCACGCCGGCCTCGCGCACGGTGAAGAACACCCGCCGCCGGGTGGGATCACCCAGGGCGGCGACGAGGCGCTGGATCTCCTGCTCGTCGTCGGGAAGCGTTGCCGGATCGGTGCTCAAGACGCTGCTTTCGGGCGGTTGCCGTGTCGAAGGATACGACGACCCGCCGTTCGCGCGAAGGGCATCGTCACCCACCCCCGATGGCGGTTGATTGTTGAGGCAATAGACGTAACCTATAGAGCGTTCTACGGCCACCCCGAAGGAGCGTCCGACTTGTCGACGGCAAAGCCCGAGATCGACATCGACACCACATACAAGTTCGGCTGGCATGACCCGGCCAACTACGTGTTCGAGCCCAAGAAGGGGCTCAACGCCGACATCGTCCGCGAGATCTCCATGATCAAGGGCGAGCCGGAGTGGATGACCAAGTTCCGCCTGCGCTCGCTGGAGATCTTCGAGAGCCGGGAGATCCCCGACTGGGGCGGCGACCTGTCGGATCTCGACTACCAGGACATCTACTACTACATCAAGGCGGCCGAGGAGCAGGGCCGCTCGTGGGACGAGGTGCCGGACGACATCCGCAAGACGTTCGACCGCCTGGGCATCCCCGAGGCCGAGCAGAAGTTCCTCGCCGGGGTGTCCGCGCAGTACGAGTCGGAGGTCGTGTACCACTCGATCCGCGAGGACCTCGAGGAGAAGGGCGTCATCTTCTGCGACACCGACACCGCCCTGCGCGAGCACGAGGAGCTCTTCCGCGAGCACTGGGCCACGGTGATCCCGCCGGGCGACAACACCTTCGCCGCGCTCAACTCGGCCGTGTGGTCGGGCGGGTCGTTCATCTGGGTGCCCGAGGGCGTGCAGGTGGAGATCCCGCTGCAGGCGTACTTCCGCATCAACGCCGAGAGCATGGGCCAGTTCGAGCGCACGCTCATCATCTGCGAGCCGGGCTCGTACGTGCACTACGTCGAGGGCTGCACCGCCCCCACGTACTCCGCCGACTCGCTGCACTCGGCGGTGGTGGAGATCATCGTGAAGAAGGGCGCGCGCTGCCGCTACTCGACCATCCAGAACTGGTCGAACAACGTCTACAACCTCGTCACCAAGCGCGCCGTGGCGCACGAGGACGCCGTGATGGAGTGGATCGACGGCAACCTCGGCAGCAAGCTGACCATGAAGTACCCGGCCGTGTGGATGGTGGGGCCGCGCGCCCGCGGCGAGGTGCTCTCGGTGGCCATGGCCGGCGAGGGGATGCACCAGGACGCCGGCGCCAAGATGGTGCACGTGGCGCCCGACACCTCGAGCACCATCGTGAGCAAGTCCATCTCGCAGGGCGGCGGGCGCACCAGCTACCGCGGCCTGGTGAAGGTGGAGCCGGGTGCCCGGCGCGTGAAGGCCTCGGTGGTGTGCGACGCGCTGCTGCTCGACGAGGACAGCCGCTCGGACACCTACCCCTACATGGACATCCAGGAGGAGGACACCTCCATCGGCCACGAGGCCACCGTCAGCAAGGTGGCCGACGACCAGATCTTCTACCTCATGAGCCGCGGGCTCAGCGAGGAGGAGGCCATGGCCATGATCGTGCGCGGGTTCATCGAGCCCATCGCCAAGGAACTGCCTATGGAGTACGCGGTGGAGCTCAACCGCCTGATCGAGCTGCAGATGGAGGGCTCCATTGGCTGACGCCCCCGCCTGGGCCGTGGAGGCCCGCGACGAGGCCGCCGCGGTCCTCGAGGCGCTGCCCGAGCTCACCGGCACCGAAGAGGAGTGGCGCTTCACGCCGCCCGCCGACCTCGGCATGAACGGCGACGGGGCCACGGGCGGCAGCGCCACGGGAACCGTCGACCTTCCGGCCGCATCGGGCCGCTCGGCCCGCCTGACCTTCGTCGACGGCGCGCCCGCGCCGGCCGAGTTGGCCGAGCTGCCGGACGGCGTGATCGTCTCCGAGCTGGGCGAGGCCCTCGCCGCGCACGAGGACCTGGTGCGCGACCGCCTCTATTCGCTGGCGGGCTTCGACGACCGCCCCGGTGCGCTGAACGCCGCCAGTTGGGATGCCGGCACGTTCGTGTACGTGCCGCGCGGGGTCGAGGTGGAGCTGCCCGTGGAGACCGTGCTCACGGCCACCGGTGCCGAGGGCCGCGTATTCGGCCGCACGCTGGTGATCGTGGAGGAGGGCGCGAAGGCCACGGTGATCGACCGCTACCTCTCGCCCGACCTCGACGGCGCGGTGCACGCGTCGAGCGTGGTGGAGCTGTTCGTGGCCGATGGCGGCGAGCTGGAGCACGTGTCGTACATCGGCTGGGGACGCGGGGTGCGCCATCAGGCCACCATCCGCGCCGCCGCGGGCAAGGACGCCCGCGTGCGCTCGGTGAACGTCACCCTGGGCGGAGACGTGGTGCGCGTGGAGCCCACCATGTACTGCCGCGGCAGCGGATCCGACGCCCGGGCGCTGGGCCTCTACTTCGCCACCGGCTCGCAGCACTTCGAGCACCGGGTGGTGTCGCGCCACGAGGCGCCGCAGGCCTACTCGAACCTGCTCTACAAGGGTGCGATCCAGGACACCGCCCACACGGTGTTCTTCGGCAACCTGGGGGTGCCCCCGGGCGCGCCCGGCACCGACGCCTCCCCGCCCACCCCCAACCGCATCCTCAACGAGGGCGCGCGCGCCGACACCATCCCGTTCCTCGAGATCGAGACGGCCGAGGTGAAGTGCTCGCACGCGGGCGCGGTGGGCCGCGTGGACGATGAGCACCTCTTCTACCTCATGAGCCGCGGCGTGCCCGAGCTCGAGGCCAAGCACCAGATCGTGTACGGCTTCTTCCAGGAAGTGCTCGACGAGATCTCGTTCGACGAGCTGCGCGACGAGCTCGCTGCGGCCGCCCGCGCGAAGGTGCGATGAGCATGGTGGACGTGCTTCCGGCCGGCGACGTTCCGCCGGGCACGATGGTGCGCGTGGAGGTGGAGGGCCAGCCCATCTGCCTGGCCAACGTGAACGGCACCTTCCAGGCCGTGCACGACACCTGCACGCACGGCATGGCGTCGCTCAGCGCCGGCTGGCTCGACGCCGAGATGGACCGCGTGGAG
>JBJTJN010000024.1:0-16090 GCA_046095485.1 Actinomycetota bacterium
ATCCACCCGGCTGATGGGTGGGGTGAGCACGCTGGCGCAGCCGCCGCGCATCATCGGGGTGTTCCCGCAGGCGGGGCCGCACCACTTTCGCACGGTGGCCATGCCGCCGGCGTTGGGCGTGTACCTGGCCGGCGTGGCCGACCCCGGAAACGTGGGCACGCTCATCCGCACGTCCGCCGCCCTCGGCGCCGACGGGCTGGCCCTCGGCCCCGGGTCGGCCGACGCCGCGCACCCGCGCGCGGTGCGCGCGGCCATGGGCGCCACGTTCGCGCTGCCGGTGCTGGAGGGCGTGAAGCCCGACGACCTGGCAACCCGTGAGGGCTTCCGTGTGGTGGCCGCCGTGGCCCACGGCGGGGCGGCGCCTTGGGACGACCACCACACCGCCCCCACCGTGCTGGCGCTCGGCGCCGAGCGCGCGGGGCTCGACCCGGTGATGGACTCCCTGCGCGAGTCGCTCGAGGTGGTGGAGGTGACGATCCCGCAGGGCGAGGGCGCGGAGTCGCTCAACGTGTCCGCCGCGGGCGCCGCGCTGCTGGCCGAGCGCGTGCGGCAGTGCTCTAGGATGCCGCGGTCATGAGCGGGATCCCCAACCTCACCGCGCTGGCCGACGAGGCCACCGCCGCAATCGCCGCAGCGCCCGACCTCGACGCGCTCGAGGCCGCGCGGGTGAGGTTCCTCGGCCGCAAGGCACCGCTCACCGAGCTGCTGGGGTCGATCGGCTCGCTGCCGCCCGAGGATCGCGGGCGCGTGGGCAAGGACGGCAACGCCGCCCGGCGGGCGATCGAGGACGCCCTGGAGTCGCGCCGCGATGCCCTGGAGGCCGACGCCATGGGCGCGGCGCTGGAGGCCGACACGGCCGACGTGACCCTGCCCGGCAACGCGTTCCCGCTGGGCGCCCTGCACCCCATCACGCAGGTGGCCCTCGAGGTGGAGGAGATCTTCCTGGGCATGGGGTACTCCGTGGCCGACGGCCCCGAGGTGGAGACCGGCTTCAACAACTTCACGGCGCTTAACACCCCCGACGGCCACCCCGCGCGGTCGGAGAGCGACACCTTCTTCATCGAGGGCGGGGACGACGTGCTGCTGCGCACGCAGACGTCCCCGGTGCAGATCCGCACCATGCAGTCGGGCCCGCCGCCGGTGTACGTGATCGCCCCGGGCACCGTGTACCGCCGCGACGACGTCGATGCCACGCACAGCCCGATGTTCCATCAGGTGGAGGGGCTCGCCGTGGACGAGGGGCTCACCTTCGCGCACCTGAAGGGCACCATCGAATACTTCCTCACCCGGCTGCTGGGCGACCGCGACGTGAGGGTGATCCCGCACTTCTTCCCGTTCACCGAGCCGTCGGTGGATGTGAGCGTGTCGTGGACCGATCGCAATGGCCGCACCGACTGGCTCGAGGTGGCGGGCGCCGGCATGGTGGACCCCAACGTGTTCGCCAACGTGGGCTACGACCCCGAGCGGTGGACCGGCTTCGCGTTCGGGTTCGGGCTCGACCGCATCGCGATGATCCGCCACCAGATCAGCGACATCCGGTTGCTGTATGAGGGCGACCTGAGGTTCCTGGAGCAGTTCTCGTGAAGCTGCCCCTCGAATGGCTGCGCGAGCACGTGGCCACCGACCTCGACGACGCCGCGCTGGCCGACCGGCTCACCGCCACCGGCACCGCCGTGGAGCGCACGCTCACGCGGGGAATCCCCATGACGCAGGGCAACCGCGAGGCCTTCCGCATCGGCAAGGTGCTCACCGCCGAGCAGCACCCCGATGCCGACCGGCTGCGGGTGCTCAGCGTGGACACCGGCGAGGACGCCCCGCGGCAGATCGTGTGCGGCGCGCCCAACGTGGCCGCGGGCCAGACCGTGGCCGTGGCAATCCCGGGCGCGGTGATGCCCGGCGGGCAGAAGCTGGGCAAGGCCAAGCTGCGCGGCGTGGAGAGCTTCGGGATGGTGCTGAGCGAGAGCGAGCTCGAGCTGTCGGAGGAGTCGGACGGCATCCTGGTGCTCGGCGACGACCTGGTGGCGGGCACGGCGGTGGTGGACGTGCTGCCCCCGCCCGGGACGATCCTTGAGCTCGAGCTCACGCCCAACCGCGGCGACTGCCAGGGCATCTACGGCATCGCGCGCGAGGTGCATGCCATCACCGGCGCCGCACTGCACGACCTCGACACCACGCTGCCGCCTGAGGACGGCGCCGGCGAGGTGGGGGACTACGTGACGCTTCGCGTGGAGGCCCCGGATCTCTGCCCGCGCTACATGGCGCGGGTGCTGCTCGACGTGCGGGTGGGGCCGTCGCCCGACTGGATGGTGCGCCGCCTCGAGGCGGCTGGCATGCGCAGCATCAACAACGTGGTGGACGTGACCAACTACGTGATGCTGCTCACGGCCCAGCCGCTGCATGCGTTCGACCTCGACCGCCTGGCCGGCCCCGCCATCGTGGTGCGCCGCGCGGGCGAGGGCGAGCCCATCACCACGCTCGACGGCCAGCAGCGCACGCTCACGGGCGAGCACCTGGTGATCGCCGACGCCGAGAAGCCCGCGGTGATCGCCGGCATCTTCGGCGCGGAGTTCGCCGAGGTGCACGAGGGCACCACCCGCGTGCTGCTGGAGGCCGCCACGTTCGACGGCCCGGGCATCATCCGCACGTCGCTGGGCCTGGGCCTTCGCACCGAGAGCAGCGCGCGCTTTGAGAAGGGCCAGCCCACCGACCTGCCGCCGGTGGCCATGGCCATCGCCTGCCGCCTGCTGCACGAGCTCGCCGGCGCCTCGCTGGTGCCGAACGTGCTCGACGAGCGCGCGCCCGAGCAGGCCCCCGCGGCCATCACCCTGCGCCATGCGCGGGTGGCGGCGATCCTCGGCACCGACATCGCGCCCGCCGAGAGCGCCGAGATACTCGAGCGCCTTGGCTGCACGGTGGACCGGGGCGACGACGCCCACGTGGTGGGCGTGCCCTGGTGGCGCACCGCCGACCTGCTGCGCGAGATCGACCTCATCGAGGAGGTCGGGCGCGTGCACGGGCTCGACCGCATTCCCAGCGTGCTGCCGCGCCTCGAGGCGCGGGCGTCGCTCAGCGCCCAGCAGAAGGTGGTGCGGCGGCTCATCCGGTACGCCTGCGACCAAGGGCTGAGCGAGGCCATCACCTACCGGTTCGTGCCGGAGGCCGATGCCGACCGGCTGCACCTTCCGGCCGACGACGAGCGCCGCCGGGTGGTGCGCATCGGCAACGCGCTGAGCGACGAGATGGCCGTGATGCGCCGGTCGCTCATTCCCGGCCTGCTGCGCGCGGTGGAGCGCAATCAGGCGCACCAGCGGCGCGACGGCGCGCTCTTCGAGGTGGGTCGCACCTACGTGCCCGCCGCCGACGGCCTGGCCGATGAGCCCGAGGAGATCACCGCTGTGCTGTTCGGCGCGCCGGGCGCGCGCGGCTGGCGTCAGGCCCCCGCCGACGTCGACGTGTGGTCGGCCTCGGGCCTGGGCATCGCCATGGCGGCGTCGGTGGGCGTGCATGCTGATGCCGTGGCCGGGGTGAAGGAGCCCTGGCTGCACCCGGTGCGCCAGGCGCGGCTCACCGCCGCCGGCATCGTGGTGGGCGTGGCCGGCGAAGTGCACCCCGCCGTGCTGAAGGCCTTCGACGTGAAGGGCCCCGTGGTGGCCGTCACGCTGCGCATCCCCGCCCTGGTGCAGGTGGGTCCCGACGAGCCGCGGCGGTACGTGGACCTCATTTCTGTGCCCGTGAGCACGCGCGACCTCGCCGTGCTGGTGCCCGAGACCGTCACCGCGGCGCACGTGCTCGACGTGGCGCGCGAGGCCGGCGGCCACCTGCTGCAGCGCGCAGAGGTGTTTGACCACTACGCCGGCGACCAGGTGCCCGACGGCCAGGTGAGCCTTGCCGTGCGCCTCACCATCGCCGAGCCCGGGCGTACCCTCACCGACGAGGAGATCGACGGGGTCACCGAGCGCGCCATTTCCGCGCTGCGCGACCAGGTGGGAGCGGAACTGAGGTCATGAGCACCGTCCACGTGATCGGCGCGGCGGGCTTCACGGGGGCGCAGCTCGCGGCGCTGGTGGACGCCCACCCGCACTTCTCGCTCGGCCAGGTGACCGCCCGGGCCGACGCCGGACAGCGCATTGTCGACGTGGCGCCTGAGTACCGCGTTGATGCCGTGCTGCAGCAGTTCGACCCCGACGCCGTGGCCGCGGGCGACTTCGCGGCCGTGTGCTACCCGCATGCGGAGGCCGCGGTGGCGGTGGGCGACCTGGTGGATCGCGGGGTGCGCGTGGTGGATGTGTCGGCCGACCACCGGCTGCGCGACGCCGCCCTGTATCCCGAGTGGTACGGGTTCGATCACCCGCGTCCCGACGTGCTGGCCGATGCCGTGTACGGCCTGCCCGAGATCAACCGCGATGCCATCGTCGGCGCGCGCGTGGTGGCCAACCCCGGGTGCTACCCCACGGCGTCGCTGCTGGCGCTGCTGCCTGTGGCGAGCGATGTGAGCGACATCGTGATCGACGCCAAGAGCGGCGTGAGCGGGGCGGGAAAGACGCCCACGCCCGACGTGCACTACTCGTCGGTGGCCGACAGCGTGCGCGCCTACAAGGTGCTGGCGCACCGGCATACGCCCGAGATCGCCCAGGAACTGGGGGCGCCGGTCACGTTCACGCCACACCTGGTGCCGGTGGATCGCGGGCTGCTGGCCAGTTGCTACGCGGGCTTCGACGGCGACGCGCCGCACCCGGATGACCTGCGCCAGCGCTATACGGACTTCTACGCGGGCGCACCGTTCGTGGAGGTGGTGGAGCAGCCCCCGGGCATGCACGCGGTGCAGCACACCAACTACGCGCAGGTGTGCCCCATGGTCGACCAGGCCGCGGGGCGCCTCATCGCGTTTGGCGTGATCGACAACATCATGAAGGGGGCGGCCGGGCAGGCGGTGCAGAACCTCAACCTCATGGCCGGACGGCCCGAGGACGAGGGGCTCCGCTGACCGATTGGTCTCCGGTGGAGCGCGCCGACTGGATCGGCGCGCCCGAGGGCCTCACGCGAATCGACGGGCCGGGGGTCACCGCGCCCTCGGGCTACCGGGCCGCGGGCGTGGCCGCGGGGCTCAAGGGCGAGGGCCTGCCCGACCTGGGCCTGTTGGTGAGCGACCGGCCGTGCGCGTCGGCGCTGGTGGACACCCCCAGCGCCATGCCGTCGGCCGCGGTGCAGTACACCCGCACCCTGCACGCGGGCAGCCTGCGCGGGGTGGTGGTGAACAGCGGATGCGCCAACGCCGCCACGGGGCCGCAGGGCGTGGCCGACGCGCGCGCCATGGGCGAGGCCGGCGCGGCCGCCGCCGCGGTGCCGGTGGGAAGCCTGGCGGTGTGCTCCACGGGGGTCATCGGCGAGCGGCTTCCCATGAAGTCGGTGGCCGCGGGCATCGACGCCGCCGCCGCAGCGCTGTCGGCGGATGGCGGGCCGGCCTTCGGCGAGGCCATCCGCACCACCGATGCCTTCGCCAAGGGCGGGGCCTTTCGCCTGGCACTGGCCGGCGGCGAGGTGACCATCGGCGCGGCGGCCAAGGGCGCCGGGATGATCCGCCCCGACATGGCCACCATGCTCGCCTACGTCACCACCGACGCCTGCGTGCTGCCCGACCACCTTCTCGGCCTCACGCGCGCCGCCGCCGAGGGCGGCTTCAACCGCATCAGCGTGGACGGCCAGATGAGCCCCAGCGATACCCTGCTGGTGCTGGCCAACGGCGAGGGCCCGCCGATCGAGGGCGACGACCTGTCGCTGTTCGGCGACGCCCTGCGGGCGATCTGCCGCTACCTGGCGATCCTCATGGTGAAGGACGGCGAGGGCGCCGAGCACGCCGTGCGCGTGGTGGTGGATGGCGCGCTGGATGATGACGAGGCCGAACGCGTGGCGCGCGGCGTGGGGGAGAGCGCATTGGTGCGCACCGCGGTGTACGGCCGCGACGCCAACTGGGGCCGCGTGCACCAGGCCGTGGGCCAGGCGTTGGCGCAGGCCGGCGGGCATGTGGACTTCACCCTGCGATTCGACGGCGTGCTGCCCGATGGCGCGGGGATCGACGATGTGATGGCCCGCCCCGAGTACGAGATGCAGGTGGGGCTGGGTCGCGGGGACGGCCGCGCGGAGCTCTTCGCCAGCGACCTCGGCCATGGGTACATATCGGTGAACGCCGACTACCGCACCTAGCCCACCGCGCTTAACAATTCCTCTGGCTCCGCTCGGTGGCCGTAACATGGAGTGATGCGCCCCCTGCTCCTCCTCCTTGCCGTGCCCGCCCTCGCCGTGCTGCCCGGCTGCGGGGGAAGCCTCGATGGCTCGGTGTCGGTGGCGGGGTCGTCCACGCTGCTCCCGGTGATGTCGTCCGCCGCCGGCACGTTCTCGGCGGCCAACCCCCTTGCCCGCGTGGACCTCGAGATGACTGGCACGGGGGCGGGTTTCACTGCGCTCTGCGACGGCATCGCCGACATCGCGGGCGCCAGCCGGGAGATCTCGGGGGACGAGACGGCCCGCTGCGAGGCCGAAGGCAAGAAGGTGGTGCGCCTGCTCCTGGCCCGTGACGCCATGGTGTTCTTCACGGGGGCATCGAACGCCCAGCCGGCATGCGTGACCCTGCCCGATCTCTACGCGCTGGTGGGCCCGGAGTCGGTGGGGGTGGCGCGCTGGTCGGACGCCCAGCGGCTCGCGAAGTCGTTGGGCTCAAGCACGTCGCTCCCCAGGGCGCGGCTCGTGGTCGTGAGCCCCGATTCGGCATCCGGCACGAGGAAGCTCGTGGAGGACATCGTGGTGAAGCCCGGCGCCGAGAAGCGCGGGCAGGACGCCGCGATCCGCCAGGACGCCACGCGGGTGGCGAGCGACCAGGTGATGCTGGCCGAGGTCGTGCGCGCGCCCACGGCGCTGGCATTCGCCGGCTACGCCACCATGCGCCCATGGGAGGGCACCGTGCGCGCCATCGAGGTGGATGGCGGCAAGGGGTGCGTGGCACCGAAGCCCGAGACCATCCGCGACAGCACCTACCCGCTGGCCCGCTCGCTCTACATGTACGTGAACGCCGACTCGCTGCGCGACGACCCCACCGTGGCGGCCTTCGCCGAGCAGGTGGTGAGGACGGCCGCCGCGGATGATGAGGGCTCCGTGCCGCTCGGCCCCGAGGCGGTTGCCGCCACGCGCGACGCGCTCGACGCGGCCACCGGAGGGGACCTCACGGGGACATGACCGACTACCTGGTGTCGCTCAACGAGTGGGTGATGGTGCCCCTCATCATCGTGCTCACGGTCGGCGCGAGCGCTGCGATGATGTGGGCGTTCGCCCGATACATCCGTGGTGGCAACCGCGAGAAGGCCGGCACGACCGCGGCCGCCTACATGACGGCGCTCGGCAGCCTGTTCGCGATCCTCACGGGTTTCCTCATCAACAGTGAGTACTCCACCCTGCGTGACACCCAGCGCATCGTGGGGCAGGAAGTCGCGGCCGCGAGTCGGCTCGCGTATGCCAGCGCGAGCCTGCCGGCCGCCGACGCCGAGATCACGCAGGACGCCCTGGCGGAATACCTCGATGACGTCCAGGTGGGCGAGTGGCAGGCCCTCGGAAGCGGCGCGGCGGCGCGGTCGCCCGCCCTCGACAGCCTCCGCGAGCTCGAGCGAGGGGTGTCGCGGTTGTCTGACCGCGCCTACGTGCAGAGCGCCGAGCAATCGGCCTTGGGCGCCGCGCTCGACGGCATCACCAGTGCGCGGCGGCAGCGGGTGGTGATCGCATCGCAATCCCTGCCCATTGCGCTCTTCTCGCTCTCGGTGATCGCCGGCATCGCCCTGGTGGCCAACAGCCTGCTGGTGTCGCTACGCGCCGGACCACGCTATGGCTGGGTGGCGCTCGGCATCGTGCTGGTCGTGGCGCTTGACCTGGCGGCCATCCTGGCCATCAGCGCGCCCTTCCGCGGTCCGTTCCTGGTGGATGTCACCCCGGTGGCCGAGCTCGCTGCCGAGTTGCGCGCGGGCCAGTCCCTCGACTGGGTGACGATCCGATGACCATGCTGCGCGCGTGGGTGCGTGGCCTCGCGCTGGCCGTCGTCGCGGGGGCCGCGATGGTGCTGGCCGGTTGCGGGGGGCCGCCCTCGGCCCAGCAGGCGGTGCAGGCGCAGTGTGCCGCCGACGAGAACGCCTGCGTGGAGGTGGGGGTGGGGCGTCCCATCTACCTCGGCACCCTGCTGTTCGAGGACGATTCCGCCGGCGTCGACGCCAAGCGCGCGGTGGAGCTTGCGGTCGACTACCTCGACGGCGCGTTCGACGGCCGCCAGGGCGAATTGCTGGGGCATCCGGTGTCGCTGCTGGGCGAGTCGGAGGACTGCACGCCCAAGGGTGGCATCGCCGGCGCGCGCCGCCTGCTGCTCGAGCCCGACCTCGTGGCGGTGATCGGCACCACCTGCTCGGCCGCGGCGTTCGATGCCGCCGCCAGGGTGCTGAGCGCGAAGGACGTCCTGCTCATGTCACCCAGCAACACCAGCCCGCTGCTCACCGACCCGAAGACGCACGAGCGCTTCTACTTCCGCACGGCGTTCAACGACCTCATTCAGGGCGCGGCCGTGGCGGCATTCGTGAAGGAGAAGCTCGGCGCCACCACGGCGGGCGTCATCTCGGTGCCGGACGCCTATTCGAAGACGCTGGGCGAGGCCTTCGCCGACCGCTTCTGGCGCGATGGCGGGAAGGTGGTGGCCGAGGCCTCGATGTCCCTGCGTGGCTCGCCCGACCGCGCCGTGGCGAAGATGGCGGCGGCGCGCCCGCAGGTGATCTTCCTGCCCACCTTCGCCCCGGCGTGCCCGGCAGCCGTGCGAGCCATTCGCGCCACCCCGGCGCTCGCCGGCACGCGCATCGTGGTGTCGGAGGCCTGCCAGGCGCGCGATGCGCTCGAGGACATGGGTGACGCCGCCGCGGGCGTGTACGCGTCGGGCCCCGACGCCGGTGACCTGCGCGCCGACCCGTTCTACGGTCGGTTCTTCATCCCGGCCTACCGCCAGGCCTACGGCGAGGCGCCGCCGAGCGTGTTCCACGCGACCTCGTACGACGCCGCCAACCTGCTGTTCGGGGCCATCCGGCGGGCGTCGGTGCAACTACCCGGTGGTCGCCTGCTCATCAACCGGGCGGAGCTGCGGCGCACGATGCTCGACGTGGAGGGTTACGAGGGCATGTCGGGCACGCTCACCTGCGTTCCCAACGGCGACTGCGCGCAGGCCGCGCGCATCTCGGTGTACCGGGCGCCGGCCTGGCCGCAGGTGCGCCCGGGCGCGCGCCCGGTGTTCAGCCGGTCGTTCACGCTGGCCGAGGTGGCCGCCTCGGGCTGACGGCGCGGCATCGCCGACCCGGATGCCGCATTGCAGAATGCCGCTGCGAGCAGGGGAGGGTGGCGAGGCGGCTGATACCGTGCCGCCCCCATGGGCGAGACGAGTCGCAGGAACCTGCCCGACCGGGCCGACGTGCAGGCACGCGCTGCCGTGCTGCTCGAGGCCCTGCCGTACATCCGGCAGTTCGCCGGATCCACCGTGGTGGTGAAGTACGGCGGCGCGGCGATGACCAACCCTGAGCTGGGGGCGTCGTTCGCCCGCGACATCGCGCTGCTGAAGTTCGTGGGGATGAACCCCGTGGTGGTGCACGGCGGCGGCCCGGACATCTCGGCCTACTCCGACCGGCTGGGCCTCGACGTGAACTTCGTGGACGGCCTGCGGGTAACCGATGAGCCCACGATGGAGCTGGTGAAGATGGTGCTCATCGGCAAGATCAACAAGGAGATCGTGGCGCAGCTGCAGGTGGCGGGCGCCAAGGCTGCCGGGCTCTCGGGTGACGACGGCGCGCTCATCCGCGCGCGGCAGGCGACGTCCGAGAGCGGAGACCTGGGGTTCGTGGGCGAGGTGGAGCGCATCGACCCGGAGATCCTCGAGGCGCTCGGCGACTTCGTGCCGGTGGTGGCGTCTGTGGGCGTGGACGCCCAGGGGCAGAGCTACAACATCAACGCCGACACGGTGGCCGGGGCCCTGGCCGCGGCGCTTCGCGCCCGCCGGGTGATCTTCCTCACCGATGTCGAGGGCGTGTACCACGACTTCGACGACAAGGAGTCGCTCATCGCCAAGTGCGCGCTGCCGGACATCGAGGCCCTCATGGCCACCGGCACCGTGGACAAGGGGATGATCCCCAAGCTCGAGGCCGTGCGCACGGCGATCCGCGGCGGCGTGGAGGCCGCGCAGATCGTGGACGGCCGGGTGCCGCACTCGGTGATCATGGAGCTGTTCACCGAGCAGGGCCTGGGCACCATGGTCACCGCGGAGTAGCCCGGTGATCCGCGAGCAGACCATCGCGCGCGAGCAGGCGGCGCTCATGCGCAACTACGGCCGCTACCCCGTGGAGTTCGTGCGGGGCGAGGGCGCGTGGCTGTTCGACCCCGAGGGGCGCGGCTACCTCGACTGCATGTCGGGCATCTCGATGATCAACGCGGGCCACTGCCACCCCGACGTGGTGGCGGCCATCCGTGAGCAGGCCGGGGTGCTCATCAACACCTCCAACCTGTACTTCACCGACCCGATGATCGAGCTCGCGGAATGGATTCGCGACACCTCGATGGGCGGGCGGGTGTTCTTCTGCAACTCGGGCGCCGAGGCGTCGGAGGCGGCCATCAAGCTGGCGCGCAAGGCAGGGGGCCCCGAGCGCACGGAGTTCGTGTCGCTGGAAGACGGCTTCCACGGGCGCACCATGGGGGCGCTGGCGCTCACGGGGCAGCCGGGCAAGCAGCAGGCGTTCCGGCCGCTCATGCCCGGGGCCCGGTACGTGCCGCGAAACGACCAGGACGCCCTGCGGGCGGCGGTGAGCGAGCGCACGTGCGCGATCGCCATCGAGATCGTGCAGGGCGAGTGCGGGGTGTACCCGCTCGATAATGACTTCGTGCGCCTGGCGCGCGAGCTGGCCGACGAGAGCGGCGCGCTGCTGATCGTGGATGAGATCCAGACCGGGATGAGCCGCACCGGGCCGCTCTACGCCTACCAGGACGTCGGCATCACCCCCGACGTGATGTGCCTGGCCAAGAGCCTCGGCGGCGGCTTTCCCATCGGGGCCGTCACCGCCCGCCCGGGCGTGGACGACACCTTCCAGCCGGGCGATCACGGCAGCACGTTCGCCGGCAGCCCGCTCGCGTGCGCATCGGCGCTGGCCGCGGCGCGGGTGCTGGACGACCCCGCCCTTCAGGACCACGTGCGCAAGGAGGGCGCGTGCTTCCTCGCGGGCCTGCAGGGCCTGGTGGACGACGGCCTGGCCACCGAGGCCCGTGGCCGCGGCCTGATGTGCGCCATCGACCTGCCGGACGACCGCGGCGCGCAGGTGGTGCTCGACATGCTCGAGCGGGGATTCCTGGTGAACAACACCAGCCCGCGCACCGTGCGGTTCCTGCCCCCCCTGGTGGTGACCGGCGACGAGCTGTCCACGGTGCTGGCAGCACTGAGGGACGTGCTGGCCGCCTGACCCCGGTGTCAGGCACTTAACCGTTCGGGCAGCGACGGACGGCCTGGTAGCCGGATCCTGTGGCAGGCTTATGGCCCGCGTCGGCATCCGCCCGGCGCACCTCCCCGGGAGAGACGCCGTGATCCGCAGGCCGAGGAATGCCGTTGCCGTCGCCCTTGCCGCTGCCGCCGTGGGCGTGGGGCTGGTGCCCGCGTTGGCCACCGGAAATGCCGTGACGGGGTTCTCCCAGCCCTACGCCGGCACCCCGAAGTACGAGAGGTTCGCCCCGACCCAGGTGACCGTGCCCGCGCAGGTGAATGCGCCTCTTGGCCGGACGGCTGCGGATCGCCTCGCGCGCCAGATCGGGCTCCAGAAGTCGAAGGTGTTCACCTCGCGCCAGTACGCGCTCTTCATCGCGGGCAAGGGCAAGGGCGGCCAGGCTGCGCCCGCCAAGCTGGTGGACCAGAGCGTGCGTATCCTCACCAACACCACCGGACGCCCGCTCTACTCGAACGTCGATGGCACGATCACGCCGACCGTGCTCGCCAGCTACGGGCTGATGGTCAACGAGGCTGGGATGCTCGAGAGCCCCGCCAACTCCACCGCCCCGACCCGCCAGGTCAACTCGGTGCTGAAGCCCGGCGGCTACATGGGCACGTGGGCGCGGGCGAATGGGGCCGGTGATTCGATCGAGGCCCTCTACCGTTCGGCCTATACCAGCGAGGCGGTGTTCGGCGCGAAGTCGCAGGGTATCTCGGGCGTGGCGCAGCTCGTGCCCAACACCAAGGGCGGCGTGGCGACGACGGTGGGGATGTCCATGGCATCGTCCATCTACATCGTGAACTTCGCCCTCATCTACACGCTCAACCCGAAGGTCGCGGCGAAGATGCCCGCGCGCTGGCTGCCGATTCCGCCCGAGGTGGCGACGGCGATCGCCGCGAGCCCCACCGGGCAGGTGCCGTACAGCCAGTACGCCGCGCTGTTGCGCTGAGCCGGCCCGGGGGTCCGACCCCGGTGTCAGGCACTTAACCGTTCGTGCACTGACGGGCGCTCGTCCGTCCGGGCCACCCTCCTATGATCACCCCATCGCGGAAAGGAGGTGGTCCAAATTCCTTCAGACCATATGTGCGTAGGTGGCGGCAGCTAGGGGGCGACTCCCCTGATGAGCAGCTGCAGCCGGGGGATCGAGCGAAATCGCTCCCTGGCGACTCCACTGCCGCTCACCGTCCTCGAGGGCCCGGTCGGACCATTCCGCCCGGGCCCTCGGCGCGTTCAGGGGCCGGCGATCTCGCGCGCCCGGGCCAGCACGGCGTCGAGCATGCCGGGGGTGAGTCGTCCGGTGAAGGTGTTCTGCTGGCTCGGGTGGTAGGTGCCGAGCAGGGTGAGGCCGCCCACCTGCGCCTCGGCGCCGTGGGAGAAGCGAGGCTTGGGGCGGGGGATCTCGTCGCCGCGCGCGGCCAGCACGCGCAGCACGCCATCCCACGCGAACCCTCCGAGGCACAGCACCACCCTCGACCTCGGGCAGAGGTCGAGCTCCCTCGCGAGGAAGGGGATGCAGGTGTCCCGCTCGGTGGTGGTGGGCTTGTTGTCGGGCGGCGCGCAGCGCACCACCGCGCTCATTCGGCAGCCGATCAGGCGCAGGCCGTCGTCACGGGATGTCGACTCGGCCTGATTGGCCAGGCCGGCCCGGTATAGCGCGGCCACCAGGAAGTCGGCGCTGCGATCGCCGGTGAACATGCGCCCCGTGCGGTTGGCGCCGTGGGCGGCCGGTGCGAGCCCCACGATGAACAGCCACGGGTCGGGGTCGCCGAACCCGGGCACCCCGCGCGACCAGTACTCCTGGCTCCGGTAGCGGGCGGGAGGGTCCTCTCCCACTACGGTGCGCCACGCGACCAGCCGCGGGCACGCCGTGCACGCCGCGACCTCGCGCGCGAGGGTGTCGAGGGCTTGAGTCACAAGAGCGTGCCATGCCGGTTAAGTGCCTGACACCGGGGTGGGGGAGACCCCCGCAGCGCCTTCGCCAGGAACTCCACGGTGTCGGCCTGCACGGCGGGGTCGTGCTGCAGGCTGCGGTGGCTGCCCCCCATGGTGATGCGCAGGTGCTTGGGCTGCGGAGTGCGCGAGTGGAGGTTGACGGTGTTGCCCCAGGGCACCACCTCGTCGCCGCGCGCGTGCCAGAAGCCGCGGGCCACGCCGTCGTCGCGCCAGGCTGCGCGCTCGAGCGAGTGCGCCAGGGGCCAGTCGGCCTCCAGCCGTCGGGACAGGGGCTCCGGGCGCGCGGGGCAGATGGCCACCAGCGCACGTACCTGCGGGTGCATCGGCGCGGCAACGAGCGACAGGAACCCGCCCATCGACGATCCGCGCAGGCCGAGCGCGCCCGCGCCGAGCGACTGCAGGTGGTCGAGGCACGCGAGCACATCGCCGACCATCCCCTCGTCCATCGGCCCGCCGGTCTCTCCGTGCCCGCGCAGGTCGGGCACCAGCGCCCACATGCCCGCAGCCGAGAGCCGCTGGGCGAAGTCGAGGTGATTCTCCTTGCGCGAGCCGAAGCCATGAAGCACCACGACGCCCGGCCCCTCGGTGACTGTGACCGCTGGCGCGGGCGGCAGCAGCAGCGCGCTCAGCGGCAGGCCGTCGCGGGAGGGGATCGTCACGTGCTCGGGGGTCGTCGCCATGGCGCGCGAGCCTACCCCGCATTGCTACTGTCCCCCGGCTTATGCAGCCGCTTTCACAGGTGCTTCCGCCGTCGGCCACCACGACGCCGGAGGGCCATCTCTCGGTCGGCGGGTGCGATGTGGTCGCGCTCGCCGAGGAGTTCGGGACCCCTCTCGTCATCTACGACGGTGGGCTCCTGCGCGACACCATGCGCCGATACGTCACGGCCTTCCGCGCCCACGACGCCAGCGCCGAGGTGATCTACGCCAGCAAGGCCTTCTGGGCGCAGGCGCTGCTGCGCATGGCGCACGAGGAGGGGCTGCGCGTGGACGTGGCCTCGGGGGGTGAGCTGTTCATGGCGCTGCACGCCGGATTCCCCGCTCACAAGATCGTGATGCACGGCAACGCCAAGGATGCCCGCGAGCTGGGCGAGGCGCTCGATGCCATGGTGGGGCTCATAGTCGTGGACGGCCTGGATGAGATCGCCCTGCTCGACCGCCTCGCCGGCGAGCGCGGACGCACCCAGGACGTGCTGGTGCGCGTGACCCCGGGCGTCAAGCCATCCACGCACCAGTACATCTCCACCGGGCAGATCGACAGCAAGTTCGGGTTCTCGCTCGAGGGCGGCCTGGCCGCCGCCGCCGTGGCCGCCTGCCGCGCCGCGCCCAACATCAACCTGGTGGGCCTGCACTGCCACATCGGGTCGCAGATCTTCGAGATCGGCGCCTACCGCTTGGCCGCGCAGCTGCTCGCCGCCTTCGTGAAGGAGCAGGGCGCGGATGACCTGGGCATCATGGACATGGGCGGGGGCCTGGGCATCGCCTACACCCGCGACGATGAGCCGCCCTCGGTGGAGGCCTTCGCCGACATGGTGATGGATTCGGTGGCCGAGGAGTGGGACGCCGCCGGCCTGCCGCGCCCGCGCGTGATGGTGGAGCCCGGCCGCAGCATCGTGGGTCGATCCGGCCTCACCGTGTACCGCGTGACCGGCACCAAGGACATCCCCGGCGTGCGCCAGTACGCCGCAGTGGACGGCGGCATGAGCGACCTCATGCGCCCCATGCTCTACGGCGCCACCTACGAGGCGCTGTTGCCCGAGCGCCCTGAGGCCGAGGCCACCGAGGTGCTGCGCCTGGTGGGCAAGCACTGCGAGAGCGGCGATGTGCTCATCCAGGAGGCCGACCTGCCGCCCATCGCACCCGGCGACCTGGTGTGCCTTCCCGCCACGGGCGCCTACGGTGTGGCCATGGCCAGCAACTACAACGGCGTCACGCGCCCGGCCGTGGTGTTCGTGGATGGCGGCGAGGCCACGCTGGTGGTGCGTCGCGAGACCTACGCCGAGCTGGTGGCGAGGGACCTGTGAGCGACGTCGTGCGCATCGGCATGCTGGGCTGCGGCACGGTGGGGCAGGGGGTGCTGCGAATCCTGCACGAGACCTCCGGCACCATCGAGCGCGCCACCGGCCACCGCATCGAGGTGGCGAAGGTGCTCGTGCGCGACCTGCAGGCCGATCGCCCGGGCGTTGACCCGGCCGTGCTCACCACCGATCCCGAGGAGATCCTCGGCGACGATTCGGTCGACATCATCATCGAGGTGATGGGCGGGGTGGAGCCCACGCATGAGTGGCTGCTGCGGGCACTGGGCCACGGCACGTCGGTGGTGACCGCCAACAAGCAGCTGCTGGCCCGCCACGGCCCCGAGCTGCTGGCCGCCGCGGAGGAGGGCTGCAGCGAGATCCGCTTCGAGGCATCGGTGTGCGCCGCCATCCCCGTCATCAAGGTGCTGCGCGAGAGCCTGCTTGCCGCCGAGATCGACTCGGTCATGGGAATCGTCAACGGCACCACCAACTACATCCTCAGCGAAATGCGCAAGAGCGGCATGTCGTACTCCGACGCCCTCGGGCAGGCGCAGGACCTGGGCTACGCCGAGGCCGACCCCACCGAGGACGT
>JBJTJN010000025.1:0-10574 GCA_046095485.1 Actinomycetota bacterium
ATCCGCTGGCCCTCGGCCACGCGGGCCGCAAGCCAGAGCACACGCTCCACGTCGCGGTCGCCGTAGCGGCGCTGGCCGCCAGGGGTGCGCGTGGGGCGAAGCACCCCGTAGCGGCGCTCCCACGCGCGAAGCGTGTCGACCGGCACGCCGGTGCGGCGTGCCAGTGAACCAATTGCCATGCCGGCTTCCTGATTGGACGCGGTGCTCAAACCTGCTCGTTCCCATGGGTGAGTGGTGAACAGCAGCTGCTTTCGTATTCTGCGCCTGCAAACGTGCATTCGCGCTGAGTACGGTCACTCCTCGCGCGGCACGTGACGAAGGTCTCACGCCGACCTGCCCCTCGCGGTGTGGGCCCGGCGCCAGCCGATCAGGGTCAGCGTGCGGCAGCTCCGAGGAACCGGGCGTATGCCAGCCTCTTCGCGCGCTTCTTCGGGGACAACTTCTTCTCCACGCCGAACTGCGTCACGCGCACGGGCTTCACCCCGCAGAAGCCCAGCACCGAATGGCGCATCTGGTTGTGCCCGGGGCGGCCGATCACCCATCGATACCAGGCGGGTGGCGTGTCCATGGTCACCAGCAGGCGGGCGCTCCTGCCTGTCAGCAGCTTGTCCCACAGCAGCTTTCCCTCGCGGTACCGGAAGGCGAACCCCGGCAGGATGACCCGGTCGATGAAGCCCTTCATGAGCGCCGGCATGGTGCCCCACCAGTTGGGGTACGCCCACGCCATGTGGTCGCACCAGGCGATGTCCTCCTGCGCCCGCAGCAGGTCGGGCTCCAGCGGCGGCGCCTCGCCATACCCCGTGCGCCGTATGGGGTCGAAGTCGAGATCACCCAGCGCGAGGAACCGCACCTCGTGCCCGCCCGCCTCGGCACCCTCGGCATAGGCCTCTGCGATGGCCCCGCACAGGCTGTCCCGCTGGGGGTATCCCAATATGACAAGTACCCGGGCGATGGACGCATGGTACGAGCCTCCTGCCACGCACGCCGTGCCTGACGGCTACCCGTAGCTGTGGCGCACTGCCGCCGTGACGGAATCCATGAAGGCCCTGCCGGCGGTGGTGGCGACGCGGCCCCGACCACCCTCAGGCTTCGGCTACTTGGCGGGATCCTTCACCAGCATGGCGTCGGGGCCCTTGCCCTGCGGCACCATCGGGAACACCTTGGCGTCGCGGTTCACCTGGATGTCGATGAGCGCGGGGCCATCGGTGGAGAGCGTCTCGCGCAGGGCGTCCTCGAGGTCGTCCGGGTCCTCCACGCGCGTGCCCGGGATGCCGTAGGCACCGGCGAGCGCCGAGAAGTCGGGCTGGAACTCCGCGAACGAGGTGTTGGAGTACCGCTTGTCCCAGAAGAGCTCCTGCCACTGGCGCACCATGCCGAGGAACCCGTTGTTGAGGATGACGATCTTCACCGGCAGCCCGTAGGTCTGCGCGGTGGAGAGCTCCTGCAGGGTCATCTCGAACGATCCGTCGCCGGCGATGTCCACCACGAGCTGGTCGGGGAACGCCACCTGCGCGCCGAGCGCGGCTGGGAGGCCGAAGCCCATCGTGCCGAGGCCGCCCGAGGTGATCCACCGGCGCGGCTTCTCGAACGGGTAGAACTGCGCGGCCCACATCTGGTGCTGGCCCACCTCGGTGGCCACGATGGCGTCGCCGCCGGTGATGTCGTAGACCGACCGGATGACGTTCTGCGGGGCGATGACGCCCGGCTCGTCGTCGTCGATGGCGTAGGGGTACTCGGCGAGCCAGGCGTTGATGCGGCTCATCCACGCGGCGCGCGCGGCGTCGTCGTGGCGCGACTCCTGCTGCACGTAGGTGTCGGCCAGGGCGTCGAGCACGGCCTTGGCCTCGCCGGCGATGCCGATGTGCGCGGCGCGGTTCTTGCCGATCTCGGCCGGGTCGACGTCGATGTGGATGATCTTGGCGTTGGGCGCCCACTCGTTCATCACGGTGGACAGCACGCGCTCGTCGAAGCGCACGCCCACGGCCAGGATGAGGTCGCTCTCCTGCATGGCGAAGGTGCTGGCCGCGATGCCGTGCATGCCGGGCATGCCGACGAACAGCGGGTTGGACGCCGGGAAGCCCCCGATGCCCATGAGGGTTGTGGTGACGGGGATCTGCGCCACCTCGGCCATGCGGGTGAGCTCATCCGCGGCGTTGCTGGCGATGATGCCGCCGCCGGCGTAGAGCATGGGCTTCTTCGACTCGGCGATGGCCCGGGCGGCAGCCTGCAGCTGGCGCGGGTGCCCGCTGGATGCCGGCGGCCGGTAGCCGGGCATCTCGGGCGGGAACGGACCCGCGTAGTCGTCCACCTCCACGGCCCACTGGTCCACGCACACGTCCACCAGCACGGGGCCGGGGCGCCCGGTGGTGGCCACGTAGATGGCCTCCTCCAGCACGGTGGGCAGCTCATGGGCGTCCTTCACCAGCCACGAGTGCTTCACCACCGGGAGGGTGATGCCGACGATGTCGGCTTCCTGGAAGGCGTCGGTGCCCACGCGGGCCGATCCCACCTGGCCGGTGAGCGCCAGCATGGGCACGCTGTCCATGTAGGCGTCGGCGATGGGGGTGACGAGGTTGGTGGCGCCCGGGCCGGAGGTGCCGGTGCACACCGCGAGGCGACCGGATGCCTTGGCGTAGCCCTCGGCCATGTGGCCGGCGCCCTGCTCGTGCCGCGTGAGGAAGAGCCGGAGGTCCGAGTCGTCGAACAGCGCATCGAACAATGGGATGAGCGGGCCGCCGGGGATTCCGAAGATGGAATCCACGCCGTTGCGCTTAAGTACCTCGAGGGTCGCGTCGACTCCCCGCATTCCGCCAGTACCTCCCGCCGCAGTGCGGCATAGAACCCACAGGGAGGCGGTACATTAGCCCACTTGACCGGGTTTCCCGGCAGGGCCGCGAGCGCATGGAGGACGCACGGCATGGCCGACGAGACGACAGGCGACGGACCGGACTACGCGGAGGAGAACGCCCTTCGCAACGCATCGGAGTCGCTGCACAACTACGACCCCGCCGCCGACACCTTCAGCGCGGTATTCGGCGCGCCGGTTCCGGCCGCCACGATCTACGACGAGGAGCGCGAGATACTCGTGCGGGTGGAGCCGCAGAGCCGGGCGGTGGTGGGCTTCACCATCCCGAACTTCAAGGCGTGGTACGCCAAGAACTACCCGGAGGGCGGCGAGTGGGAACTCGACCTGCCACCCACCTGGCCACTGGGCGAGGACGAGCCGCCCGCGGAGTGACCGCGTGACCGCAGGGGGTGGGCCGGACCCCCGCGGCGCTGTAGGATCACCGGCCACTTCGCACCGAATCACTCGAACCCAAGGAGTGCCGAGCACATGGCGGTTGAGAGCCAGAAGATGGAGGACTTCCGCCTGGAGGAAGAGCCCTACTACCTCCCGGTCGGCAACGAGGTCGAGCTGTTCACGGCCGCGTACGAGGCCCACCTGCCCGTGATGCTCAAGGGCCCCACCGGCTGCGGCAAGACGCGCTTCGTGGAGCACATGAGCTGGAAGCTCGGGCGCACGCTGGTGACCGTGGGCTGCCACGAGGACCTCACGGCGTCCGACCTGGTGGGCAAGTACACCCTGCGCGGCGACGAGACCGTGTGGCAGGACGGCCCCCTCACCACCGCAGTGAAGGCCGGCGGCATCGCCTACCTCGACGAGATCGTGGAGGCCCGCAAGGACACCACCGTGGTGATCCACCCGCTCACCGACGACCGCCGAATCCTGCCCCTCGAGAAGAAGGGCGAGGTCGTGCAGGCGCCGCTCGACTTCCAGCTGGTCATCTCGTACAACCCGGGCTACCAGTCGGTGCTGAAGGACCTCAAGCACTCCACCAAGCAGCGCTTCGTGGCCCTGGAGTTCGACTACCCCGAGGCGGCCCTCGAGGAGGAGATCGTCAAGCAGGAGTCCGGGGTGGAGGGCGACGTGGCCGAGCGGCTGGTGAAGGTGGCCGAGAAGGTGCGCAACCTGCGCACGCACGGCCTCGAGGAGGGCGTGTCCACGCGCCTGCTCGTGTACGCCGGCCAGCTGATCCACGGCGGCGTGGAGCCCCTGGCGGCCTGCGAGGCCACCATCTGCCGGCCGATCACCGACGACCTCGAGATGCAGCGCTCGATCCTCGAGCTCGTCAACACCCAGTTCTAGGAACAGGCTCGTGTCCACCCAGGGCGGAGGCGTCGCCGGCAACGTCGGCATGTACGTGGGGCGCGACATGCTCGCGTCGGTGCCCGAGGAGCGGCGTGACGACTACCTGCAGCTCGTGCAGGAGATCTCCGACCTGAAGTACCAGCTGGGCGTGGAGGTCGCGCGCCAGCTGCCGCGGCTGTTCCAGGAGCAGGACGACGAGGCGATCGAGCGCTACCTCGACCAGGTGCGCGCCATCGCCGGCGTGGGCTGGAAGTCGGGCGTGGAGGTGGCCCGGCAGCTTCCCGACCTCTACCACGCGCCCGACCCGGGCATCGCCTACGCCTACGTGGAGATCGTCACCGAGGCCACCGTCGGCGCACCCGATGATGAGGAGACCCAGGCCTTCGCCGCCGAGCTCGAGGACCTCGAGCGCCAGCTGCGCGAGATCGAGCCCAAGCAGCAGCGGGCCACCGAGCTCAAGTCGCTGCTGGCCGCCCGCGACCGCCGCGACGAGCGGCGCCGCAAGCATGCGCAGGAGCTCGCGGCCGCGCTGCCGCCGATCCTCGCCCGCCTGCGCCCCAAGCACCGCGACTGCTACATGCGCGAGGTGCGCCTGGTGGCGTCAGCCGACCCCGAGGCGGCGCTGGAGGCCGCCAACACCATGCTCGACCTGCTGAACGGCGAGAGGGTGTCGCATGACGGCGCGGCCGAGTGGGTGCGCCGGGGGCTCGACGTGCTCGAGAAGAACAAGGAAGTGGGCCGCGGGTACTTCCGCATGGGATCGAAGTACTCGCTCGAGGTGCTGGAAGAGCTGCGCGAGGGCCTGGCGCTTCGCCAGGTGGCCCGCGTGCTCAAGCTCTACGCCACGGCGCTGTCGGGCCGCGACGTCGCGGTACGCGGCATCGACGAGATGGAGTCGGTGGACCGCTTCGGCCCCGACCACATCATCCTGCCCGCCGACATGCGGTTCTTCGAGGACGACGACCGCAACTTCGTGGCCTACAAGGTGGCGGCCGCGCACGGGGCCGCGCGCATCGAGTTCGGCACCTACCGCTTCACGCTCGATGAGATTCCCGACACCGTCGAGGAGCTCACCGCGAAGTACGGACTGGGGGCGGCATGAGCACCAGGGAGAGCCCGTTCCCCGCTGCGCCGGCCGAGGCCGAGTGGCGGCGCCAGAGCGACCTCACCAGGTTCTATGCGCTGTTCCCGTCGCCCGCGCTTGCGCGCGACATCTTCAACATCGTCGAGGGCCAGCGCATCGAGGCGCTGATCCGCCGCCGGTACCCCGGCATCCGCCGCGACATGGACCTCATCCAGCAGCAGACCCTCCTGCGCCGGGAGGAGATGGGCACCTCGCCCGCCGACCTGCCCGAGGTGGGGCAGGTGATCGACGCGCTGATGGTGGCCACGATGGACGGCGAGCCGCCCTTCGACGACATGTCGGCGCACGTGCGCGAGGCCAGCGAGGCGGCCATCGCAATGCTCCCCGAGGTGGAGGACGAGGGCGCCGGGGTGGGTGACACCGCCCGCGTGACCGCCCGCATCTACGCGATGATCGACGAGGTGATGCAGGCGGGCCGCCGCGGCATCACCGACCCGTTCTCCGACGACGCCCTGAACCGACAGGCCCAGAAGCCCGAGGATGGTGAGGGCGAGCAGGAGACCGGGGACGTCGACTTCAACCCGCTGGATGAGTACGAGCCCATGGAGATGCCGCCGTACGTGCCGCCGGTGATGGAGGAACTCGTCCAGCCCGAGAGCCAGGCCGCGAGCCAGATCGAGGCCGAGGGCACCGAGGGCGACAAGGACAAGGAGGGCAACAAGGGCGAGGACGCCGAGGCGGAGTCCATGGAGGCCGCCGACAACGTCATGCAGACAGAGCAGGTGTCCGAGGGCCAGATGGACGAGGACGCCGCCGCCCAGAAGGGGCAGTCCGAGGCCGACCTCGAGGAGAGCGGTCGCAGCAGCGACGCCGAGGGCGAGGAGACCCCCGACTCCGCCGGGGGCATGACCCCCGAGGGCGCCGGGCCCGAGGTGGGGCAGGGCGAGGAGCCCGAGGAGGAGGACCTCGGCGAACAGGTCTTCATGTACGACGAGTGGGACCACCGCATCGAGGACTACCGGCCGTCGTGGTGCACGCTGCGCGAGACGCGCGCCACCCGCGAGGTGCCGGCCTTCGTGGCCGCGGTATTCCACGAGTACGGCGGCGTGGTCACGCAGATCCGCAGGAACTTCCAGCTCATGCGCCCCGAGCGCATGCGCAAGATGAGGTTCCAGTCGGAGGGCGACGACCTGGACATCGACGGCCTGGTGGAGCACGTGGTGGATCGCCGCGCGAAGGTGACGCCCACCGATCGCGTGTACATCAAGCGCGACAAGAAGGACCGCGACGTCACCACGGCGTTCCTCGTGGACATGTCGTCGTCAACCGACCGCAAGATCGACGGTCGCAAGCGCATCATCGATATCGAGAAGGAGGGCCTCATCCTGATGTGCGAGGCCCTCGAGGCCATCCGCGACGAGTACGCCATCTACGGCTTCTCGGGCAACGGCCGCGACGACGCGCAGTTCTACACCGTCAAGGAGATCGGCGAGCGCTACGACGACCGCGTGCGCTGGCGCATCGGCGGCATCTACGGACGCAGCAAGACCCGCATGGGCCCGGCGATCCGCCACGCCACCAAGCGCCTTATGGGCGTGGACAGCAGCGTCAAGCTGATGATCCTGCTCACCGACGGTCGCCCGTACGACTCCGACACCTACCAGGACAACGCCTACGCCCAGGCCGACACCCAGATGGCCCTGCGCGAGGCCCGCCGCGAGAAGATTCACCTCTTCTGCGTGACCGTCGACCAGGAGGGCGCGGACTACCTGCCGCAGATGTACTCGGACGCCAACTTCGTGGTGATCGACGACGACCGAACGCTGCCGCAGAAGCTTCCTCAGCTGTATCGACGTCTCACGACGTAGTCGTCAGCCGACGATGAAGAACTGACGGAACTGCTGGCCGAAGATCTCGGCCTCGGTGCCCGTCACCTTGAAGGCCGCGGGGCCGTTGGCGAGGATGCGCGTGTTGATCGTGCTGCCCTGGGCGCGCTTCCACTGGCACGTCATGCCCGAGTCGTCGGGAGCCAGCACCGCGAGGCTGATGGGCCGGAGGATGACGACGCTGAACAGCGACGACTGCGCGTTGTTGAGGATGCCCAAGCTGCCGGGCCCGAGGAGGCCCGGCAGGATGCTGGTCTCGCGGGCCTCGCGCGATGTCGATCCGGCGCTGCCCACCTTCGGCTGCAGCACGGGGCAGGGGGGCGGCGGAGCGGCGGGGCACTCGGGCAGCGGATTGAGGATGTTGTCGGGATCGGCCACCACGGAGTTGGGCGACGCGCCCGAGCTCACCGGCGCCCGGCAGACCTCCGGCGCGGGCGGGGGAGCCCCCGGCGTGTCGGTGAGCACGAAGTGCATGTAGTTGAGCGGATCGCGCGATCCGGTGGTGCGGTCCTGCAGGAAGGTGGCGACGCGGGTGGGAACGTCGCGCCACTCGGCACCGGTGAACGGCGTGCGCGGCTTGCCGCGCTCCGGGTAGTGGTACATCTCAAGCCACACGCCGCCGGCCCGCGACATCGCCGACATCACCTGCGAGTAGTCGCGGCGCATCTCCTTGCCGTTGGCGCCAAGGGTGCGCATGGGCCCGAGGCCTGCCGAGATCGACGTGATGACCCCCGGGGCCAGGTAGAAGTGCACGCGGTTGGCGTAGGAGACCCCGGGGCTGAACTCCTTCTTGGCGAGCGAGGTCATGGCCTCCTTGAGCAGGGCGCCGGGCGTGCCGGCGTCGCTCTCGCCGGGCGCGGTGCCGAACGACGCCCCGATCTCGTCGACGCCCACCAGGTTCGCACCGCAGGTGTTCACCCCCGCGGGCGTGACGCACCTTCGATCGACGGCGGCCTTCAACATGGCGGCCATGGCCGCGGCGGTGGGCTTCGCGGCGAGCGCGGACCCGCTGATCTTCCACATGCGCTGCGTGCCGTTGCCGCCAAGCGCGGCGTCGCCTGCGGAGTTCGACGGCTCCTGCCGGAACAGCCACGGCAGGTTGCGCATGTTGGTGGAGCCACCCAGGATCGCCTTCGCGGCCTGGTCGGTGACGTAGAGGATCGACATGCGCAGGTCGACGTCGGCGATCTCGATCTCCACCGGCGCAGACGGCGGCGTGACCGCGATGGGAAACGCGCCGGACGGGACGGTCCAGTAGTCCGGCACGATGGGAGGCGGCACCATGCCGGAGGGGTCCGGATAGGGGGAGATGGCCCCCGAGACGATCGCCGCGCTCGTGACCACCGGGTTCACCAACTCGGGGTTGAGGGCGACCTTGGTGGTCTGGGCGTTGGCGCAGGCGGCCGTTGCCGTGACAAGGGCGGCGGCGAGGGCGAGGCGGATGGCAGGGCGCGGCACGGGATCCTCCAGCGGGTGGTGCGGCAACGCTACACCCGGCGTAGATTGAGCGAGTGATGCCGGGTTCCATCCCCCGCCCGCCGGGGATTCCCCGCATGCCCGCCCTCGACGGGGTGCGCGCTCTCGCCGTGGCGGCCGTGGTGATGTTCCACCTGCCCATAACGCGGTTGGGCGGGGGATACATCGGGGTGGATCTCTTCCTGGTGCTGTCGGGCTACCTCATCACCTCGCTGCTCATGGCCGAGGCCGAGGGCACCGGGCGCATTCGCCTGGGCGCGTTCTGGATGCGGCGAATCCGCAGGCTCATCCCCGCGCTGGTGGTGATGCTGGCGGTCACCGCCGCGTGGATGGCCCTGGTCGACTGGTCGCTGGTCACCCGCACGAAGACCATGCTGCTGGCCGGCCTCGGGTACGTGACCAACTGGTACGTGGTGGCCGTGCCGTGGGTGCCGTGGCGCCCCGACGCCCGCAGCGGCGCATACGAGCACCTGTGGTCGCTGGCGGTGGAGGAGCAGTTCTACCTGGTGTGGCCGCTGGTGATGGGCGCGGTGATGGTGCTGTTCGGCCTGGGGCGGCGCACCCTGCTGGCGGGGGCCATCGCGGGCGCCGCCGCGTCGGTGGCGCTGTCGTTCCTGATCTTCGACGAGTCGTGGGCATCGCAGGCGCGCATCTACCTGGGCACCGACACCCGGGCCATCGCCCTGCTCATCGGCATCATCGCGGCGCTGGCGCTGCCGCCGGCCCGGTTCACCGGGTGGACGCTGTCCGGGGTGCGTGGCGGGCTGGTGGAGCTTGCCGGCGTGGTGGGGCTGGTGGGCACGCTCGGGCTGATGGTGGGCTTCTCGCAGGGGCAGGCGCTGCTCTACCAGGGAGGGTTCGCGATCATCGCGGTGGTGGCGGGGCTGCTGGTTATCGCCGCGGCCCACCCGGACACCTCCGTCGCGCGACTGTTCTCGCTGGCGCCGCTCATCTGGATCGGCGCCCGGTCGTACGGCATCTACCTATGGCACCTGCCGGTGGTCACGCTGCTGGCCCCGGAGCACGGGGTGGCGCTGTCGGCAGGGTGGCTCTCGCTGCTGCACGTGGTGGTGACAGTCACCATCGCGGCGCTGTCGTACCGCTTCATCGAGATGCCCATCCGCACCAAGGGCTTCCGCCGGGCCGCTAGGGCGCGAGCGACTGCAGGCCCCACTTCTTGATCAGCGCCTGGTACTGGCCGTTCTTCTTCATCTTGGCCAGCGCGCGGTTCATGGCCACGCGCAGGGCGTCCTGGTCGTCGTTGAAGGCCAGGCCGTACTGCTGGTCTACCGGGATGACGCCGGCGTAGCGGAACTTCTGCGCGTTGTTCTTCACGTACCAGCGCGACTGCCCGTAGTCGTTGATGACGGCGTTCACCTTGGCGTCGAGCAGCGCCTTGTAGGTGGCGGGCATGGTGGTGTACTGCAGCACCTTCGCCCCCTGGATCCCCTGCGCCACCGGCACTGCCGTGCTGCCCTCCAGCACGCCGATCGTCTGGCCCTTGAGCGTCGCCTTGCTCGTGATGCTCGTGGTGCCGCGTCGGGTGACGATGCCCATGTTGGCCTGCAGGTAGGGGCTGACGAAGGGCACCTGCGCCGATCGCTGCGGCGTGATGGTGATGGACGACGCGCCCATCATGGCCGCGCCGTTCTGCACCTGGTCGAGCAGGGAGTCGAAGGGCACGATCCTCCACGTGACGTCCTTGACGCCGGCGATCGTCGCCGCCTGGTTGACCAGCTGGATGTCGAAGCCCGTGAGCTTGCCGCCCTGGCGGATGTCGAACGGGCCGTTGCCGGCGATGGTGAGCGCCGTGACGATCCGCGGCACCTTGGCGGTAGCGGCGGACGCGCCTGCGAGGGCGGTGCCGGCGGCGGCGATGGCGACGAGGGCGAAGACAGGGCGGCGCATGGGTCCTCCGGGACGGGGTGGTGGGGCCGAGGTGAGGCCGTCAGGCCTCAGAGTATGCCTCTACCGGCAG
>JBJTJN010000026.1:0-11768 GCA_046095485.1 Actinomycetota bacterium
GACGCCATCGACAGCGTGTTCGACCGCTTCTACCGCGCTGATGCCGCCCGCGAGCGCGTGGACCAGCAGGGCGCGGGGCTGGGCCTGGCCATTGCCCGCGGCATCGTTCGGGCCCACGGCGGCGACATCACCGTCCGGTCCGAGCCCGGTCGGGGCAGCGTCTTCATCGTGCGCCTGCCCCGCGACGCCCGGGTGCCTGCGCGCGGGTAGGCTCCCGCGGGTGAGCACTCCCGTCGCACTGGTCACCGGCGCCGGCCGAGGGGTCGGCCGCGCCACCGCCGAGCGCATGGCGCGCGGCGGATACGCGGTGGTGGCGGGCGTGCGCGATGTCGCCCGCGCGCAGGAGGAGTACGACGACCCGTCGGCGCTCACCCTGGTGGAGCTCGACGTCACGCGCCCCGAGCAGATCACCGCCGCCGCCGCGGTGGCCACCGACCTGGCCGGCGGGGGCGCGATCGACGTGCTGGTGAACAACGCGGCCTACGCGATGATGGGCCCGCAGGAGAGCGGCGACCTGGGCGTGGCGCGCGAGATGTTCGAGACCAACGTGTGGGGGGCCGCCGCGGTGGTGCAGGCGGTGGCGCCGGCCATGCGCGAGGCCCGGCGCGGCACGATCGTCACGGTGTCGTCCATCGGCGCGCGGCTCACCAACCCCCTGGTGGGCTTCTACCACGCCTCCAAGTACGCGCTCAACGCCCTGTCCGAGGCCCTCTCGGTGGAGATGGGCCCGTTCGGCGTGCGGGTCATCATGATCGAGCCCGGGATGATCGACACCGACTTCCCCAGCGCCACGCGGCTCACCGGCGGGGTGACCGACCCCGACTCGCCGTATGCGCCGTTGTTCGGCGACCTGCGCGCGGGGTTCGGCAAGTGGCGCGAGCGCCCCGACTCCAGCACGGCCGCCTCGTGCGCCGAGGCCATCTGGGGCGCCCTGCACGCCGACCCGCCGCCCATCCGCGTGGTGGTGGGAGACGACGCCGCCGAGCTCGATGCGGCTATCCGCACGTCGGCCGACGACGCCGAGTTCCAGGAGCGCCTGCGGGGCTTCCTCGACCTCGATTGGGCACCGGGGCCCCCGAGCCCGCGGGACTGATGCGGGTCGTCGCGGCGCCCGCGCCCTTCAAGGCGGCGCTGGGCCCGGCGGACGCCGCGGCGGCAATCGCCACCGGCGCGGGCCTGGCGGGCGCGGAGGTGCTGCAGGTGCCCGTGGCCGACGGCGGGGAGGGCACGCTCGACGCCCTGGTGGCGGCGTCGGGTGGTCAGCTGGTGCAGGCGGCCGCGCGCGACCCCCTGGGGCGTCCCATCACGGCGGCCTACGGCCTGCTGCCCGACGGCACCGCGGTGGTGGAGCTGGCGCAGGCATCGGGTTATGAGCGCCTGGCCGATCATGAGCGCGATCCGGAGGCCACCAGCACCGCGGGCACGGGCGACCTCATGCGCGCCGCGCTCGACGCCGGATGCACGCGCATGATCGTGGGCGTGGGGGGCAGCGCCACCACCGATGGCGGGCTGGGCCTGGCCATCGCGCTGGGCGCTCGCGTGCTGGACGACAACGACGAGGAACTGCTGGGCATCGGCGGTGCGCTGCTGCGCGTGCGGCGGGTGGACCTCTCCGGGCTCGATCCCCGACTGGCGTCGGTGCCCATCGACGTGGCGTGCGATGTGAACAGCCCGCTCGTCGGGCCGCAGGGCGCGGCGCAGGTGTTCGGCCCCCAGAAGGGGGCCACGCCCACGGCCGTGGAGCGCCTGGACGAGGGTCTCGCGAACCTGGCGGGGGTGCTCGCGGGCGAGGGGCTGCCCGATGTGTCGGCCGTTCCCCGCGCGGGCGCGGCGGGCGGTGCGGCAGGCGGCATGATGGCCATGCTCGGCGCGACGCTCACCGATGGCGGGGCGCTCGTCGTGCGCGCGGCCGGGCTGGCCGATGCCCTGGTCGGCGCCGACCTGTGCATCACCGGCGAGGGCCGCCTCGATGCCCAGACCCTCACCGGCAAGGCTCCCGCCGCGGTGGCCGCCGCCTGCGCCGATGCCGGGGTTCCGTGCGTGGGGCTGTTCGGCCAGGTGGACGTGCCGCCGGGGGTCGCCCGGCAGATGGGCCTCGTGGCGGCGCTTCCGATCGGCCGGGCGGTGCGCCCGCTACCCGACGCCCTGGCTGCCACCGCCGACGACCTGGCCGCCGCCGCGGCGTGCGTGGCGGCGCTGCGCGCCTGAGGCGCCGGGCGCGCGGCGCCGTCGCGCTTCGCGCCGTCGTGCATCGCGAGCCCGTGGCGAATCGGCCCCGCTGCTAGGGTCGCCCGTCGTGAGCAGGGAACTCAAGGGATTGGTGCTCTCGGGCGGCGCCGGCACGCGGCTCCGGCCCATCACGCACACCTCGGCCAAGCAGCTGGTGCCCGTGGCCAACAAGCCCGTGCTCTTCTACGGGCTCGAGGCCCTGCGCGATGCCGGCATCACCGACATCGGCATCATCATCGGCGACACCGGTGACGAGATCCGCGAGGCCATCGGCGACGGCTCGGCCCTGGGCGTGCGGGTCACGTTCATCCCGCAGTCGGCGCCCCTGGGGCTGGCCCACGCGGTGCTGACGGCCGAGGACTTCCTCGGCGACAGCCCCTTCGTGATGTACCTGGGCGACAACCTGCTGCGCGACGGCATCACGCCCCTGGTGGACGAGTTCCGCGCCTCCGACCCCGACGCCATGATCCTGCTGCAGCACGTGCCCAACCCGTCGTCGTACGGCGTGGCGGTGCTGGACGGCGACCGCGTGGTGAACCTCGAGGAGAAGCCCGCCCAGCCGAAGAGCGACCTGGCGTTGGTGGGCGTGTACATGTTCACGCCCGCGATCCTCGACGCCGCCAAGAAGATCGAGCCCTCTGCGCGTGGCGAGCTGGAGATCACCGACGCCATCCAGTTCCTCATCGACCAGGGCCGCCGGGTGGAGCCGCACGTGGTGACCGGCTGGTGGAAGGACACCGGCCAGGTGGAGGACATGCTCGAGGCCAACCGGCTGATCCTCGACGTCATCGAGCCGCGCGTGGACGGCGAGCTGGTCGACAGCGACATCGAGGGCCGCGTGGTGATCGAGGCCGGCGCCCGCCTGGTGAACAGCCACGTACGCGGCCCCGCGGTGATCGGCCAGGGCGCCGTGGTGGAGAACGCCTACATCGGGCCCTACTCGTCCATCTCCACCGGCTGCGTGGTGCGCCGCGCGGAGATCGAGCACTCGATCCTGCTCGAGCGCGTGCACGTGGAAGACCTGGACGCCCGCGTGGAGAGCAGCCTCATCGGCCGCGACGTGCGCATCACCCGCAGCGACGCCAAGCCCCGGGCCTACCGGTTCGTGCTGGGCGACTCGTCGGTGATCGGCCTCACCTAGGCGGCTGCGGTGCGCGCGCTGGTCATCGGGCACCGGGGCATGCTCGGCACCGACCTCATGCACCACCTCGCGGCCGAGGGGCACCACGCCGCGGGCCTCGACCTGCCCGAGCTCGACATCACCGACCGCCGGGCCACCATCCGCGCCGTGGGCGAGGCCGCGCCCGACGTGGTGTTCCACCTGGCCGCGTGGACCGACGTGGACGGCGCCGAGGAGAACGAGGAGCAGGCGCTGCTGGTGAACGGCGAGGGCACGCGCAACGTGGCCATCGCCGCGCGCGACGCCGGCGCTGCCCTGGTGGCCGTGAGCACCGACTACGTGTTCCCGGGCACGGGCGGGCCGTATGCGGAGGATGACGCCACCGACCCCATCCAGGCCTACGGGCGCACCAAGCTGGCGGGCGAGCGCCTGGCCGAGCTCGAGTACCCCGAGGGCACGCGCATCGGCCGCACCGCGTGGCTGTACGGCGCGCATGGCCGCAACTTCGTGGACACCATGATCGGCCTGGGGTCCGACCCCTCACGCGACCATGTGGACGTAGTGGCCGACCAGGTGGGCTGCCCCACCTGGACCCGCGATCTGTGCCCGGCGCTCGTGGCGCTGGCCGACCAGCCCCCCGGCATCTACCACGTGGCCGGCGGTGGAAGCACCACCTGGGCCGACTTCGCGCGCGAGGCCTATTCCCTGGCAGGCGTGGAGTGCGAGGTGCGCGACACCCCCACCGAGGCCTTCGCCCGCCCGGCGCCCCGCCCCGCGGTGAGCGTGCTCGAGGTGACCCACGAGGGAGCCCCGCGCCTGCGCGCGTGGGAGGATGCCCTCGCCGACTACATCAGGGAGCGTTCGTGAAGGTCCTCATCACCGGCGGGTGCGGGTTCATCGGGTCCGAGGTCATCCGCGTGGCCATCGAGCAGGGCCACCAGGTGGTCAACCTCGACAAGCTCACCTACGCGGGCAACCCGGCCAACGTGGCCGAGCTCATGGACAACCCGCTGTACGCGTTCATCCACGGCGACATCGCCGACCCCGATGTGGCGCAGCAGGCGGTGGACGGCTGCGAGGTGGTCATCAACCTGGCCGCCGAGAGCCACGTGGACCGATCGCTGCACAACCCCACCGAGTTCATCCAGACCGACGTGGTGGGCACGGCCACGCTCATCATGGCCGCGCGCGAGGCCGGCGTGCGGCGGTTCGTGCAGGTGAGCACCGACGAGGTGTACGGATCCATCCCCACCGGCGCCTTCCGCGAGACCGACCCCATCCAGCCCTCGTCGCCCTACTCGGCCAGCAAGGCCGGCGGCGACCTGCAGGCCCTGGCCATCCACCACACCTTCGGGTACGACATCGTCATCACGCGCGGGTCGAACACCTACGGGCCGCGCCAGTACCCCGAGAAGCTCGTGCCGCTGTTCATCACGAATGCCCTCGACGGCCTTCCGCTGCCGGTGTACGGCGATGGGCAGCAGGTGCGCGACTGGATCCACGTGCGCGACCACGCCGAGGGCATCTGGTTCGCGATGGAGCACGGCGAGGCGGGCCAGGCGTACAACGTGGGCGGCGGCAATGAGTGGCCCAACCTGGAGATCACCCAGCGCATCCTCGCCCACACCGGCGCCTCCGACGATCTCATCACCTACGTGGAGGACCGCCCCGGCCACGACCGGCGCTACGCGCTGGACACCTCGAAGATGCGCGCCATGGGCTGGGCCCCGCAGGTGGACTTCGACGAGGGCCTGGCCGCCACCGTGGAGTGGTACCGCGATGGCCGCCCCTGGTGGGAGCCCATCAAGAGCGGTGAGTACGCGGAGTGGTACGCGAAGAACTACGCGTCGCGCTGACGGGGCGGCCGGCGTGCGGCGCCTGCCGTCACCGGCTGATCACCTGATGCGCAGCCTCGTGGGGTAGGTGCTCCGGTAGCGCATGCCGGTGGTGGCGTCGCGCACGGAACAGGTCGATCGCCAGCATCACCACGATGCCGACGCCAAGTGCGAACCACGCCCACAGGGGCACCGCGAAGTCGAGGGCCTCGGTCACCGCGTGCATACCTCCGCTCGATCACTGGATCTCGAGCCGAGGTCTCCCCCACCCGGTGGTGGGCGGCACGGCCGGAGCCCTGGGGCTCGTAATGACGACCGGTGCCCTACGCGGGGTACTCCCCTTGGCGGTGCCAACGGTGTGCGTGCGCGGCGTCCGGCGCCTGAGGACTAAACATATCAGAACTGATAACATCACGTCATGGCCCTGACCGAACCCGCACCCCGCGGACCGGCGCTGGAGGAGGTGCTGCGCTCGGCGGCGGTGCTGCAGGAGGTGGTGCCCGATGCCGTGCTGGTGGGCGGGGCCGCCGCCGCGCTTCACGCCGGGCATCGGGATTCGTTCGGCCACGACCACGTGCTGCCCGACCTCGCGCAGCGGTACGCGGACGTGCTCGAGGCCGTCGAGGCCACCGATGGCTGGGCCACGTCCGTGCGGGCATCGCGACCCCCGATGACGATCATGGGGTCCCTGGGCGGCATCGAGGCCGGGCTCCGCCAGATGCGGCGCACGCGACCGCTCGAGACCATTCGCGTGGACCTCGGCGACGGGCTGCAGGTGATTGCCCCCACCGCCGATGAGATGCTGCGCGTCAAGGCCTACCTGGTGGTGCAGCGCAACCAGGTGCGCGACTACCTCGACGTGGTGGCGTTGGCCGACCACCTGGGCCACGGCCACGCCGTGGAGGTGCTCGGTGGCATCGACGACTACTACGACGACCGCTCGGGCGAGCATGGGTCGGTGCTCACGGCGCTGGTAATGCGCCTCGCCCGCCCCGATCCGCGCGACGCGGCCGTCACGCGCGAGCTGCCGCGCTACAAGGCGCTCGACCCGAGGTGGCACGACTGGCGCGTGGTGGTGCGCGACTGCGAGGCGCTGGCCATGGACATCGCGGAGAAGGGCGCATGACCGTCGCATTCCGCAACGTGGATGCCTCCCCGGGCGATCCCGTGGGCACCTGGCCCGTCGAGGCCATCGTCACGGTCATCGAACGCGGGCTGGTGACCGACTGGCGGCCCCTGCTGCGCGAGATCCGAGATCATCCGCGGGGCCATATGGCGCGGGTGGTCGATGCCTACCTCGAGCGGGCCGACGTGGATGGCGCCACGCGCCTCTTCCGGCTCGTCCTCGACGATGCCCGGCGCAGCGAGGACGACGCGGACCGCACGGAGGCCGCCGGCCGGGTGCGCTCGTGCATCGAGGCCTCGGGCCTCACCGCGGCGCGCTTCGCCGAGGAGATCGGCACCTCGGCCTCGCGCCTGAGCACCTACGCCACCGGGCGCGTCACCCCGTCGGCGGCCCTGCTCGTGCGGATGGAGCGCGTGGCCGCCCGTCGCGGCTGAGGCGACGTCCCCCCCGCAGGCCGGCCCCGCCTACTGGTTGTCGAGCAGCTCCTCGTCGGGCACGTCGCGCCACACGCGGGCGGGCAGCCCGGCCACCAGCTTGCCGGCGGGAACGTCCTTGGTGACCAGCGCCCCGGCGGCCACGAAGGCCTCCTCGCCGATCTCGATGCCCGGGAGGATCACCACGCCGCCGCCGATGCGCGCCGCGCGGCGGATGGTCGCGCCCTTGAGCAGGCCGTGCCGTTCCTCGGTGCGCCCCATGAAGTTGTCGTTGGTGGTGGTGACGCACGGCGCGATGAAGACGTCGTCCTCGAGCACGCACAGGCGCGTGATGTAGGAGTTGCTCTGGATGTTGCAGCGGTTGCCGATGGTGGTCTGGTTCTCCACGCACACGGACCGGCCGATGCCGCAGTCATCGCCGATGGTCACGTTCTCGCGCACGAACGCCTGGTCGCCGATCACCGTGTTGTCGCCCACGCTGCTGCCCGCGAAGATCACGGCGCCCGAGCAGATGGACACCCCCGAGCCGATCACCAGCGGCGGCAGGGGCTCGCGCTTGGTGGTGGACTTGCGCGCGAGCTTGGGCTGCTTGCCCAGCACCACGTTGTCCTGGATCACGCAGCCGGCGCCGATGACCGTGCCGGCGTGGATCACCACGTTGGCCCCGATCTCCACGTCGTCGGCGATCTGCACGCCCTCTCCCAGCACGAGGTTCTCGCGGCTCATCGGGATGCCCCTTCCAGGGTTATCGGCCGGCCGCCCTCGGCCAGCGATGTGTCCATGGCCTCGAGCACCTCGACGGTGGCCAGGCCGGCCCAGCCGTCGGCCACGGGGGCCGTGCCCGCGCGGATGCTGTCGAGGAAGTGCTGGCACACCAGGCGCAGCGGCTCGGCGCTGTCGATCTTCGGGCTGAAGATGTCGCCGGAGCGCACCTGGATGTACTCGCCGTAGTCACCCGTGCGCGGCACGGGACCCTTGTCGTACACGGTGATCTTGCGCTCGCTCTCCATGTCGTCGAACACCACCATGCGCTCCGAGCCGATGACGGTCATGCGGCGCATCTTGTGCGGGTCGAGCCACGACAGGTGCAGGTGCCCGATGACCCCGCTCTCGAACAGGATGCGCCCGAACACCACGTCCTCCACGCCCTCCTGCAGGTAGCACGCGCCGGTGGCCGACACCTCCACGGCGGGCTCGCCCACCAGGTGCAGCATCACGCTGATGTCGTGCGGCCCGAGGCTCCACAGGGCGTTCTCGTCCTTGCGCACGATGCCGAGGTTCAGACGGTTTCCGTAGAGGTAGTGCACCTGGCCCAGGTGGCCGCTCTCCACGAGCTCCTTCACCTTGGTGACGCCCGGGTGCAGCACCAGCAGGTGGTCCACCATCAGGGTCACCCCCGCGGCCTCGGCGGCCTCGGCCACCGCGCGGGCGTCGGCCGTGGCGAGCGCCAGCGGCTTCTCCACGAACACGTGCTTGCCGGCCTCGATGGCGCGCAGCGCCAGCGCGGCGTGGGTGGGCACCGGCGTGGCGATCACCACGGCGTCGGTGCCGGGGTCGGCCAGCACCTCACCCAGGTCGGTGGTGAAGGCCGTGCGCGGGAACGCCGCGCGGTGGCGGTCGAGCAGCGACTCATCGAGGTCGCAGGCCCATGCGAGCTCGGACCCCTCGATGCGATCGAAGTTGCGCGCGAGGTTGGGGCCCCAGTACGACATGCCCACCACCGCCACGCGAAGCGGCGTCACAGCGTCCACACGTTCTCCCCCCTGGGCACGGCGTTGCGGAAGTCCACCACGAGCGGCGCGCGGTCGGCCACGCGCTGCCAGTCGATGCCCGAATGTGCCGTGACCACCACCACGGCGTCGGCGCCTGCGAGGGCCTCGTCGGTCAACTCGACGCTGCGCATGGCCACATCCACCCCGTGTCCGGGCTCGATCTCGGGCACGTGCGGGTCGTGATAGCTCACGTCCGCGCCGCGCTCGAGCAGCAGCGAGATGACCTTGAGCGCGGGGCTCTCGCGCATGTCGTTGACGTCGGCCTTGTAGGCCACGCCGATCACCAGCACCTTCGCGCCCTTGAGCGCCTTCTCGTGATCGTTGAGCGCCCGCGCGAGCTTGCTCACGCAGAAGTAGGGCATCTGCGAATTGATCTTGCCCGCGAGCTCGATGAACTCGGTGTGGAAGTCGTACTCGCGGGCCTTCCAGGTGAGGTAGAAGGGGTCGATCGGGATGCAGTGGCCGCCGAGGCCCGGCCCCGGACGGAACGGCATGTAGCCGAACGGCTTGGTGGCCGCGGCGTCGATGACCTCCCAGACGTCCACGCCCATGCGATCGCACAGGATCGCCGTCTCGTTGACCAGCGCGATGTTCACGCTGCGGAAGACGTTCTCGAGGATCTTGGTCATCTCGGCCACCTCGGGCGTGGACACCGGCACCAGCGTGTCGAACGCCTGGCCGTACACCTGGAGCGCCTTGGCCGTGCACGCCGGGGTGAGGCCGCCCACCACCTTGGGCGTGGACCGGGTGGTCCAGTCCTCGCGGCCCGGGTCCACCCGCTCGGGGCTGAAGGCCAGGTGGAAGTCCTCGCCGGCCGTGAGCCCGTACTGCTCGAGCAGCGGCGCGAGCTCCTCGCGGGTGGTGCCCGGGTAGGTGGTGCTCTCGAGCACCACCAGCTGGCCGTTCTGCAGGCGCGGCGCGATGTCGCGGGCGGCGCCCAGCACCGCGCCCAGGTCGGGCTCGCGGTGCTCGTCAAGCGGGGTGGGCAGGCAGATGACGATGGCCTCGAGCGCCGGCAGCTCGTCGAGGTCGGTGCTGGCGCGCAGCATGCCCGACTCCACGAGCGGGGCCAGGCGCTCGGATGGCACGTCCTCGATGTGCGAGATGCCGCGGTTGATGGCGGCCACCTTCTCGTCAACGACGTCGAGGCCGACCACGGGCACGCCCGCCTCGGCGAACACGACGGCGAGCGGAAGGCCCACGTAGCCGAGTCCGATCACGCCGATGCGCGGCGAAGGGGTGCTCATGAGGCACCCGTGGGGATGTTGGTTCTCGGCACAGGCAGCGGCGGTATCGTAGTCACCATGGCCGATGCGGCGCTTGCCGGGCTACCCCGGATCGTGCGGGCGGATGACGAGATCAGGTGGCGCGGGCAGGTGCTCACGTCGCTCGGCCTCGCCTCGCTGTCGTACTGGACCATCCTCTGGCTGGTGGAGGGCCCGGTTGATCCGGTGTTCGCAGGCATCGTGTTCGGCGCCGCGCTGCTGTTCGCGCTGGTGCTCGGGGCCATCACCAGCCGCCGCCGCTTCGCCCACGCCATGCTCACCCTGCGACCCCCTCGCTCGGTGGTGCACGAGACCGTGGCCGATGCCCGCGAGCGCCGCGTGCGTGCCGCCACGGTGATGTTCCTCGGCGTGGGGGTACTGCTGCTGCTCGACACCCTGGTGAGCGACGTCGGCGCCACGGCGGCGCTGGTGGCGGGCGCGGGCATCGGCGCGGGCATCATCGACAGGCTCGAGGCGCGGCGGTGGGCGCAGGCCGAGGATGAGCGCGAATCGCGCATCTTCGTCATGCTCAGGCCCAATGCGCTGATCGCCCGCATGGGCATGCAGGACGCCTACGAGCTGCCGCGGGGCCGGCGCGACGGCGACGACGAGCCCCCGGAGTTCCCGGGCACCTACCTCTAGCCGAGCTCGGCCACCACCGCGCGCGCGATGGCGTCGGCCGCATGGCCGTCGCCGTAGTAGGGCGGGCGCTCGGCGGGCATCGAGAGCCCGGCGAGGGCGCCTGCCACCGCGGCGGCATCCATGCCCGTGAGGGTGTTGAACCCGCCGTCCACGGTCTCCACCCACTCGGTGGTGTCGCGCAGCGTGACGCAGGGCACGCCGTGGAAGTAGGCCTCCTTCTGCACGCCGCCGGAGTCGGTGACCACCGCACGGGCGCCCATGAGCAGGCTGGTGAAGTCGAGGTAGCCCGCGGGCGGCGCCAGCACCAGGCCGGGAACCTGCTCGAGGGCATCCCAGCGCCCGCCCGCCTGCAGCTTGGCCCGGGTGCGCGGGTGCACGGGGAAGACGGCCGGCTCGCCGAGCGACGAGAGCACCTGCACCATGGCGTCCAGCGCCTCCGGGGTGTCGGTGGCCGCGGCGCGGTGGATGGTGACCAGCAGGTATCCACCCGGCTCGAGCCCATGGGCTGCGGCCGCGCCGCGCTCGGCGGCCAGCGGGGCGAACATGCGGCTGGCGTCGAACATGACGTCCCCCACCAGGTGCACGCCCCGGGTGATGCCCTCGGCGGCCAGGTTGTCCACGGCCTGCGCGGTGGGGCACAGCAGCACGTCGGACAGGTGGTCGGTGACCACCCGGTTCTGCTCCTCGGGCATCGTCTTGTCGAACGACCGCAGGCCGGCCTCCACGTGCGCCAGGGGAATCCCGCACTTGGCGGCCGTGAGCGCGCCGGCCAGCGTGGTGGTGGTATCCCCGTACACCAGCACGGCATCCGGCTTCTCGTCGCGCAGCACGTGCTCGAACCGCTCCATGATGGTCGCGATCTGGTGCACGGGCGTGCCGGGCCCCACCTCGAGCGCGTGATCGGGGCTGGGGATTCCCAGCTCGTCGAAGAAGAGATCGGCCAGCTCGGGGTCGTAGTGCTGGCCCGAGTGCACGAGCACCTCGTCCCCCTGGGCACGGAGGGCGATGCAGAGGGGTGCGGCCTTGACGAACTGGGGCCGGTTCCCGACGAGGGACACGATGCGCACGAAGGCTCCTAGAGACCTGCGAACCCGATGGTGGCGAGTCGCTGGGTGATGCGCTCGAGGTTACCGGTGAGCACCATGATGCCCAGCACGATCATCAACGCGCCGCCGATGGCGTTGACCGCATACCAGCGATCGCGCAGCCACTTCGAGGCCGAGAGGGTCTGGGTCATGAAGATGCCCGCGAGCAGGAACGGGACCCCCAGGCCGAGCGAGTAGACGAACAGCAGCAGCGCGCCCGCGGCCGGTGATCCGGTGGGAGCGGCATAGGTGAGGATGCT
>JBJTJN010000027.1:0-69198 GCA_046095485.1 Actinomycetota bacterium
CCCGTCGCGGGCGCGCCCCGAAACCGGGGCGCACGTGCCGCGAAGGTGTCTGCTGCACGTGCCGCCGTCGCCGCCCCTTGCGCCCACTGCCCGGCGCGGCGTCGCACGGTGGTCGCGTACGACGTGCCCGAACCGCTGCCCGCTCACATATTCCGCGTCTTCGCGCCTGCGGCGCCCGCTGCCGCATGCCCGTACATCACCGAGCTCACGTCAGGAGGCTCTGCGACTTGAGCACGCCCACTGCCCGCCGCACCCGCGAGCGTCGATTCTTCTACCCCGCCGGCACCGAGGATGGTGCCGCAGGGGTCCCCGACGTCCCGAACCTCATCGACATCCAGCGAGCCAGCTTCGACTGGTTCCTGAATGAGGGCCTCAGGGAGACCGTCGACGACATCTCGCCCATCCAGGACTTCACCGGCACGCTCATGGTGGAGTTCGGTCCCTACACCATCGGGGGCTGGGAGCCCGGCATGCCGTTCGACGAGATCATGCCGAACAACCCCATCAAGGAGTGCCGCGAGAAGGACCTCACCTACGCGGCCCCGCTCACGATGGAGGTCTCCTTCGTCAACAAGGAGACCGGCGAGATCCGCCGCCAGAAGGTGTTCATGGGCGATCTGCCGCTCATGACCGAGTTCGGCACGTTCATCATCAACGGCACCGAGCGCGTCATCGTCACGCAGCTCGTGCGCTCGCCGGGCGCCTACCTGATGGAGCCCAAGGACCGCGAGAAGCAGGTCTTCATCGCGAACCTCATGCCCGCCCGCGGCTCGTGGGTGGAGCTCGAGATCGACAAGAAGGGCCTCGTCAACGTCCGCATCGACCGCAAGCGCAAGCTGCCGGTCACCACGCTGCTGTTCGCGCTGGGCTACACGCGCGACGACGTGCGCAACCTGTTCCCCCACCCGCTCGACAAGAAGCGCGTCAACCCCTTCATCGAGGCCACCCTCGAGAAGGACGTCACCGACGGCGCAGCCGCGTCGGGCAACGCGAAGTCGCTGCAGGACCTCGCCGCCATGGTGGCCGAGATGCAGGAGATGGCCAAGGACATCGACACGGTGCCGGGCGACGAGCGCCTGCGCATCGAGGGCGAGATCGAGCGCCTCGAGAAGCGCATCGACATGCGCGCGGGCGACCTCATGCAGAACGCCCTCATCGAGGTGTTCAAGAAGCAGCGCCCGGGCGAGCCGCCCACCGAGGTGAACTCGCTCAACCTGGTGCGCGGCCTCTTCTTCGACCCCCAGCGCTACGACCTCACGAAGGTCGGCCGCTACAAGCTGGACGCCCGCCTCGCGGCCGACGGCACCACCGACACCCGCACGCTGGCCAACCCGCGCTTCACCGGCTCGCGCACGGGCATGCGCGACGACCTCGTGGAGCTCATCCGCCGCCTCGTCGACCTGCCGATCCGCTACGGCATCGAGGAGGAGTCGAAGGACTTCGCCGCCGACGGCCAGATGCTGCCGCGCGACGAGATGGTGCACGAGCTCGACGAGTACGAGCACTTCGGCAACCGTCGCCTGCGCACGGTGGGCGAGCTCATCCAGGAGGCCTTCCGCATCGGCCTCTACCGGATGGAGCGCGTGGTGCGCGAGCGCATGAGCACCGAGGACCCCGACACCATCACGCCGCAGACCATCATCAACATCCGTCCGGTGGTGGCCGCGCTGAAGGAGTTCTTCGGCTCGTCGCAGCTGTCGCAGTTCATGGACCAGACCAACTCGCTGGCCGGGCTCACGCACCGGCGCCGCCTGTCGGCGCTGGGCGCGGGCGGGCTCACCCGCGAGCGCGCGCCGATCGAGGTGCGCGACGTGCACCCCACCCACTACGGGCGCATGTGCCCCATCGAGACCCCCGAGGGCCCGAACATCGGCCTCATCGGCTCGCTGTCGGCGCACGCCACCGTGAACGAGTTCGGGTTCATCCAGACCCCGTACCGCGTGGTGAAGGGCGGCAAGGTGCAGAAGGACGGCACCAGCGACTGGGAGATCGTCTGGCTCGACGCCACCCAGGAGGAGAACCGGATCATCGCCCAGGCGAGTGCCGAGGTGGACAAGAACGGCAAGCTCCTGGAAGACGAGGTGCTCTGCCGCCGCAACGGCCAGCCGATCATCGTGGCCGCGAAGGATGTCGAGTACATGGACGTCTCTCCCGACCAGATCGTGTCGGTGGCCACCGCGCTGATCCCGTTCCTCGAGCACAACGACGCCAACCGCGCGCTCATGGGCGCGAACATGCAGCGCCAGGCCGTGCCGCTCCTCGTGAGCGAGGCACCGCTGGTGGGCACCGGCATGGAGCACCGCGCCGCGGTGGACACCGGCGATGTGGTGGTGGCCCGCAGGGCCGGCACCGTGGCCGCCGTGGATGCCACGCGCATCATCATCGAGGTGCGCGGCGGCGAGCACGACGAGTACGACCTCGAGAAGTTCGTGCGCAGCAACCAGGGCACGCTCATCCACCAGAAGCCCATCGTGGCGATCGGCGACAAGGTGCAGGCCGGCCAGGTGCTGGCCGACGGGTCGTCCACCGACCAGGGCGAGCTCGCGCTGGGCAAGAACATGCTCGTGGCCTTCATGTCGTGGGAGGGCTACAACTTCGAGGACGCCATCATCGTGTCCGAGCGCCTCGTGAAGGACGACGTGCTCTCGTCGATCCACATCGAGGAGTACGAGATCGACGCCCGCACCACCAAGCTGGGCGCCGAGGAGATCACCCGGGACATCCCCAACCGCTCGGAGGAGTCGCTGGCCGACCTCGATGAGCGCGGGGTGGTGCGCATCGGCGCCGAGGTGGCGTCGGGCGACCTGCTCGTGGGCAAGGTCACGCCGAAGGGCGAGACCGAGCTCACCGCCGAGGAGAAGCTCATCCGCGCCATCTTCAAGGAGAAGGCCGGCGAGGTGCGCGACACGTCGCTGAAGGTTCCCCACGGCGAGGGCGGCAAGGTCATCGACGTGAAGACCTTCAGCCGCGACGAGGGCGACGACCTCCCCGCCGGCGTCAACGAGATGGTGCGCGTGTACGTGGCGAAGCGCCGCAAGATCGCCGAGGGCGACAAGCTGGCCGGCCGCCACGGCAACAAGGGCGTCATCTCGAAGATCGTTGCCGAGGAGGACATGCCGTTCCTCGAGGACGGCACGCCCATCGACATGATCCTCAACCCGCTCGGCGTGCCGAGCCGCATGAACATCGGGCAGATCCTCGAGACCCACATGGGGTGGGCCGCGGCCACCGGCTGGGAGAAGGGCGCCGACGGCACCACCGCGCGCACCTTCGTGGCCACGCCGGTGTTCAACGGGGCAACCCCGGAGGACGTCGACCGCACGCTCGCCGCGTGGTCCGAGGCGCACTCCGACGAGCCCATCGACCTGCGCGTGAAGGGCGACGAGATCGAGGGTCGTCGCGTGAGCGGCAAGTTCCGCCTGTTCAACGGCCGCTCCGGCGAGCCGTACGACGGCAAGGTGACCGTGGGCTACATGTACATGCTGAAGCTCCTGCACCTCGTGGACGACAAGATCCACGCCAGGTCCACCGGCCCGTACTCGCTCGTCACCCAGCAGCCGCTGGGCGGCAAGGCGCAGTTCGGCGGGCAGCGCTTCGGCGAGATGGAGGTGTGGGCGCTCGAGGCGTACGGCGCCGCGTACACCCTCCAGGAGATGCTCACCATCAAGAGCGACGACACCGTGGGCCGCGTGAAGGCCTACGAGGCCATCGTGAAGGGCGAGAACATCCAGGAGCCGTCGATCCCGGAGAGCTTCAAGGTGCTGCTGAAGGAGATGCAGAGCCTGGCGCTCGACGTGCGCATCGAGGGCGAGTCGGGCGTGGACACCGCGGCCCGCGAGGACGACGAGCTGCTCCGCGCCGCGGAGGAGCTGGGCATCGACCTCTCGGGCGCGCCGCTTCCCATCGAGGAGGAACTCGAGCGGGAGGCCGAGGAGGCCAAGAAGGCCGAGAAGGCCGAGAAGGTGGCGGCCGGCGCCGGTGACGACAAGGGCGACGCGGAGGGCGACGCGTGATCGACATCAACAACTTCGACTCCATCAAGATCGGCCTCGCCTCGTCGAAGCAGATCCGGCAGTGGTCGTCGGGCGAGGTGACCAAGCCCGAGACGATCAACTACCGCACGCTCAAGCCCGAGAAGGACGGGCTCTTCTGCGAGAAGATCTTCGGTCCCACCAAGGACTGGGAGTGCTACTGCGGCAAGTACAAGCGCGTCCGGTACAAGGGCATCATCTGCGAGCGCTGCGGCGTCGAGGTGACCCGCGCCAAGGTGCGCCGTGAGCGCATGGGCCACATCGACCTGGCCGCGCCCGTCAGCCACATCTGGTTCTTCAAGGGCGTGCCCAGCCGCATCGGGTACATCCTCGACCTGGCTCCGAAGGAGCTCGAGAAGGTCCTCTACTTCGCTGCGTCCATCGTGACCACGGTGGATACCGAGAAGCGCGACGCCGACCTCGGCACGCTGCAGGAGCAGGTGGACGAGGCCGTGCAGCAGTACGTGCAGGAGCGCGAGCTGCGCGCCGCCGAGCTGCGCGAGCGCCTCGACCGGCGCGTCAACTGGCTGCGCGAGGGCGAGAAGACCACGGGCTTCGACGTGGAGGACGAGTTCTGGCTCGAGGACATCGCCACCACGCGTGACCCCGAGAACCCCGACGCCCCGCCGGTGCCCCGCGAGCTGTCGGACGCCGAGCGCAAGTCGATCGAGTCGGAGCTGCGCAAGGAGACCGACGCGCTCATCCGCGACGACGAGCGGTACACCGAGGAGTCGGTGGAGCGCATCCAGGAGGCCTGGACCACCTTCAAGGGCATCAAGCCCCGCGACGTCATCAACGACGACCAGCTGTTCCGCGAGATGCGCGACCGCTTCGGCTCGCCGTTCGGCTTCGGCGAGTACTTCGAGGGTGGCATGGGCGCACAGGCCATCCGGCAGCTGCTCGAGGACTTCGACCTCGAGGCCGAGGCCGTCAACCTGCGCGAGGTCATCCAGACCTCCCGCGGCCAGCGCCACGCCCGCGCGCTCAAGCGCCTGCGCGTGTGCTCGGCGTTCATCCACTCGGACAACCGGCCGGAGTGGATGATCCTCGAGGCCGTGCCGGTGATCCCGCCGGAACTGCGCCCCATGGTGCAGCTCGACGGCGGCCGGTTCGCCACCTCGGACCTCAACGACCTCTACCGCCGCGTCATCAACCGCAACAACCGGCTCAAGCGGCTTCTCGACCTCGGGGCCCCCGAGATCATCGTGAACAACGAGAAGCGCATGCTGCAGGAGGCCGTTGACGCGCTGTTCGACAACGGCCGCCGCGGCCGCGCGGTGACGGGCCCGGGCAACCGCCCGCTCAAGTCGCTGTCGGACATGCTGAAGGGCAAGCAGGGCCGCTTCCGCCAGAACCTCCTGGGCAAGCGCGTGGACTACTCGGGCCGTTCGGTCATCGTGGCCGGTCCCGAGCTGCGCCTGTACCAGTGCGGCCTGCCGAAGCTCATGGCGCTCGAGCTGTTCAAGCCGTTCATCATGAGCCGCCTCGTCGAGCGCAAGCAGGTGCAGAACATCAAGGCGGCCAAGAAGATGGTCGACTCGATGATCCCCGAGGTGTGGGACGTGCTCGAGGAGGTCATCGCTGAGCACCCCGTGCTGCTCAACCGCGCGCCCACCCTGCACCGCCTGGGCATCCAGGCGTTCGAGCCCGTGCTGGTGGAGGGCAAGGCCATCCAGCTGCACCCGCTCGTGTGCACCGCCTTCAACGCCGACTTCGACGGCGACCAGATGGCCGTGCACCTCCCGCTGTCGGTGGAGGCGCAGTCGGAGGCCCGCGTGCTCATGCTCTCGGCCAACAACATCCTGTCGCCGGCGCACGGGCGCCCCATCGCGGTGCCCAGCCAGGACATGATCCTCGGCCTCTACTACCTCACGTACTGCCCCACGGTGTACGCGCGCGAGAAGGGCGATTCGGGCCGTGGCCGGGCGATCGAGATCATCGACCTCTGGGACTCCGAGGGCCGCAAGTACGTGATCCCCAAGGGCCACGAGGCCCGCATCGAGGGCGTCACCGACTGGGTGGCCGACCCGTTCAAGGAGGCCCCGCAGGCACCGCCGCGCGCATTCCGCGGCGATGACGAGCTGCTGAGCGCGCTCGACCACGGCATCGTGGGCCTGCAGGACCTCGTGGAGATCCGCCGGGACCCCGACCAGGCCGCAGGCCGCCTGGTCACCACCGCCGGTCGCGTCATGTTCAACCACGAGCTGCAGGTGGAGCTCGAGCAGCTGCTCGAGCACGTGGAGCACCCGCACCCGTACCCGTGGCAGAACCGCGTGTTCACCAAGCGCGAGCTCGGTGACTTCATCGAGGAGCTCGTGGACCTCTACGGCGCCACGGTGGTGTCGATGATCCTCGACACCTTCAAGGCGCTGGGCTTCCGCTACGCCAGCCAGTCGGGCATCACCATCTCGAAGAACGACGTGGTGATCCCGCCCGAGAAGCAGGACATCCTCGCGAAGTACGACGACGAGGTGCAGCGGTTCGAGGACTTCTTCTCGGAGGGCCTCATGACCGCCGAGGAGCGCCACGAGCGCGTGGTGGCCCTGTGGGACCAGGCCACCGACGAGGTCGCCGAGGCCATGCAGGACCACCTCTACCGCCTCAATCCCATCTTCATGATGGCCAACTCCGGAGCGCGTGGATCGTTCAAGCAGATCCGCCAGCTCGCCGGCATGCGTGGCTGCATGGCCAACCCGAAGGGCGAGATCATCGAGCGCCCGATCAAGAGCAACTTCATGGAGGGGCTCTCGGTCCTCGAGTACTTCATCTCCACCCACGGGGCGCGCAAGGGCCTCGCGGACACCGCGCTGAAGACGGCCGACTCGGGCTACCTCACCCGGCGCCTCGTGGACGTCTCGCAGGACGTCATCGTGCGCGAGCGCGACTGCGGCACCACCGAGGGCATCGACACGCCGCTGGTGCGTGACGGGCACACCAACCCGTCGCTGCTCGGTCGCGTGGTCATCGGGCCGATCGTCGACTCAGCCACGGGTGAGCTCATCACCGACCTGCGCGGCGACGCGCCGGACGAGGCCGACGACGCGGCAGTGGACGCCTGGCGGTCGGTCGAGATCGACAGCGCCCTCATGCAGGAGCTGACCGACCTCGGCACGCGCCACCCGAAGGCATCCATCACGGTGCGCTCGCCGCTCAAGTGCCGCAGCGCCGTGGGCGTGTGCACGCACTGCTATGGGCGCAACCTGGCATCGGGCGAGATGTGCGAGCCCGGTGACGCGGTGGGCATCATCGCCGCGCAGTCCATCGGCGAGCCCGGCACGCAGCTGACCATGCGCACCTTCCACACCGGCGGCGTCGCCGGTGCGGACATCACGCAGGGACTTCCGCGAATCGTGGAGCTCTTCGAGGCCCGCAAGCCCAAGGCGCTCGCCCACGTGGCGGCGCACGATGGCTGGATCCGCATCGAGGACGATGAGTCACGCCCCGGCGGGGCCATCATCTCGCTCGAGTCGCCGGTGAGCATCGAGGTGGGTCGCAAGAAGGAGCCGGTGCGCGCGCCGGTCACCTACAACGTGCTCAAGCGCACGCAGATCCGCCGCGACCTGGAGGACGGCTCGTGGGTGGAGGCCGGTGACCTGCTCACCGACGGATCCGCCTTCCCGAGTGACATCCTCGAGGCGCACGCCGGCCTCGACCTGGGCATCACCGGAACCATCAAGTCGGTGTCGGACGGCCGCACCGACAAGGGCGCCCGCGTGATCAAGGTGGAGGTCAAGGCCGAGGACGGCGTGGAGGTGCGTCACCTGCGGGTGCCGCTCGACCGCCCGGCTCCGCCGATCCACAAGGGCATGCACGTGCGCGACGGCGTGTCGCTCACGGGCCCGGGCTGGGGAGCGGGCGACCGCGCCACCAAGACCGAGGCCTACCTCGTGGCGCAGGTGCAGGAGGTCTACCGCTCGCAGGGAGTGGAGATCAACGACAAGCACATCGAGGTCATCGTGCGCCAGATGCTGCGCAAGGTGCGCATCGAGGATCCGGGCGACACCAACTTCCTGCCCGGCCAGCTGGTGGACAAGCCGGTCCTCTTCCGCGAGAACCAGCGCGTGCGCCTGGCGGCGGCCGAGAAGCTGCAGCGCAGCCGCACGAAGGTGAAGCGCACGGCCGGGGAGACCGAGGAGCTGCTCGACTCGGCCATGGCGCGTTACGTGCCGCTCATCCTGGGCATCACCAAGGCCTCACTCGCCACCGAGTCGTTCCTGTCGGCGGCCTCCTTCCAGGAGACCACGAAGGTGCTCACCGACGCGGCGCTCGAGGGCAAGGTGGACCACCTGCGCGGCCTGAAGGAGAACGTGATCATCGGCAAGCTCATCCCGGCGGCCACGGGCCTTCGCAGGTACCGCCAGCTGGAGATCGAGCCCATCCGGCGCGCCCCGGCGCTGCTGGAGTTCGACCTCGACGAGCCCTTCTCGCTCGTGGAGGAGGACGTCGACGACCTCGTGGGCCTCGTGGACGCCAGCGGCACCTACTCGTTCGAGCCCGAGCCCGAGCCGGCCCCCGAGGCCGACGAGGACGGCGCCGAGCAGTAATCGCGCAGCGGGGGGGTCGCCGCCGGGATCACGTCCCGGCGGCGGTCTCCTGCTTCTTCTTGCGGTGGCGCTGCCAGAACCACGTGGGCACGCGGTGGTCGCCCGGGTAGCGGGCCTCAGAGCGGGTCATGCGGCGCACGCCGTAGAACTTGCGCGCCCACCACGAGCTGGGGCGGGCCAGGCGCACGGCACCGATGAAGGCCAGCGGCCAGAAGAGGAAGCCCACGAAGGCGAAGGTCCATTTCCCCTTGAGGAACGTGACCACGCAGAAGGTCGCCGCGAGGATGTGCCAGGTGCCGACGATCCAGTTGCCCGTGATGTCCGAGTTGTTCCAGATGTCCACCCAGAACGGGATTCCCAGCGCGGCCAGCGCCAGCACCGCGAGCAGCACGATCACGGCATCCACCGACCGCCGGCCCTCCTTCGACCAGTACACGTCCTTCAGCGTGAGCCACAGGGCGAACTCGTCGAGGGTGAGCGCCGCGCCGATGCCGAAGAACGTGGGCACGATGAGCCCCGCCAAGCCACCGGGCTGCCAGTCGATGGCGATTCCCACCGTGCCCGTGACCAGCAGCAGGATGATTCCCGGCACCAGGTGATGGATGTGCGTTCCGCCCACCGAGACGTCGCCGAACGGGCCCTTGCCATGCTTGATCGACCACGTGATGCCGCGCGTGATGAGGAAGGTCACGAGGAACGCCACCAGGGCGATCTGGATCGTGCCGATGCCCGTCTGGCGCACGCGCTCCTGGAAGGCGTCCACCACGGGGAACGACTCCGACCAGAAGTCGGCGGGAATGAGGATGAGGGGGCCCATGGGCGCCTACCCTAGCGGCGTCGGGCGGGGATCACGCGCGGGCGTGCACGCACCGGGCGGTCAGCCCGGGAAGCGCACGTGCAGGTGGTCGTCGTGGTTCGGCCACCGCACCACCACGCCGGCCGGCCCGCGCAGGTCGAGCGACGGACCGATGAGCACCAGGTCGGCTCCCTGCGCCACCAGGCGGTCGATCACCTGCTGGGTGAGCGCCCGGTCGTAGTTGCCGGGGTTGGCGGCGCCGCGCTCGCGATCGCGGCGCGGCAGCCGGATGTCCACGTCGAGCCCGTTCTGGTGCGACGAGTGCCCGTCGATGCGGCCGCCGCTCCGGCGCGAGAGGTCGCCGATGCCCAGCGGCCCGGCGCCCGGGTTGGCCTTCGCCCACCATGCGCCGAGCTCCACCACCTCGCGCACCAGGCGCGCGGTGCCCCAGCGCGTCTCGAGCCCGCCCGGCTCGCGCTGGGTGCGCGGGTCGTACGTGTAGTAGCCGGTGCCCGATGCCGGCAGCCGCACGGCACCCGTCAGGCGCCCGCCATTGGGCGAGCCGTCCGGCACGCTCTCGCGCCAGTCGATGATCGCCCCGCCGTCCTCGCCCGTCACCTCGATGGTCTGCGGCACCAGCACGGGCTCCCTGGGGATCACCATGTTCACGGGGGCCTGCGGCACCGGCTGGCTGGGCACCTCGCGGTCGGGCAGGGCCGCGGCGAGCGGCACCGAGCACGCGAGAAGGCCCACGAGGCCGATCCACATGGCGCGACCGCGCCGGCCGTGGCGGGCCTCGCGGCGGCGGCCGCAGGCCGCGCAGGGGCAGGGCGAATTGAGCAGTGGGCGGGGCATGGGGAGGGCACGCTAGGTGCGCCGCCCGCCCGCGTGGGAAATGCCCGTTTCGGGCTCGGTGCGTCGACGCTTGCGACCGATCTCCTTCCCCGCTCGCGGCGCTGTCCTACGATCGCCACATCGTGTCCCGGCTTGCTCGTCCCGTCATCCTCATTCCCCTGATCATCGCCCTCGTGCTGATCGGGCTCGGGGCCTGGTGGTGGTCGCAGGCCGGCAGCAGCACGCCGGTGTCCGAGCAGGCCGCGAGCCGTGATTACGGGTCGGATACGGCGCCCGCCGTGGCCGGTGCCCCGCGGTCGGGCGTGTGGACCTACCGTGCCTCCGGCGACGAGACCGTGGGCATCGGGCCCGTCACGATCGATCGCCGCCTGCCCGCCGAGGCGCAGATCGTGGTGCGGTCGGCCCCGAAGGGCTTCTGGCGCACGCTGGCGCTGAGCGAGGAGCACGTGGAGGCATCGCGACTGCGCGTCACGCCTGCCGGCGAGCGCCTCGAGGAGCGCGTGACGAGCGTGAAGGTCACCGGCCTGGGGCGCGACGACCGCCAGATGCTGAAGCCCCCGCCGCTGGTCTACCCCGCGGCCATGGAGCCGGGTGATTCGTGGACCGAGCGCTACATGATGGACGAGGTGCGGGTGGTCACGCGGGCCCGGGTGCTCCGGGCCGATGCCCTCGATGTCGACGGCACGCAGGTGCGCGTGCTGGTGATCGACAAGCGCGGCACCGTGACGGGGCCCCTCGCGGGCACGCGCAATGACCGCGTGTGGTGGTCACCCGAGCTCGAGATGCCCGTGAGGTGGGTGATGCACACCGAGCTCGATGGCTTCGCGTCGCTGCGCACCGACGCCGACCTGGTGCTCACCCGCCCGGCGCCGACGTCGTGAGCGCGCCCGTCGCGGGCGACCGCGCGCCGCTGCCCGTGGTGCTACTGGTGCTGGCCGCCGGGGTGCTGGCCTTCACCACCGACCAGCCGCTGGTGCTCGCCGCCCTGGCCGTGGGCGCCATCGTGCTGCTTCGCATGGCGCCCGGCAGCCCCGGACGCCTGGTGGTGGTGGCCGCGTTGGTGTCGGCCATCGGGGTGTTCCTGCTCACTCCGCTGGTGTCGGGACAGGGCGACCTGGTGCTCGTGGACATCCCCGTGCCGCCGCCGCTCAGCGGCGAGATCACGGCCGAGGAACTCGTGGCCGGGGCCGCGGCCGCCCTGCGGGTGCTCGCCACCATCGCGCTCGCCGCCGCGCTGTTCGCATGGGCCGACCCCGACCGCATGCTGGCCGGCCTCGGGCGCGTGGCCCCGCGATCTGCCCTGGTATCGGCCCTGGCCGCGCGCCTGGTGCCGACCATGCGCCGCGACGCCCGGGCCATCGCCGAGACGGCCCGGCTGCGCGGGGTGGGGCTCACCACCGGATCGCGCATGCAGCGGGCACGCGCGGCCGCACCACTGGCGCTCCCGCTGGTGGGATCGGCCCTCGAGCGCGGCCTCGATGCCGCCGAGGCCATGGCCGCGCGCGGGTATGGCGAGGGGCGCCGCACGCGCCTCCCCGAGCGCCCGCGCGACGTCGGCGAGAACGTCACGCTGGGAATGTCGGTGCTGCTCGCCGGGGTGGTCGCGTGGGCCATCGCGGCCGGAGCCATCGGCTTCACGTTCTATCCGGTGCTCGGTCCGGTGCTCACCTGGCAGGCCCTCGTGCTGTCGGCGGCGGCGCTGCTGGCCCTTGTGGGCTCTGCGGTGGCGCTTTCGCGCGCCGGATCGCGCCCGAGCGGTGTTGGACGGCCCTATTCGCCGTGATACGGTCCCGGACCGCTCGCCCGCCGGGGCGACCGATTCGACACGCCCACAGTCCGGAAGAGGCTCGTGCCAACGATCAACCAGATGGTCCGCAAGGGCCGCAAGCCCAAGGCGACCAAGACCTCCACGCCCGCCCTGCGCGGGGCCCCGCAGAAGCGCGGGGTGTGCACGAGGGTCTACACCACCACCCCGAAGAAGCCGAACTCGGCGCTGCGCAAGGTGGCGCGCGTGCGGCTCACCAACGGGATGGAGGTCACGAGCTACATCCCCGGCGAGGGCCACAACCTCCAGGAGCACTCCGTGGTGCTCGTGCGCGGAGGCCGCGTGAAGGACCTTCCGGGCGTCCGGTACAAGGTCATCCGCGCCGCGCTCGACACCGCAGGCGTTTCCGACCGCAAGCAGGCGCGCTCGAAGTACGGCGCCAAGACACCGAAGTAGGCAGATGCCCCGCCGCGCAGCAATCACACGCCGTCCGCTCATCCCGGACCCCGTCTACGACAACGTCGTCGTGACGCAGCTCATCAACAAGGTCCTCTCGGCCGGCAAGAAGTCGGTGGCCGAGCGCACCGTGTACGACGCGCTCGAGCGCATTCGCGAGCGCACCGGTCGCGACCCCGTGCAGGTGATGGAGGAGGCCATCCGCAACGTCACGCCGGCGCTCGAGGTGAAGAGCCGCCGCGTGGGTGGCGCCACCTACCAGGTGCCCATCGAGGTGCCGTCGCGCCGCGGCCGCACCCTGGCCATCCGGTGGATCGTGCTCTTCGCGCGGCAGCGCCGCGAGAAGCAGATGAGCGAGCGCCTCGCCAACGAGCTGCTCGACGCCCTCGGTTCGCAGGGCGGCGCCTTCAAGCGCAAGGATGACCTCTACCGGATGGCGCAGGCCAACAAGGCCTTCGCGCACTACCGCTGGTAGCGCCCGTTCCCCGGCCGAATCCGGCCGGGGTGGGCTTGCATACAGAGAGACGTCGCGGGGGAGTCGGTTCCCCGTGCCACATCGTTACGGACAGGTGAGATTCAGTGTCTGAGAAGAAGGTTCCGCTCGAGGACACCCGGAACATCGGGATCATGGCCCACATCGATGCGGGCAAGACCACGACGACCGAGCGCATCCTCTACTACACCGGTCGTACCCACCGCATCGGCGAGGTGCATGAGGGCGCCGCGACGATGGACTGGATGGAGCAGGAGCAGGAGCGCGGAATCACCATCACGTCCGCCGCCACCACGTGCTTCTGGCGCGACCACCGCATCAACATCATCGACACCCCGGGCCACGTCGACTTCACCGTCGAGGTGGAGCGCTCGCTGCGCGTTCTCGACGGCGCCGTCGCCGTTTTCGACTCGGTGGCCGGCGTGGAGCCGCAGTCCGAGACCGTGTGGCGCCAGGCCGACCGCTACCGCGTGCCGCGCATCGCGTACGTCAACAAGATGGATCGCATCGGCGCCGACTTCGACGCCGCCGTCCAGACCATGATCGACCGCCTGGGCGCCCGCGCCGTGCCGATCCAGCTGCCCATCGGCGCCGAGGCCGACTTCGCCGGCATCGTCGACCTCGTCGAGATGGCCGCCACCACCTACAAGGACGACCTCGGCACCGAGGTGGAGGTGGGCCCGATCCCCGAGGCCATGGTCACCGACGCCGAGGTCGCGCGCGAGCAGCTCATCGAGGCCCTCGCCGACAGCGACGACGAGCTCGCCGAGGCCTACCTCGAGGGCAACGACATCACGCCCGAGCTCATGAAGAAGGCCATCCGCACCGCGGTGCTGGCCATCGACATGACCCCGGTGCTCTGCGGGTCGTCGTTCAAGAACAAGGGCGTGCAGCCGCTGCTGGACGCCGTGGTCGACTTCATGCCGTCGCCGCTGGACGTCCCGCCCGCAGAGGGCGTGGACGACCGAGGGGAAGAGGTGGAGCGCCCGGCCGACCCGTCGGCGCCGTTCTCCGCGCTCGCCTTCAAGGTGATGAGCGACCCCTACGTGGGCCGCCTCACCTTCCTGCGCGTGTACTCCGGCTCCATCAACGCGGGCGACGGCATCATCAATGCCACCAAGGGCGAGCGCAAGGAGCGCATCGGCCGCCTGCTGATGATGCACGCCAACCACCGCGAGGAGGCCGAGAGCGCCTCGGCCGGCGACATCGTGGCCGCGGTGGGCCTCAAGAGCACCACCACGGGGGACACCCTCTGCGATCCCGCCGACCCGGTGGTGCTCGAGGAGATGACCTTCCCCGACCCGGTGATCCGCCTGGCCATCGAGCCCAAGACGAAGGCCGACCAGGAGAAGCTCTCCACCGCCCTGCAGCGCCTGCAGGACGAGGACCCGACCTTCCGCGTGCGCACCGACGAGGAGACCGGCCAGACGGTCATCGCCGGCATGGGCGAGCTGCACCTTGAGATCATCGTCGACCGCCTCATGCGCGAGTTCAGCGTGGACGCCAACGTGGGCGCGCCCCAGGTGGCCTACCGCGAGACCATCCGCAAGCGCGTCGAGAAGGTGGAGGGCCGCTTCGTGCGCCAGTCCGGCGGTCGCGGCCAGTACGGCCACGTGTACATCTCGGTCGAGCCCAACGAGCCCGGCAAGGGCTACGAGTTCGAGAACAAGACCGTGGGTGGGTCCATTCCGAAGGAGTACATCCCGGCCGTCGACGAGGGCATCAAGGAGGCCCTCGAGGGCGGCGTGGTGGCCGGGTACCCGATGGTGGACGTGAAGGTGGAGCTCATCGACGGCTCGTACCACGACGTCGACTCCAACGAGGGCGCCTTCAAGATCGCCGGCTCCATGGCAATCCGCGAGGCCGCCAAGCGCGCCAGCCCGTGCCTGCTCGAGCCGCTCATGGCCGTGGAGGTCGTGTGCCCCACCGAGTTCATGGGCACGGTGGTGGGCGACCTCAACGGTCGCCGCGGTCGCATCGGCGGCATGGAGGAGAAGGGCACCACCGGAACCATCCAGGCCCAGGTGCCGCTGTCGGAGATGTTCGGCTACGCCACCTCCGTGCGCTCGGCCACCCAGGGTCGCGCCACCTTCACCATGCAGTTCGACCACTACGCCGAGGTGCCCCAGAGCATCTCCGAGGAGATCAAGGCGAAGGTGGGCGCGGCGAGCGACTGACGCCCGCCGCAGCATGATGTTCCCGGGGGGCCGCTTTCACGCGGCCCCCCGTCGTTCGCGCCCTACTCGTGCAGCAGGCGGTCCAGGTGCACGGCGGGGTGATCGGCGTGCCGGCCGGTGAGGTCACGGATCTGCTCGCGGCAGCTCACGCCCGCGGCCACCATCGGGGCTCCTGAGGCGCGCACCTCGGGCGCCAGGCCGTCCTCGCCGATGAGGCGCGACACCTCGGGATGCAGGTAGCCGAAGGCGCCGGCCATGCCGCAGCAGCCGGCATCGGTGGCATGCGCGCCCGGTCCCATGGCGGCAACGGCCGCGGTGTCGCCGTCGGCGCGGGCGTGGCAGTGGCGGTGCACCAGCGGGGCGTCGCGCATGCCGGGCACCTCGAGGCCCAGGTCCACCACCGCCTGCTCGAACGAGACCACGGCATCGGCCACCCACTGGGCGCGGGGGTCATCGGGCAGCACCCACGGAAGGTCGGACGCCAGCATCGACAGGCACGAGGGCTCGAGCACCACGATGGGGTGCCCCGCCATGGCGTAGGGCGCGAGCGCGCGCAGCACCTTGAGCCCCTGCGCGCGGGCCAGGTCGGGCATGCCCTGCGACAGCGCGGGGCGGCCGCAGCACCCACCCGAGAGCACCTCGGCGCGCGCGCCCGCGGCGCCGAGCACGCGCACGGCGGCGTCACCGATCGGCGGGTGCAGGAAGCGCGTCCAGGTGTCGGCGAACAGGCCGATCGGGGTGCCGTGGCCCGTGGGCGCGGGCGGGCGCCACTCGCGCACGGGCACCGGGGCCTCACGGCCCAGGCGCCCCTGCGCCAGGCCGGCCATGCGCCGGGCCAGGCGCGGCGACCGTGATCCGGCCCGCATGAGGTCGTGAGCGTGGGCGGCGGCCAGCACGGCGGGGGAGGGGCGCTGCTCGGCGTGCCGGTGCACCATGGCCTCCACCTTCAGGCGCGACATGTCCACGCCGGCCGGGCACTCGGTGGCGCAGGCCCGGCACGACAGGCACAGGTCGAGCGCCTCGGCCAAGCCCGGGTCGGCAAGGCCCAGGTCGAGGTTGCCCTCGATCGCGGCGCGCAGCAGCACGGCGCGCCCGCGGGTGGAGTGCCGCTCGTCATGCAGTGCCTGGTACGACGGGCACATCACGGCATCCGACCGGCGGCACTGGCCGTTGCCGTTGCAGGCCTCGGCCGCGCGCTGCAGGCCGCCCACGGCGTCGAACGACACCGCGGTGCTGATGTGGCGCAGGGGAGGGGACGCCGCGATGCGCAGCCCCTCATCCAGCGGATCGGGGTCGGTGATGATGCCCGGGTTGAGGATGCCCGCGGGGTCGAGCGCGCGCTTGACCTCGTCGAAGCGCCTGAGCAGGTCGGCGTCGTACATGCGCGGCAGCAGCTCGCCGCGCAGGCGCCCGTCGCCGTGCTCGCCCGACAGCGATCCACCATGCGCGGCCACGATGTCGGCTACGGCCTCGGCCACCCGTCGCACCTGTGCCGGGGCACCCGGCTGGCGCAGGTCGACCATCGGGCGGATATGCAGGCAGCCCACGCTCGCGTGGCCGTACCAGACCGCATCGCCCATGCCCTCCTCGGCCAGCACTGCGCGCACCTCGCGCGCGAACGACTCCAGGGCCTCGGGCGGCACGGCCGGGTCCTCGATGAAGGGGATGGGCTTCTCGTCGCCCTCGGTGCGAAGCGCGCGGGCGATTCCGGTGCGCCGGATCGTCCACACCGCGGCCTGGTCGCCCGGGTCGTCGATCACCGTGGCGCCCGCCAGCGCCCGGGCCTTCCCCGTGGCCTCACCCACCTCGCCCGAGTACTCCACCACCAGCATCGCGGGGGCTCGCCCCACGATCCCCAGCAGCGCGCGCTCGGCGGGCTGGCGATTGGAGGGATCCACCAGCGAGGCATCCATGAGCTCGATGGCCGATGGACCGGTGCCGATGAGGCCGGGCACGGCGCCCAGCGCGGAGTCGACGTCGGGGTAGGGGATGATTGCCAGCGCGCGCTCCGGGGCCATCGGCAGCAGGCGCACCACAGCCGAGCGCATCACCGCCAGCGTGCCCTCGCTGCCCGAGAGGAACGCCGGCCAGTCGGGGTCGGGGCCGACCAGGCGATCAAGCGCGTACCCCGACACCCGGCGCATGAGGGCCGGAAAGCCCTGGTCGGTGGCGAGCGCCCGCGCCGCCTCGAGCGCCGGCGGCGCCTGCCCGCCCTTCGCGAGCGACGCCTGCGTGCCGTCGGCCAGCACCACGTCGAGCTCCACGAGGTTGTCGGCGGTCATGCCGTAGACGATCGACCGCGCGCCCGCGGAGTTGTTGCCGATCATCCCGCCGAGGGTGGCCCGGCTTCCGGTGGCGACGTCGGGCCCGAACATCAGCCCGTGCGCGGCGGCCGCGCGGTTGAGGTCGTCGAGCACCACGCCGGGCCCCACGCGGGCGGTCATCGATGCGGCATCCACCTCGATGTCGCGCAGGCGCGAGCAGTCGACAACCAGGCCCCGGCCCACCGACTGCCCTGCAAGGCTCGTGCCCGCACCCCGCATGGTGAGGGGTATGCCGTGCCGCGCGCAGCAATCCACGGCCAGCGCGAGGTCGTCCTCGTGCGCCGCCAGCAGTGCTCCCACGGGCACCCGGCGGTACAGGCTGGCGTCCACGGCATAGAGCTCGCGCGTGGCGGCATCGGCGCGTACATCGCCCCGTGCCTCGCGGGCGAGATCCAGCAGCGCATGGCGTGCGGTATCCACGTGCCCGATGCTATGCCCGACGGCTCACCGAAGTCGCGCTTGCGAGCCGGCCATCGCGTGCTATGTTCCCCCGGCTCGCGAGAGCAACGGCCTTCTAGCGCGCGGCCAAACGTGGCCGCGCGTTGCATGAGAGGGCCTTTTCGGAAGCACAGGCGGGCGGCGACCCCGATGGTCGCACGCCCGCTCGGACGCGCATGAGGAGCATGGGATGGCGAAGGAGAAGTTCGACCGCTCGAAGCCCCACGTGAACGTGGGCACCATCGGTCACGTCGACCACGGCAAGACGACCCTCACTGCTGCCATCACCCAGACGCTCGGCCAGAAGTACGGCGGCGAGGTGCGCAGCTTCGATGAGATCGACAACGCCCCCGAGGAGCGCGAGCGCGGCATCACCATCGCGACCTCGCACGTGGAGTACGAGACGGAGGGCCGTCACTACGCCCACGTCGACTGCCCGGGTCACGCTGACTACATCAAAAACATGATCACGGGTGCCGCCCAGATGGACGGGGCGATCCTGGTGGTGTCGGCCGCAGACGGCCCGATGCCGCAGACCCGTGAGCACATCCTGCTCGCCCGCCAGGTGGGCGTGCCGTACATCGTGGTGGCCCTCAACAAGGCCGACATGGTGGACGACGAGGAGCTGCTCGAGCTCGTGGAGCTCGAGGTCCGTGAGCTGCTCAGCGAGTACGAGTTCCCGGGTGACGACATCCCCGTCGTCAAGGTCTCGGCGCTCAACGCCCTCAACGGCGACGCCGCAGCCCAGGAGCAGATCCTCGAGCTGATGCAGGCCGTGGACGACTACGTGCCGCTCCCCGAGCGCGACGTGGACAAGCCGTTCCTGATGCCCGTGGAGGACGTCTTCACCATCACCGGTCGCGGCACCGTCGCCACCGGTCGCGTGGAGCGCGGCATCATCAACGTCAACGACGAGGTCGAGGTCGTCGGCATGCAGGCCGAGATTGAGAAGACCGTCGTCACCGGCGTCGAGATGTTCCGCAAGCTGCTCGACCAGGGCCAGGCCGGCGACAACATCGGCGCGCTGCTGCGCGGCGTCAAGCGCGAGGACATCCAGCGCGGCCAGGTGCTCGCCGCTCCCGGCAGCATCACGCCGCACACGAAGTTCAAGGCGCAGGTGTACGTGCTCTCCAAGGAGGAGGGCGGCCGCCACACGCCGTTCGTCAACGGCTACCGCCCGCAGTTCTACTTCCGCACGACCGACGTGACCGGCGTCATCCAGCTCCTCGACGGGGCCGAGATGATCATGCCGGGCGACAACGCCGTGCTCGAGGTGGAGCTCATCGTCCCGATCGCCATGGAGGACGGCCTCCGCTTCGCCATTCGCGAGGGCGGCCGCACCGTGGGCGCCGGGGTCGTGGAGCAGATCCTGGAGTAGCAGCACTGGCAGTACGGGCCCCGTCACCCCGATCCTGGGGGGCGGGGCCCTCGCTTTCCCCGAGCAGTACCCGACGACGCAGAACGAGAAGACCGAACCTTGATCACGCAGAACAAGATCCGAATCAGGCTCAAGGCCTATGACCATGAGCTGATCGACAAGAGCGCGGCCTCCATCGTGGAGACGGCCCAGCGGAGTGGCGCGACCATCTCCGGACCGGTGCCGCTCCCCACCGAGTGCCATCGCTACTGCGTCATCAAGGGCCCGTTCAAGGACAAGGACTCGCGGGAGCACTTCGAGGTGCGCACCCACAAGCGCCTCATCGACATCTTCTCGCCCACCCCCAAGACGGTCGACTCGCTCATGCGCCTCGACCTGCCCGCCGGCGTCGACATCGAGATCAAGGTCTGACCATGGCTGCGATCATCGGACGCAAGGTCGGAATGACCCAGATCTTCGCCGAGGACGGCGCGCGGGTTCCGCTCACCGTCATCGAGGCCGGCCCCTGTCCCGTGGTGCAGGTGAAGACCGACGAGCGCGACGGCTACTCCGCCGTGCAGCTGGGCTTCGGCGCGGCCAAGGCGAAGCACATCAACAAGCCCGAGCAGGGCCACCTCGAGAAGGCCGGCGCGCCGCTGGTGCGCCACCTGCACGAGTTCTCGCCCGCCGACCTCGGCCTGGAGGATGGCGAGGAGCTCACCGAGGGCCAGTTCGTCACCGTCGACCGCTTCGTGCCCGGCTCGTACGTGAAGGTGACCGGCACCTCGAAGGGCAAGGGCTTCGCCGGCACGATCAAGCGCCACAACTTCGCGAGCGGCCCCAAGAGCCACGGCTCGCACAACGTGCGCCGCCCGGGTTCCATCGGCGCCGCCGCCTACCCCGCGCGCGTGTTCAAGGGCATGCGCATGGCCGGCCACATGGGCGCGCGCCAGGTCACCCAGCGCGGCCTGCAGGTGGTCGACCGCGATCCCGAGCGCAACATCCTGCTCGTCAAGGGCGCGGTGCCCGGCGCCGTCGGCTCGATCGTCTACGTGAGGCCCGACTGATGGCGGCGCACAAGCTCACCAAGACCGGCAAGGCATCCGGCTCGGCCGCCCTCGGCGCCGAGCTGGAGGCCCAGGCCATCAAGCCGCACCTGATCCACGAGGTCGTCACGGCCGAGATGGCATGGCGCCGCGCCGGTACCGCCAGCACCAAGACCCGCAGCGACGTCCGCGGCGGCGGCAAGAAGCCCTGGCGCCAGAAGGGCACCGGCCGTGCCCGCGCAGGCTCGAACCGCTCACCCATCTGGACCGGCGGTGGCATCACGTTCGGCCCGCACCCGCGCAGCTACGGCGGCAAGGTGAACCGCAAGGCGTACCGCCAGGCGTTCCGCTCGGCCGTCAAGGCGCACGTGGAGCGCGGCACCATCGCCGTGATGGGCGCCACCGACTGGGACGCGCCATCCACCAAGCGCGCCGCCGAGTACCTCTCCAAGGCGCCCGCCGAGCTCGCGGCCCGTCCGCTGCTGGTGGTGGTGACCGAGTCGTCGTCGCCCGTGGCGCTGTCGTTCCGCAACATGCGTGACGTGCGCGTGCTCGAGGCCCGCGACACCGAGACCGTGGACATCATGGCCGGCCGCTCCGTGCTGGTGGAGTCCGAGGTGTGGGACCGCTGGAACGGCGCTGCCGCTCCCGCCGCCGACGCCGGGGGGGATGACGCGTGAGCACCGGCAACGACCTTCGCGGCGACGTTCGCCGCGCCATCGTGAGCCCCGTGGTCTCCGAGAAGAGCTACCTGCTCGTGCAGGCGCACAACCAGTACACCTTCCGCGTGCTGGATGAAGCCCACAAGGTGGAGATCCGCCAGGCCGTCGAGGAACTCTTCGACGTCACGGTCACCGACGTGCGCATCATCAAGGTGCAGCCCAAGCCCAAGCGGCGCGGGCGCAGCATGGGCACCCGCCCGGGCTGGAAGAAGGCCATCGTCGAGCTCGTGCCCGGCGACTCCATCGACGTCTTCGAGGGCGCCTGATGGGTATCCGCAAGCACAAGCCCACCTCGCCGGGCCGGCGCTTCGTCGCCAGCTCCGACTTCGCCGAGGTCACCAAGAGCACGCCCGAGAAGTCGCTGCTCGAGCCCATCCACAAGACCGGCGGGCGCAACAACAATGGTCGCATCACCACCCGGCACAAGGGCGGCGGGCACAAGCGCCGCTACCGGGTGATCGACTTCAAGCGCACCAAGGACGGCGTGCCCGCGCGCGTGGCCGCGATCGAGTACGACCCCAACCGCACCGCCCGCATCGCGCTGCTGCACTACGCCGATGGCGAGAAGCGCTACATCCTCGCGCCGCAGCGGCTCGAGGTGGGCGACACCGTCATGAGCGGCCCCGGCGCGGACATCCGCCCCGGCAACGCCCTGGCGTTGCGCGACATCCCGACGGGAACGATCGTGCACAACGTCGAGTTGCAGATCGGCCGTGGCGGCCAGCTGTGCCGCTCGGCCGGCACCGGCGCCCAGCTCGTGGCGAAGGAGGGCGACTACGCCACGCTGCGCCTGCCGAGCACCGAGATGCGCATGGTGCACATCGACTGCCGCGCCACCGTGGGCCAGCTGGGCAACTCCTCGCACTCGAACGAGGTGGGGGGCAAGGCCGGCCGCAGCCGCTGGCGCGGCGTGCGCCCGACCGTCCGCGGTTCCGCCATGAACCCGGTGGACCACCCGCACGGCGGCGGCGAGGGCAAGAGCAACTCGGGTCGCCACCCGGTGACCCCCTGGGGCAAGCCGACCAACGGTCACCGCACGCGTGACCCGAAGAAGGCGAGCCAGAAGCTGATCGTCCGCGGTCGCAAGCGCGGAAAGCACACGGAAGGCCGATGAGCAGAAGCCTCAAGAAGGGTCCGTTCGTCGACCCCAAGCTGATTGCCCGCATCGAGGAGATGAACACCTCGAACGAGAAGCGCATGCTGCGCACCTGGTCGCGGTCGTCCACGATCTTCCCGGAGATGGTGGGCCACACGATCGCCGTGCACGACGGCCGCAAGCACGTTCCCGTGTTCATCTCCGAGAGCATGGTGGGCCACAAGCTGGGTGAGTTCGCGCCCACCCGCAGCTACAAGGGCCACGGCGACGACCGCCAGACCTCGAGGCGCTGACGTGAGCACCGAGACCACAGCAGAGGCAACCGAGGCGGAGGCTCCCGACGTGGAGGCCACCGACGCCGAGGGCACTGAGGTGGAGGCCCCCGAGGCCACCACCAACGAGCCCGCGCGCTCCGACAAGGTGCGCAACCGCAAGCCCGCGCGTCCCCAGGCCACGGCCAAGTTCGTGCGCGTGTCGGCCCGCAAGGGGCGCCTGGTCGCCGACCTCATCCGCGGAAAGTCCGTGCCCGAGGCCCAGGCCATCCTGGCGTTCTCCACCCGCGCCGCCGCCGAGCCGATCCGCAAGGTGCTGGAGTCGGCCATGGCCAACGCCGACCACAACGCCGGACTCGACGTGCGCGAGCTCTACCTCACGCGCGTCACCATTGACGAGGGTCCCACCATGCGGCGCTTCCGCCCGCGTGCCCAGGGCCGTGCGTCGCGCATCAACAAGCGCACCTGCCACATCACGATTGGCCTTGGCCCGTATGGCTCCGAGGCGGAGGGACGTGCCTGATGGGCCAGAAGGTCAACCCCACCGGATTCCGCATCGGGATCCTCCAGGGCTGGAAGAGCAACTGGTACACCGAGCGCGACTACGCCGCGTACCTCGATGAGGACCGCGCCGTGCGCGACCACATCACCCGCAAGCTCAGCCACGCCGGCCTGTCGGACATCCAGATCCGCAAGGACGCCACCAAGCTCACCGTCGACATCTACACGGCCCGCCCGGGCATCGTGATCGGCAAGAGCGGTTCCGAGGTGGACGCCCTGCGCCGCGAGCTCAACCAGCTCACCGGCAAGCAGATCCAGATCAACATCAACGAGATCAAGCGCCCGGAGCTCGACGCCGCCCTCGTGGCGCAGTCGATCGCCGAGCAGCTCGAGAACCGCGTGTCGTTCCGCCGCGCCATGAAGCGCGCGCTCACGTCGGCCATGCGCTCCGGTGCCCAGGGCGCCAAGATCCAGTGCGGTGGCCGCCTGGGCGGTTCGGAGATGTCGCGCTCGGAGCACTACTCCGACGGCCGCGTGCCGCTGCACACCCTGCGCGCGGACATCGACTATGGCTTCGCCGAGGCCAAGACCACCTTCGGCCGCATCGGCGTGAAGGTGTGGATCAACAAGGGCGAGGTGCTGCCCGAGGGCGTCGTGGACGCCCGCGGCCGCAGCAACGAGCTCGACGCTCCGCCCCCGCGGCGCCCGCGTCGCGACGGCCGTGGCCGTGGCGGGCAGGGTGGCCAGGGCGGCGGCGGCCAGGGCCGTGGTGGCCAGGGTCGCGGCGGCCAGGGCGGCGGCGCCCCGGCAGAGGGATCGAGGTAGCCCATGTTGATGCCCAAGCGCACCAAGTACCGCAAGGCGCACCGCGGCCGTCGCCGTGGCGAGGCCAAGGGGAACCAGGAAGTCCACTTCGGGCAGTACGGCCTGAAGTCGCTCGAGAACGGCTGGATCACCAACCGCCAGATCGAGAGCGCCCGCGTGGCCATGACCCGCTACATCAAGCGCCAGGGCAAGGTGTGGATCAACCTGTTCCCGCACCTTCCCGTCACCAAGAAGCCTGCCGAGACCCGCATGGGATCGGGCAAGGGCTCGCCCGAGTCGTGGGTGGCCGTGGTGAAGCCCGGCAAGGTGATGTTCGAGCTCTCGGGCGTTGACGAGGAGACCGCGCGCGAGGCCATGCGCCTCGCCGCGATGAAGCTGCCCGTGAAGTGCAAGTTCGTGACGCGCGAGGACGCCTAGGCAATGCCGACCCAGAAGGCCAGTGAACTCCGCGAGCTGTCAGACGACCAGCTCGCCCTCAGGCTCGAGGAGTCGCGCCAGGCGCTCTTCAACCTGCGCTTCCAGCTGCCCACCGGCGCGCTGGAGCGCACGAGCGAGATCGGCGTGCGCAAGCGCGAGATCGCGCAGATCCTCACGGTTGCCCGCGAGCGTGAGATCGCCCAGGAGGAGATGGCGAATGGCTGAGACGCCCCAGCAGAGCGTGGCCCAGCGCAAGGTGCGCCAGGGCATCGTCACCAGCGACGCCCGTGACCGCACCATCACCGTGCGCGTGGACACCTCGCGCCGTCACCCGATCTACGGCAAGACCGTGCGCAGCTCGTCGAAGCTGCACGCGCACGACGAGCGCAACGAGGCCGGCGTGGGCGACGTGGTGCGCGTGGTGGAGACCCGCCCGACGTCCAAGCAGAAGCGCTGGCGCCTCGTCGAGATCGTCGAGAAGGCCCGCTAGGAGCACGCGATGATCCAGAACGAATCACGACTCCGCGTCGCGGACAACACGGGGGCCAGGGAGCTCCTGTGCATCCGCGTGCTCGGTGGCAGCAAGCGCCGGTACGCCCACGTGGGCGACACCATCGTGGCCACCGTCAAGCAGGCCACGCCGAACGGCGCGGTGAAGAAGGGCGACGTGGTGAAGGCCGTGGTGGTGCGCACCAAGAAGGCGCACCCGCGCGAGGACGGCACGTTCATCGCCTTCGACGAGAACGCGGCCGTCATCATCGACAACGCCCAGAACCCGCGCGGCACCCGCATCTTCGGGCCCGTGGCCCGCGAGCTGCGCGAGAAGCAGTTCATGAAGATCGTCTCCCTGGCGCCGGAGGTGCTGTAGTGCCCGCGCGCATCAAGAAGGGCGACGAGGTCATGTGCATCGCGGGCAAGGACAAGGGCCGCACCGGCACCGTGCTCGAGGTGAGCCCCAAGGACGAGCGCGTGCTCGTGGAGGGCCTCAACATGGTGAAGCGCCACACCAAGGCGCGTCCGCCGGACGACCCGGGCGGCATCATCGAGAAGCCGGCCCCCATGCACATCTCGAACGTCATGCCGGTCGACCCGTCCGACAAGAAGCCCTGCCGGGTCCGCATCGAGGAGAAGGACGGAGAGCGCATTCGCGTGTCCGCCCGCACCGGGAAGGCCCTGGATTGAGCACCGAGACCGCCACCGCAATTCCGCCCGCGCGCCTCAAGCAGCGCTACGAGGACGAGGTGCGCCCGAAGCTGCAGGAGCGCTTCGGGTACGCGTCGCCGATGCAGCACCCGCGCATCGAGAAGATCACGCTCAACATGGGCGTGGGCGATGCCAAGGCGAACTCCAAGGCGCTCGACGACGCCGTGGAGGAGCTCGCGATCATCTCGGGCCAGCGCCCGGCCATCACCCGCGCCCGCAAGTCGATCGCCCAGTTCAAGTTGCGCGAGGGCATGCCCATCGGCGCGAAGGTCACGCTGCGCGGTGCCCGCATGTGGGAGTTCCTCGACCGCCTCAACACGGTCGCGCTCCCGCGTATCCGCGACTTCCGCGGCATCAACCCCGACGGGTTCGACGGGCGCGGCAACTACAACCTCGGCCTGCGCGAGCAGACGATCTTCCCGGAGATCGACTACGACAAGGTCGGGGCGGTTCGCGGGCTCAACGTCACCATCACGACGAGCGCCGCAACCGACGAGGAGGCCAAGGCCCTGCTGCAGGAGCTCGGCATGCCCTTCCGTGAGCAGGGTTACACCGCCGAGGAGCGCGCCGCGCGGCGGCGCAAGAAGATGCGCAAGTTCCGCGGTCGAAAGCGATAGAGGAAGGTCCAGGAGCACGTGGCGAAGACGTCCCTCAAGGTGAAGGCCTCACGGCCTCCCAAGTACCAGACGCAGGCATACACCCGGTGCCACCGGTGCGGTCGCTCGCGCGCGGTGTTCCGCAAGTTCGGCCTGTGCCGCATCTGCCTGCGCGACGAGGCCCACGCCGGCCACATCCCCGGCATGACGAAGTCCAGCTGGTAGCCCGATGCTGACCGATCCCATCGCAGACATGCTCACGCGCATCCGCAACGCCAACATGGCGCTGCACGACACCGTGGAGATGCCCGGCAGCCGCCTCAAGGCCGATGTCGCCCGCGTGCTCGAGGAGCAGGGCTACATCGCGGGCTGGGAGTCCAGCAGCGACGGCACCCGCACCACGCTCACCGTGAAGCTCAAGTACGACGACGACCGCCGCCGCGTGATCACCGGCCTCAGCCGCGTGTCCAAGCCCGGCCGTCGCGTGTACGCCGACAAGGACTCCCTGCCCAAGGTTCTGGGTGGCATGGGCGTCGCCATCATCTCGACCTCCCAGGGTCTCCTCACGGGCCACGAGGCCCGTCGCCGCGGAGTCGGCGGCGAGGTCCTGTGCACGGTCTGGTAGGGGAGGAGCGACCGTGAGCCGCATCGGACGCGCACCCATTCCGGTCCCCGACGGGGTCACCGTGGACATCTCGGGCCAGAAGGTCTCGGTCAAGGGCCCCAAGGGCGAGCTCCAGCACGTGGTGGTGGAGCCCATCCGCATCGCGCAGGAGGACGGCACCCTGGTGGTCAGCCGTCCCACCGACCGCGGACCGCACCGCGCCCTGCACGGGCTGTCGCGCACGCTCGTGGCCAACATGGTCACCGGCGTCACCGCGGGCTTCGAGCGCCGCCTCGAGCTGGTGGGCGTGGGCTACCGTGCCCAGCTCAAGGGCAAGAACCTCGAGCTGGCCGTGGGCTTCTCGCACCCGGTCACGTTCGAGCCGCCGGAGGGCATCACGTTCGGAGTGCCCGAGCCCACGCAGATCGTGGTCAGCGGCATCGACAAGCAGCAGGTCGGCCAGATCGCGTCCGAGATCCGCCGCGTGCGTCCGCCGGAGCCCTACAAGGGCAAGGGCATTCGCTACGAGGGCGAGGTCGTCAGGCGCAAGGTCGGGAAGAGGGCCTAGGAGAGATGGGCAAGATCAGCACACCGGACGCCCGCGCGCGTCGTCACCGCCGCGTCCGCGGCAAGGTCCATGGCACCGCAGAGCGTCCGCGCCTGTCGGTGTCGCGTTCGAACCTGCGCATCTACGCGCAGCTCATCGACGACGACCGCGGCCACACCGTGGCTGCTGCCGGATCACACGAGGCCGGGCTGAAGGGCCTGGCCAAGGGCCCGGCCGCGGCCGAGGTGGGCAAGCTCATCGCCGAGCGCGGAAAGGCCGCGGGCGTGAGCAGCGTGGTGTTCGACCGCGGCGGCTACCTGTACCACGGCAGGGTCAAGTCCCTTGCCGACGGCGCCCGCGAGGGCGGGCTCGAGTTCTAGAGGACCGGGGAAGAGGCACATGGCAGAGCGCAGTCGCGACAAGGTGCATGCAGAGGGCGCAGAGCTTTCGGAGCGCGTGGTGCAGGTGAACCGCGTGGCCAAGGTCGTGAAGGGCGGCCGCCGTTTCTCGTTCTCGGCCCTGGTGGTGGTGGGCAACGAGGTGGACGCCGTGGGCGTGGGCCACGGCAAGGCCAACGAGGTGCCGCTGGCCATCCAGAAGGCCGTGGACGACGCCAAGAAGAACATGTTCCGCGTGCCGCGCTACGGATCCACGATCACCCATGAGGTCATCGGGCACCACGGCGCGGGCCGCGTGCTGCTGAAGCCGGCCGCCCCGGGTACCGGCGTCATCGCCGGCGGCGGGGTGCGCGCGGTGCTCGAGCTCGCGGGCGTGCGCGACATCCTCAGCAAGTCGCTGGGCACCACCAACCCCGTCAACCTCGTGGCCGCCACGGTGGCCGGGCTCAAGAGCCTGCGCACGCCGGAGCAGGTGGCCGAGTTGCGCGGCAAGACCGTGGCCGAGGTGCTTGGCACCTCCGGCGGGTCCACGAAGCCCGCCGCCGACGTCGTGGCCGAGGCCGTGGAGGCCTCGGAGGAGGTCACGGCGTGAGCACCCTGAAGATCACCCAGGTGCGCTCCCAGATCGGGAGCTCCGAGCGCCACCGCGGCACCCTGCGCGCGCTGGGCCTCGGCCGCATCGGCAAGACCGCGATCCACGAGGACTCGCCGGCGCTCCAGGGCGCCATCCGCAAGGTGGCGAACCTCGTGCAGGTGGAGGAGGTCCAGCGTGGCAGCTGACGAGCCCAACGTGAGCGGCGGCGTGGACCCCGAGGAGGTCCGCCTCGAGAGCCTCGGCCCCAACCCCGGCGCGAAGCACCGCCGCAAGCGGGTGGGGCGTGGCCCCGGCTCGGGCAAGGGCAAGACCTGCGGTCGCGGCATGAAGGGCGCCGGCGCCCGCTCGGGCCCCGGCCCGCGCCCCGGCTACCGCGGCGGCACCATCCCGATCCACATGCAGAAGGGCAAGCTGCGCGGCCCGAACCACAAGAAGTCGATGCCCATCGGGCCGTTCCGCACGAACTCGGTGCCCGTGAACGTCGGCGCGCTGGCCAAGGCCTTCGCGGCGGGTGACACGGTGGACTCCCAGGCCCTCGTGGACGTCGGCCTGGTGAAGAACAACGCCAACCGCGCGTACCCCGTGAAGCTGCTCGCCGGCGGCGAGATCACCCACGCGCTCACCGTGCGGGTGGATCAGGCGTCTGCGGCGGCCGTGGCCAAGATCGAGGCGGCCGGTGGCCGCGTCGAGCTGGTCGGCGGCGCCGGCAGCGAGTAGGAGGGTCCCGGGCAAGGCCCGCTGATGCTCCAGGCCATGCTCAGCTCGCTCCGGTCCCCGGAGCTGCGCAAGAAGCTCTGGTTCACCGCGGCCATGCTGCTGGTGTTCCGCTTCGGCTCGTACGTGCCCGTGCCGGGCGTGGAGCCCGAGAAGCTCGCCGCCGCCCTCGAGGGCCAGGGCACCACCAACATCCTGAACTTCCTCAACCTGTTCGCGGGGGGCGCGCTCACGCGCTTTGCCGTGTTCGCGCTGGGGATCATGCCGTACATCACCGCGAGCATCATCCTGCAGCTGCTCACCGTGGTGATCCCGTCGCTCGAGCGCCTCCAGAAGGAGGGCGAGTCGGGCTACGCCAAGATCACGCAGTACACCCGCTACATGACGGTGGGCCTGGCGTTCCTGCAGTCGTTCGCCTACGTCATGTACTTCCGCTCGCAGGACGCCCTGCCGGGCGTGGGATGGTCGCGCACCTTCCTCATCATCATCACGCTCACCGCGGGCACCACGCTGGTCATGTGGATCGGCGAGCTCATCACCCAGCACGGCATCGGCAACGGCATCTCGCTGCTCATCTTCTGCTCCATCGTGTCGGCGCTGCCCCAGGCGATCCGCGGCTGGCTCGGCCTGCCGCCGGTCACCGCCGTGATCATCGGCATCATCGCGGTGGCCATCGTCGTGGGAATCGTGTTCGTGAACGAGGGCGTGCGGCGCATCCCGATCCAGTACGCCAAGCGGCAGGTGGGACGCCGCATGACATCTGGCGGCACCACCTACATGCCGATCCGCGTGAACATGGCGGGCGTCATCCCGGTCATCTTCGCGGCGTCCATCACGATCCTGCCGCCCACCATCGCCGAGCTCGCCGGCGGCACGGGCTGGGCCCAGGGCGTGGCCGACTTCCTGTCGCCCGGCTCCTGGTGGTTCATCCTCTTCGAGGGCCTCTTGATCGTGCTCTTCACGTACTTCTACACGGCCGTGCAGTTCAACCCCACCGAGCAGGCCGACAACCTCAAGAAGTACGGCGGGTTCATCCCGGGCGTCAGGCCAGGCAGGCCCACGGCGATCTACCTCGATCGCGTGGTCAGCCGCCTCACGCTGCCGGGCGCCATCTACCTGGCCCTGGTCGCGGAGTTCCCGAACATCATCTTCCGCTACCTGCCCGAGTCGAACGTGTTCTTCGGGCTCTTCGGCGGCACGTCAATCCTGATCGTGGTCGGCGTGGCCCTGGACACCATGCGCCAGATGGAGGCCCAGCTCATGATGCGGTCGTATGAAGGGTTCCTCCAATAGCGCGCCTCGTCCTGTTCGGTCCTCCCGGTGCCGGCAAGGGCACCCAGGCGGAGCTCCTCAAGGAGCGCGGCCTGCTGCATCTCTCGACCGGCGACCTGCTGCGCGCGGCCGTGAAGCAGGGAACCCCGCTGGGGCTCGAGGCCAAGACCTACATGGACGCCGGCGACCTGGTGCCCGACGCCGTGGTGATCGGCATGATCCGCGAGGGCCTCACCGGTCGCACCGACGACTTCATGCTCGACGGCTTCCCCCGCACGATCGCGCAGGCCGAGGCCCTCGACGCCATGCTGGCCGAGGTGGGCGCGCCCATCGACGCGGTCATCTCGTTCGAGGTGCCGCGCGACGAGCTGGTGCGCCGCCTTGGTGGCCGCTGGATCTGCCGGGGCTGCGGGCGCTCGTTCCACGAGGTGAGCAACCCCTACGACGGCTCGCCCTGCTCGGCGTCCGGTGCCGAGTGCGACCTCTACCAGCGCGACGACGACCGTCCCGAGGCCGTGGCCAACCGCCTCGACGTGTACGACGCGCAGACCTCCCCGCTCATCGAGTACTACGAGTCGCGGGGGCTGCTGCGCCGGGTGGACGGCGCCCTCTCGCTCGACGAGGTGCAGGCGCAGGTTGTCGAAGCGCTCGCGTAGGAAGGGCGCGCCCGACGCCGAAGCCCCGGCCCCGCCGCGCACCGGGCCCATTCCCAAGACGCCCGACGAGATCGACGCCATGGCGGCGAGCGGCGCCGTGCTGGCCGCTTGCCTCGACCTGCTCGAGGCCGCCGTGGCCCCGGGCGTGACCACCCTGGCGCTCGATGAGATGGCCGAGGAGTTCATCGTCTCGCGCGGCGGCGTGCCGTCGTTCAAGGGCTACCACGGGTTCCCCGGCACCATCTGCCCCTCGGTGAACGAGGAGGTGGTGCACGCGATCCCCGGCCCGTACGCGCTGGCCGAGGGCGACATCATCTCGATCGACTGCGGCGTGACGCTCGACGGCTGGGTGAGCGACTCCGCGCGCACGATCGCCGTGGGCGCGGTGAGCCCGGTGGCCACCGACCTCATGGACGCCACTCGGCGGTCACTGGCCGCGGGCATCACGCAGGCGCGGGTGGGAAACCGCACGGGGGACATCGGCGCCGCGGTGCAAGAGGTGGTGGAGCGCGCCGGGTTCAACGTGGTGCGCACTCTCGTGGGCCACGGCGTGGGCCGCAGCATGCACGAGGAGCCCCAGGTGCCGAACTTCGGATCTGCCGGCAGCGGGGTTCTGCTGGAGGAGGGCGTGGTGATCGCTATCGAGCCCATGGTCACCGAGGGCGATCCCGAGGTGGTGCTGGGGGGCGACGGCTGGGTGGTGTCCACCCGCGACAGCGGCCTGGCCGCGCACTTCGAGCACACCGTGGCCATCACGGCATCCGGCCCCAGGATCCTCACGCGGGCGGGCGCATGAGCGCCGTCCTCATCGCCGATCGCGCCATTCGGCGGCCGATGACGGATGGATACCGATGAGCCCCGGTTCCTGCTATCTTGCGCGACCGCGCGTGCAACGGAACGCGACGGTCGCCGTGCGCCTCATCGGCCCTGTGACCTGCGCCCGTCAGCACGCGCCTTGCGGGGGCGTCGCGGCCCATCCGGCCACGCGCCGGGCCGAGTCGTCCCCGAGTCACCCAGTGAGGAGCATTTCGTGAAGGTCCGTCCGTCCGTGAAGCCGATGTGCGAGAAGTGCCGGGTCATCAAGCGCCACGGCAAGGTGCTCGTGATCTGCAGCAACCCTCGACACAAGCAGACCCAGGGGTAGTCAGTGGCGCGAATCGCCGGAGTCAACATCCCCCGCGAGAAGCGGGTGGAGATCGGCCTCACCTACGTCTACGGGATCGGCCGCACCACGGCCAACGAGATCCTCGGCAAGGTCGGCATCAGCAAGGACACCTACGTCCGTGACCTGACCGAGGAAGAGGTGGGCCAGCTCCGCGAGGTGATCGAGCGCGATTACATCGTGGAGGGTGACCTTCGTCGCGAGCGCGCCAACAACATCAAGCGCCTCATGGACATCGGCTGCTACCGCGGGCTGCGCCACCGGCGCGGCCTGCCGGTGAACGGCCAGCGCACCAAGACCAACGCCCGCACCCGCAAGGGTCCGAAGCGCACCGTCGGCAAGCAGCGCAAGAGCTAGCCGGAGCGTAAGGAGCACATGGCACGCCAGAAGGCCACACGAGGCCGCACCCGTCGCAGGGCCCGCAAGAACATCGCCGCGGGGCACGCGCACATCAAGACCTCATTCAACAACACGATCGTCACCCTCACCGACCGCGCGGGCAACGTGATCGCGTGGGAGACCGCCGGCTCGGCCGGGTTCAAGGGATCCCGCAAGAGTACGCCGTTCGCCGCGCAGGTCACGGCCGACGCCGCCGCCCGCAAGGGCATGGAGCACGGCCTGCAGAAGGTGGACGTCTTCGTGAAGGGTCCCGGCTCGGGCCGCGAGACGGCCATCCGATCGCTGCAGGCCGCCGGCCTGGAAGTCACCTCCGTCACCGACGTGAGCCCCGTTCCCCACAACGGCTGCCGCCCCCGCAAGCGGCGCCGCGTCTAGGAGGCCGACGTGGCTCGCGATCGTGACCCGCAGTGCAAGCAGTGCCGCCGCGAGGGGGAGAAGCTCTTCCTCAAGGGCTCGCGCTGCCTCACCGAGAAGTGCGCCATCGAGCGCCGCAACTACCCGCCCGGCCACCACGGCCGCGGGCGCATCCGCCAGTCGGAGTACCTGATCCAGCTGCGCGAGAAGCAGCGGGCCCGCCGGTACTACGGCGTGCTCGAGAAGCAGTTCCGCCGCTACTACGAGAAGGCCAGCCGCCAGCCCGGGATCACGGGCGAGAACCTGCTGCGCCTGCTCGAGCTGCGGCTCGACAACGTGGTCACCCGCCTGGGCTTCGCGGCCTCGCGCCGCCAGGGCCGCCAGCTGGTGCGCCACGGCCACATCATGGTCAACGGCAAGCGCGTGGACATCCCGTCCTATCAGTGCCGTCCCGACGACATCATCACGATCAAGCCCGACTCCGGTGCCGAGCAGACGGTGCGCGGCGCCACCGAGATCGGCGCGTCGGTGGCCCCGTGGCTGCAGGCCGACCACGAGTCGCTGTCCGGCAAGGTGCTGAAGGCACCCGACCGCACCGAGATCGACACCCCGGTGCGCGAGCAGCTCATCGTGGAGCTCTACTCGAAGTACGCAGTGCCCCGGGCCCGGCACGGGCGATGGCGGGGCGCCCCTGACGCGGGGGCCTCGGCCGAGGCCGCCGGACCCGGTTCCGCGTTCACCACATAACCGGCCACAGGGCCGGGAGGAGCAACCCAAGTGCTCGACATCCAGACCCCGCGCATGTCCTACGAGCCCGAGTCCGACATCTTCGGGCAGATCGAGGTGGAGCCGCTCGACCGCGGCTTCGGACACACCTTCGGCAACTCGCTTCGCCGCGTGCTGCTGTCGTCCCTCGAGGGGGCGGCGGTCACGTCGATCAAGATCGACGGCGTGCAGCACGAGTTCACCACGGTGAAGGGCGTGCGCGAGGACGTCACGGACATCATCCTCAACCTGCGCGGCCTCGTGTGCCGCCTCGTCGGCGAGGCCGACGAGATCGAGGTGGAGCTCAGCCGCCAGGGCCCGGGCGTGGCCACGGCCGGCGACATCGCCTGCCCGTCCGACCTGGAGATCCTCAACCCCGAGCTAGAGATCGCCAACCTCGAGGCCGGTGCCTCGCTGGACATGGTGCTCACCATCGCCCGCGGCCGCGGCTACGTGCCGGCCGAGCAGAACAAGGGCCCGGGGTCGAGCATCGGGGTCATCCCGGTGGACAGCAACTTCTCGCCCGTGCGCCGCGTGCGCTACGAGGTGGGCGCCGCCCGCGTGGGCCAGCGCACCGACTACGACAAGCTGACCCTCGAGGTGGAGACCGACGGCTCGGTCGACCCGCGCACCGCGGTGGCCCAGGCCTCGGCGATCCTCATCGAGCGCCTGGCGATCTTCGCCGACCCCAAGGACATCCGCCTGCTGGTCGAGGAGGAGCCCGAGCCGCCGCAGCCCGGTGGCGAGATGGCCAACATCCTCATCGAGGAGCTCGAGCTCGGCGTGCGTTCCTACAACTGCCTCAAGCGCGTGGGCGTCGAGACCATCGGCGACCTGATCTCGAAGAGCGAGGACGACCTCTCGGCCATCCCGAACTTCGGCAAGAAGAGCATCGAAGAGGTCAAGGAGAACCTGGCCCGCCACGGCCTTGCGCTCCGCGACGACTGATAACGACCGAACCGCCAACCGGAGACACCAATGCGACACCGCAGGCGCGGCCCCAAGCTCAATCGTGACAGTGCACATCGCAAGTCGATGGCGGCCAACATGGCCGTGGCGCTGCTCGAGCACGGGCGCATCCAGACCACCGAGGCCAAGGCACGGCTGGCTCGCCAGACGGCGGAGCGCGCCATCACCCTCGGCAAGCAGGGCACCCTGCACGCCCGTCGCCAGGCGATCGCGCTGCTGCGCAACAAGCCGATCACCTACCGGCTGTTCGACGACATCGCACCGGTGTTCAAGGACGTCCCCGGTGGCTACACGCGCGTGACCAAGCTGGGCCCCCGTCAGGGCGACGCCGCGCCGATGGTGCTGCTCGAGCTCTCGCGCGAGGTACCCGCATCCACCACGTCCACCGCCGCCTAGCGGCAGTACTGGAGCCCTCTGTGAACCGCTTCCGCACCCTCCTCCTCGCCGGCGCCGCGATCTCCCTCGGGGGCATCGCGTTCGGCGCATCGCAGGCCACGGCCGTCATGGCCGCCACCCAGGTGCAGATCAACGGCATCGTCAACGCCGTCAATGCCTGGACCACCCAGACGCAGGGCTACACCTACTCCGACTACACGGTGCAGAACATCGCGATCTCGTCGGTGAACCCCTCGTTCGCCCGCGCGCAGATCGTGCCGACGTCGAAGAACGTCGGGGTCATCCCGGCCCAGTGGACCGTGCTCACCGGCTCGGGGTCGAGCTGGACCGTGGTGGACGGCGGCGTGAACTTCTGCGACAACGTGGCGTCCATCCCGGCGGCCGTCGAGAACGACCTGTTCCCGGGCGGCGCGCAGTGCGCCCCCACCAGCACCAAGGGCACCATCGCGTCGGCCAGCAACGGCCTCTACCGCCTGGTCATCACGGCCCAGCGTCGCAGCAAGACCAGCAACCAGGCCAGCGTGTACGTGAGCCTGCAGCAGACCAATGGCGTGAAGGTGACCGAGCGTCGCCTGGGCGCCACCAACGGCTGGAGCTGGAGCACGGTGACCAAGCCGGGCAGCGCCTACGCCACGCTGAACATGACCAACCAGTGGGGCTCGGCGCAGGTGCTGAAGTCGGCCAACGCGCTCTACAGCGTCTACGGCTTCCGGGCCAGCTCGTTCGGGCTGACCCCCGCCGGCGCCTTCCAGTAGGACCATCGCGCATGCCCACGCTGCGGCTCGACATCGAGTACGACGGCGCGGGCTTCGCGGGCTGGGCCGAGCAGCCCGGCCAGAGAACGATCGAGGGCGTCCTGCGGGACGCCCTCGAGGTCGTTCTGGGCCGAAGGCCCGAGGTGCGCGTGGCCGGTCGCACCGACGCCGGCGTGCACGCCACCGCCCAGGTGGTGAGCCTCGAGGTGCCCGCCGGAGCGGAGATCGACGGTGTCGGGGACATCGGCGAGAGCCAGGCTTCGCGCCGATCCGGGGATGCCGGGGTCGGTGCCGCGGCGCGGTCGCGCGCGCCGGATGCACAGCGGCTGATGCGGTCGCTCAACGGCCTGCTGCCCGACGACGTCGCCGTGCGCGCGGCATTGCAGGCGCCCGGCGGCTTCGCCGCGCGCGCCGATGCCCTCAGCCGGGCGTACGACTACCGCATCCTCACCGGCCCGCCCTCGCCCCTGCGCCGCGATCGCACCCTGCGGCACACGGGACCGCCGCTCGACCGCGCGGCGCTCGACGCCTGCGCCGCCGCCGCGGTGGGCCAGCACGACTTCACGGCGTTCACCCCGACCGAGACCCAGCACGTGTTCTTCGACCGCACCGTGCTCGAGTGCACGTGGCGCGAGGGCGGCGAGGCGGGTGATGAGCTGATCCTGCGCATCGAGGCCGAGGCCTTCCTTCGTCAGATGGTGCGGGTGATCGTGGGCACCATGCTGGAGGTCGGCCGCGGCAACCGCGACCTCGCGTGGTTCACCGCCCTGCTCGACGGAGCGCCCCGGTCGGCCGCAGGCCCCACGGCCCCGGCTCATGCGCTCACCCTCGTGGCGGTGCGCTACCCGCCGGATGCCAGGTAGGCCTCGGCCACATCGCTCAGCTTGCGTGCCAGGCGGCCGGGGATGAGCGTGCGGGTGAAGCCCTGCGACTCGTAGAACCGGGCTGCGTCATGATCGATGGCGTCAACCACCACCAGCCGCGCCCCGGCATGGATGCCCGCGTGCAGGCAGCGGTTGAGAGCCTCCCTGAGTACCAATGCACCAAGGCCGCGCCCCTGCAGGCGTCGGGAGAGGGCCAGCTTCGCCAGTAGGTACGCGGGAATCACGGAAGGTGCCCCGTGCGCAAGCTTCGGCGGAAGGGAGTGGCGCGGCAGTGAGTGGGCGGCCACGGCGTAGTAGGCCACCGCCACGCCGTCGGCATCCCATACGAATGTGCGCACGGTTCGCATGGCCTCGGTCTGGAGCGCACTTGTACGGAGCCAGCGGTCGAGCGAGGCGTTACCGCAGTCGAGTTGCGAGAGATCGAGCGCGCGGTTCACCGGCACGAACCCGCTCACTTCAGGAACGCGCCCGGATCGTCATGGAACTTCCGCAGCTGGCGGAACCCCTCGACGAGCTTCTCGTCGAGAACAGGCGGCTCATCGAGCCACGCGAGCAACTCATCGAACGTCTCGGGAGACACCACCGTGCCCCTGAAGGCGTCGGTCATCTCCTCCGCACGCTCCATCACCACGCGCAGCATGAACGCGCTCAGCGTGCTCTCATCCAGCCAGGCCGCCTGCTCGAGCACCTGCCGCTGCTCGGGCGTCACGCGGATCTCGATGCGCTCGGTCTTCTTGGGTGCCACGGTTTCCACTCCTCACAGCCTACGTACGGAAAATGTACGGAAGTTTCGCGCAGCGTGCCAAGAGGCTGTCGCTCCTGTCGCGCGTCGCTGATGCGTCGGAGGGCCGGGGTGTTCCCTCGGCCGCCACGGCAGCGCACGCGACCCGGGCTGCGCCCGGGATGGCATGGCGGCAGTGGTCTTCCCTACGGGAACACCCCGGCCCTCCGCCGCGGCAGCGCAGCCCCGGAACCCTCCGGCACGGGGGCTACCATGGCAGTCCGGTGAGGATCCTCGTGACCAATGACGACGGCGTGCAGGCGCCGGGCATCCTTGCCCTCAGGCAGGCGGTGGATCACCTCGGCGAGGTGTTCGTCATCGCCCCCGATGCCAACCGCAGCGCCATCGCGCGCGGCATCACCATCCACGATCCGCTGGTGGTGGACGATGTCGAGATGGCCGATGGGCATCCCGCCTATGCCGTGAGCGGTACACCCGTCGACTGCGTGCGGCTCGGGGCGCTGGGGCTCATCGGCGATCCGCCCGACGTGGTGATCAGCGGCGCGAACCTCGGGCTCAACCTCGGTGATGACGTCACCTACTCGGGCACCGTGGCCGCGGCGCTCGAGGGCGTGATGCTGGGGCTGCCCGCCATCGCCGTGAGCCAGGACGCCCTGGGTGGTGGCAGCGGGCCGGGATACGACTACGACTTCTCGGCCGCCACGGCGTTCGCCGCCAAGCTGGTGCCGCTGGCCTGCGAGGAGCGCTTCCCGCGGCATGTGATCTTCAACGTCAACGGGCCGGGCGTTCCGCCGGGTGAGCTCGCCGGCGCGAAGGTGACCCGTCTCGGGCGCCGCGTGTACGACGACTCCCTGGTGCTCGAGGGCACGCGGGGCTCGGCCCGGCACTTCCGCATCTACGGCGAGCCCATGAGCCACGACATGCAGCCGGGCACCGACCTCTCGGCCATCGACGACAACGTGCTGTCGGTCACGCCCCTGCACTTCGACCTCACCGACCTCGAGGGCATGGACCGCATGGCCCGGTGGGAGCTCGACGCGCTGCTGCAGTCGGTGGCCGGGGTGTCCTGAGCCGGTGCCGCGCTTCGGCACGGTCCTGTTCGACCTGGACGGCACGGTGGTGGACACCCGCGAGCTCATCCGGCAGTCGCACCGCCATGCGGTCACCAGCGTGCTCGGGCGCGACATGCCCGACGACGAGCTGCTGGCCAACGTGGGGCGGCCGCTCATCGAGCAGATGGCGGCGTTCGATGCCGACCGCGCAGAGGACCTGCTGGAGGCCCAGCGGGCGTGGAACCACGCGCACACGGCCGAGCTGATCCGCCCGTACCCGGGCGTGGGGGAGATGCTCGCCGCCCTGAAGGGCGCCGGGTGCCGCACCGGCGTGGTCACGTCGAAGTCCGGCCCCACCGTGCAACTGGCCTTCGACGCCCTGCCCGAGGTGGCCGACCAGATCGACGTGCTGGTGGCGGTTGAGGACACCCCCGTGCACAAGCCCGGCCCCGAGCCCGTGTTGCTGGCACTGGGTCGCCTCGGCGCCGATGCCGCGGACGCCTGCTACGTGGGCGACGCCCCGTTCGACGTTAGCGCCGGACGCGCCGCGGGGGTCACCACCGTGGGCGTGACCTGGGGCTTCTTCCCACGCGATGCCATCGCGGATGCCGACGTGGTGGTGGACGACGTCCCGGCACTCGAGGCATATCTCACGGGTGCCGCGTGAGCAGCGGCGAGGGGGCCCGCAAGGGCAAGAGGCCCGGGCAGCGCGCAGGGGAGCTGCGCGACCTCATCCGCGACGCCTCGCACAGGTACTACGTGCTGGACGACCCCTCGGTGGACGATGCGGTGTACGACGACTGGGTGCGCGAGCTTGAGGCCATCGAGGCCGAGCATCCCGACCTGATCACGCCCGACTCACCGACCCAGCGGGTGGGCGCGCAGCCGTCCGAGAAGTTCGAGTCGCACCGCCACCTGCAGGCCATGCTGAGCCTGGCCAACGCCAGGGGCGATGACGAGCTTCGCGAGTGGAACCGGCGCCTCGAGACCGTGCTCGACCAGGAGGGCATGGGCGGGCAGCCCGTGCACTACGTGGTGGAGCCCAAGATCGACGGTCTCGCGATATCGCTCACCTATGAAGACGGCCACCTGGTGGTGGGGGCCACCCGCGGCGATGGCGAGGTGGGCGAAGACGTGACCAGCAACATCCGCACCATCAAGGCCGTGCCCCTGGTCATGCGGCCCGACATCGGCACGCCGCCCGCCCGGGTGGAGGTGCGCGGCGAGGTGTACCTGCCGCTCGAGGCCTTCGCGCAGTTCAACGAGGCCCGTGCCGCCGAGGGGCAGCCGACGTTCGCCAACCCGCGCAACGCCGCGGCGGGCAGCCTTCGCCAGCTCGACCCGCGCCTCACGGCCGAGCGTCCCCTCAGCGCATGGTTCTACGCGGTCGGGGCATCGGAGGGGCTCGATGCCACGAGCCAGCACGAGGTGCTGGGGTGGCTGCGCGCGGCGGGGTTCCCCGTCAACCCGCTCATCGCCGTGTACGACGACATCGACGCAGTCGCGGCGGCCTGCGAGGGGTGGGAGAAGCGCCGCGGGGATATCGACTACGACATCGACGGCGCCGTGGTGAAGGTCGACTCGCTCGAGATGCAGCGCCGCCTGGGATCGGTGGCGCGAGCACCGCGCTGGGCGATCGCCTACAAGTTCGCGCCCACCACGGCCACCACGCTGCTGCGCGACATCCGGGTGAACGTGGGGCGCACCGGCGCCATCGTGCCGTGGGCCGAGCTCGATCCGGTGCACGTGGGCGGGGTCACCGTGGAGCGCGCCACGCTGCACAACCAGGACGACCTCGCGCGCAAGGACCTGCGCATCGGCGACACCGTCATCGTGCAGCGGGCCGGTGATGTGATCCCCCAGGTGGTGTCCGCACTCACCCAGCGGCGCACCGGCGACGAGCGCCCCTTCCGCATGCCCACCGAGTGCCCGGCATGCGGCACCGAACTGGTGCGCCCGGAGGACGAGGTGATCTGGCGCTGCCCCAACCGCTCATGCCCCGCGCAGCTGGTGGAGAGCGTGATCCACTTCGCCTCGCGCGGCTGCATGGACATCGAGGGCCTGGGCGAGAAGACGGTGCAGAAGCTCTTCGACGTCGGGCTCATCGCCAACGTGGCCGACCTCTACGACCTCACGCCTGAGCAGCTCATCCCGCTGGAGGGGTTCAAGGACCAGAGCGCCGCCAACCTCATCGGCGGCATCGGCCAGTCGAGGCAGCGCCCGTGGCCGCGCGTCATCAATGCCCTGGGGATCCGCCACGTGGGCGAGGTGACGGCCGACGCCATCGCGCTGGTGGCCCCGCGGCTCGACGCGCTGCTCGGCGCGTCGGCCGACGACCTGGCGCGGGCCGACGGCGTGGGCCCCGTGGTGGCCGAGGCCGTCACCGAGTTCCTGTCATCCGACGACAACCGCGCCATGCTCGACCGCCTGCGGGCCGCGGGCCTCACCATGGAGATGGACGTGCCCGACGGCCCCATCGAGGGCCCCCTCACCGGGTGCACCGTCGTCGTCACCGGCGCCCTCCAGGGCTTCACCCGCGACCAGGCCAAGCGCGCCATCATCGCCGCCGGCGGCAAGAGCACCGACTCGGTGAGCAAGAAGACCACCTTCGTGGTGGTGGGCGCCGACCCCGGCAGCAAGGCCGAGAAGGCCGAGAAGGCCGGGGTGCCGATCGTCGATGAGGCGACCTTCGCCGCGGTGCTTGTCGGCGATCAGCCGGTGCCCGCCCGCGAGGACTCCTAGCGCCGCTCCCGCACGCGCCGCGCCACCGATGGCGCGCCCCGCCCGCGGCGTCGTGCCTAGGGAAGCCCCACGGCGTCGTCGGCGCGGCCGGTGGCCAGCAGCGTGACGGCCTTGTCCATGGTCCTCTGCGCCCCGCCGATGTCCGGCGTGTTCATGAGGAATGCGAAGGCGTAGGGCGTGCCGGAGGTGCTCATCACCGTGCCGGCGAGTGACGCCACCCCGTTGATGTAGCCGGTCTTGGCGTGGATGCGCTTGCGCACCCGGGGGCCCTTGAGGCGCCGGATGAGCGTGCCCTCGCCTCCCCGCGGCAGCGACTTGATGAGCACCTCGCCCCAGTCGGGCTCCGCCTGTGCGCTGCGAAGCACGCCCACCAGCGTGGCAGCGGAGACGCGATTGGAGTGCGAGAGCCCGGAGCCGTCGACGAAGTTGTCGTCCGCCTGCAGGATCCCCCGCTCGCGCAGCAGCTTCTCGGCCCGAGCCGTGCCGATGCGGGTGGCGCCGCTTCCGGCTCCGTAGGCACCGACATCCTTGGTGAGCGTCTCGGCCGTGAAGTTGTCGCTGTGGGCGTTCATGAAGTCGAGGATGCGCCCGAGGGGCTCCGATCGCACCTGCCCGATGATCTCGCCGCCAGGCGCATCGCGACCGGCGCGCACGCCGCCCGTCACCTTCACGCCCGCCGCGCGCAGGGCGGCCACCAGTCGCTGGCCCGCCGCGATGGCGGGGCTCGACACGTTCGAACCATTCTGCGCGCGGTTCTGGTTGGTGGCGATACCGGAGAGCGGCGGGCACTCCCAGCGGTAGTCGCTCTTCCACAGGGGCCCCATGCGCTCGCGGTCGAACAGCGTCTCATCCACCACGATGCCCCCGGTGATGCGCGTGGTGCCCTGCTCGCGCACGTTGCGCGCGAGTTCCTCGAGGGGCGTGCCCAGCTTGTCCAGGCTTGCCCTGGAGTAGGCACGGGTGGCGAGCATGGGGTCGCCCGCGCCGATGAGGTACGCCGGGCCGCTGACGGTGCCGGCAGGGTCGGTGGAGTCGGGCGCGGCCTCGATCCGCGTGGTGAACCGGAAGTCGGGGCCCACGGTGAGCAGGGCCGATGCGCTGGTGACGATCTTCATCGTCGAGGCGGGCGCGAGCGAGGTGTCGGGCTTCCAGGAGGCCACGGTCACCGGGCCAGATGGGTCGAGCCGCTGCACCAGCACGCTGATGGTGGGGTTCTTCTTCGCGAAGGCATCCACCGTGGACGCCACCGGGTTCGACTGCCCCAGGGCGGTGGCGCCACCGGCGGCAAGAACCCCCGCAGCGGCAAGGGCGATGAGGGCCCTCGGGGGCCTGCGGCGTGCTTCGCTCACGACGTGCCGCAGGCTAGCGGCGGCCCCGGCGCCCGCAGTGGGCGCCGGGGCCGTCACGACATCAGGCGGCCAGCATCTCCTCGGCGTCGGTGTCATCGGGGAACCGATGGCCTGTCGCGAGGAGGCTGGTGATCACCAGCGTCTTGTCCACCCGCCCGTGGTAGATGGGGATCGACTGCTCGACGCAGTAGCGCACCAGGCGATCGGTGCGCATGCCGATGGCATTCGCCATCTCGTCCGGGGTCAGGTGGTTCGCCATCTCATGCCTCCCATGTCTTGTCCCAGAACGACGACGACCCGCAGCCGGAGGGCATGCGGGTCGCAGGTCAGCGCGCGCGGTGTGGCCGGAGGGTCAACGTCCGGATGATCCGTGCGCGTCCATGGGAGAACGATACGCCCGGGCACGGACGCGGCAAGGGCGCGGGTCCGCAAAGAGCGCCGAAAAGAGGAGGCCATGGGCTAGGATGCCCCTCGCTTCATCGCGGGGTGTGGCGCAGCTTGGTAGCGCGCTCCGTTCGGGACGGAGAGGTCCCCGGTTCAAATCCGGGCACCCCGATGAAGCGGTATCCGCGGTCGAGAGGGGAGACGAGATGGGGCCCGATTCCACTCCTGCGGAGATCCTGGCCGGCACCTGCACCATCGCGATGATCGGTGCCTCGCCTGATCCTGAGAAGCCCTCATACGGCGTGATGCAGTACCTGCTGGAGCAGGGCTACAGGGTGATCCCCGTTCGGCCCGGCGACGGCGACGTGCTGGGCATCCCGGTGGTCAACTCGCTCGCCGAGATCGACGAGCCCGTCCACATGGTGGACGTGTTCAGGAAGTCCGAGGCGGCACCGGAGATCGCCCGCGAGGCCGTGGCGATCGGGGCCACCTCGCTGTGGCTGCAGCCGGGGTGCGTGAGCGATGAGGCCCGTGACATCGCCACGTCCGCAGGCCTGGCCTTCGCCGAGGACCTCTGCACCCGGCAGGTGCACCGGGATGAGGGCGTGGGGTCGGTGGGCCCCTCGCTGCTGCCCTAGACCGTCAGGTCAGACGGTGACGACGCCCTCGACCTCGGGTACCTCGCGGCGCAGCTCCGCCTCGATTCCCAGGGTGAGGGTGGCGGTGCTCATGGGGCAGCCGCCGCAGGCGCCGAGCATGTGCAGGTGGACGAAGCCCTCGTCGTCGAAGTCCACGAGCTCCACGTCGCCGCCGTCCGCGTGCAGGGCGGGGCGGATGCGCTCGAGAACGTCCTCGATACGGGTAAGGGTTGCGACGTCTGCCATGGGTCCTCCGGTTCGCGTGGCGACGGGCGCAATGGTAGCGCGGGGGGTGGCCGGTGCCACCTGACACCGTGCGCGCGGCCGTGGTGCAGCTGCTGGCCGATGAGGACACCCCCCGCAACATCGCGCGGGCCGGCGAGCTGGTGCAGGCCGCGGTGGTGTCGGGCGCGCAGCTGGTGGTGCTGCCCGAGAAGTGGAACTGGTGGGGCCCGGCGTCGCGCACGGCGGATGGCGCCGAGGCGCTCGACGGGCCGTCGCTGTCGGCTGCCCGGGCGTGGGCGCGTGAGCTCGGGGTGTTCGTGCTGGCGGGCAGCGTGCTGGAGGTCATCGGCGATGGATCCCGTGCGTTCAACACCAGCGTGCTCATCGCGCCCGACGGCCGCGATACGGCCATCTACCGCAAGGTGCACCTGTTCGACGTCACCGTGGACGGCCACCAGTACCGGGAGTCGGACGCCGTGGAGCCCGGCGAGTCGCTGGCGCTGGGCGAGGCGGCGGGGCTGCGGCTTGGCCTCAGCGTCTGTTACGACCTGCGCTTCCCCGAGCTCTACCGGTCGCTTACGGCATCGGGCGCCATGGCGCTGGCGGTGCCCGCCAACTTCACCGTGCCCACCGGGGCAGCCCACTGGCAGGTGCTGCTGCGCGCGCGGGCGATCGAGGACCAGTGCTTCGTGCTGGCGGCGGGGCAGTGCGGCGAGCACGCCACGGGCGAGGGTGCATGGGGGCACTCGATGATCGTCGACCCCTGGGGCACGGCGCTGGCCGAGGTGCCGGACGGCGAGGGCTTCGCGTGCGCCGATCTCGACCTGGCCGAGCAGGCGCGGCTGCGGGCCGCCCTTCCCGCGCTCTCGCACCGGCGCCTGCCCTAGTGTCCCGCGCCGTGGAGCGACCCAAGCGCGGCGACGAGATCGATGTGACCGTGGACGACCTGGCCTTCGGCGGCCGGGGCGTTTCGCGCGCCGATGGCTTCGTGGTGTTCACGCCCGACACCGCTCCGGGTGACCGCGCCCGGGTGCGTCTTCGCAAGGTGCGCCGGCGCTTCGGCGAGGCCGACCTGGTGGAGGTGCTCTCGCCGGGGCCGGGGCGCATCGCCCCGCCGTGCGCCTTCGTGCCCGAGTGCGGCGGGTGCCGGCTGCAGCAGGTGGACTACGACGTGGTGCTCGACGCCAAGCGACGGCAGGTGGCCGAGCACCTGGCGCGCATCGGCGGGCTGGACGACGTGGACGTGCGCCCGGCCGACCCGGCAATCGAGCACTTCGGGTATCGCAACAAGATGGAGTACTCGGCCGCACCGGGGCCGGATGGCGAGATGCGCCTGGGGTTCCACCGCCGCGGCCGGTGGGATGAGGTGGTGGACATCAGCCCCTGCCTGCTGGCCACGTCCGCCGGCAACGTGGCCCGTGAGGCCGTGCGGGCGTGGGCGGTGGACGAGCGGCTCGCGCCGTATGACCAGCGCGCGCAGGTGGGGGTGCTGCGCCACGTGGTGGTGCGCGAAGGGGTGCTCACGGGCCAGGTGCTGGTGACGGTGGTCACCGCGCCGGGTCCCGATGAGGCGGTGGACCGGCTGGCCGACCGCCTGCCGGCGCAGGTGCCCGGGCTGGTGGGCATCGTGCATGCGGTAAACGACGGGATGTCCGAGGTGACCGGCGGGCTGCCCAGCCGCACCGTGTGGGGGCAGGACTGGTTCGAGGAGGCCGTGGAGGTGGAGCCGCGTCGGCCGGTGACCCTGCGCCTCTCAGCCGGGTCGTTCTTCCAGACCAACTCGCGCATGACCGGCCACCTCTACCGCCGCGCGGCCGAGGCCGCGGGGCTCACGGGCGGCGAGGTGCTGTACGACCTCTTCGCCGGCGTGGGCAGCATCGGCGTAGCCCTGGGCGCGCTGAGCAAGCACGTGGTGGCCATCGAGCTGATGCCCGAGGCGGTGGAGGATGCCCGCGGCAACGCCGAGCGCAACGGCATCGCCAACCACACGGCCATGGCCGGCGACGTGCGCGTGGTGCTGCGCGAGAACCGCGGTCAGCTGCCCGAGCCCGACGTGGCGATCGTCGATCCTCCGCGCGCGGGCCTGTCAGGCGGCGCCTGCCGGCGGATCCTCGAGCTGGCGCCCGAGACCCTGGTGTATGTGTCGTGCCAGCCCGCCACCTTCGCCGACAACGCGAAGCGGTTCGTGGACGGCGGCTACCGCCTGGAGTGGGTGCAGCCGGTGGACATGTTCCCGCAGACGCCCCACATCGAGGCCGTCGCCCGCTTCACGCGCGCGTAGGGGCCGCAGGTTGCGGCGCCCTACGCGCGAGATCGGTCGGGTCAGTTGGTAGCCGACTGGTTGGCCGCGTCGGCGCCCGCCTGGAGCTCCTCGGACAGCGTGCCGTCGGCCAGGTCGTCATACACCTTGTTGCACGCCTCGACGTCCTTGGTCTGGAAGCCCACGCCGAACCACGTCTGCCGCTGCTCGGCGGTGCCGTGGTCGAAGGTCTCGGGGTCTGCCTGCTCCCCGACGCTCTCCGACAGCTTGTCGTCGCCGATCTTCTCGAGGGTGGTGAGCACCTCGTCGAGGTCGCCGGGCTCGAGGCGCTTCTCGTCGTCCACGGACGACATCCACGCGCCCATCAGGCAGTCGGCGTGCAGCTCGTTGGCCACCGACAGCAGGTTGGCGATGTCGGGGGCGTCGGCCTGCGCCCCGGAGACGGCCTCACCCACGCCGGCGAGCTCCTGGATGTGGTGCCCGAACTCGTGGCCGATGACGGCAGCCACGGCGGCGTCGTTGTTCAGGTCCTCATCGGCGCCGATGATCTCGTCGCGGAAGAAGGCGACGGGCAGCACCATGGTGTTGTCGGCACCGCAGTAGGCGGGCCCGACCTCGGTGGCGTCGATGGTGCCGCACGCGGTCTCGGCGGACTGCTCGGGCACCTTCACCACGGCGTTCTTCCACCCGTCGCCCCAGTCGGCGGCCCAGTAGGCGTTGAGCTCCTCGCCGACGTCCTTCATGAAGGTGGCGAGGTTGCCGTCGGCGCTGGACCCCGCGGTGGTGTCCGCGGACGCGGCGGTCTCGGCAGCGGCGTCCGGGGACGATGCGGAGTCGGACGAGCCGCACCCGGCGACGGTGATGGCGAGGGCGGCAGCAGAGGCCGCGGCGAGGAGGCGCAGGGATGTTTTCATGAGTTGAGCATGCCCGATAGGCGCGGCCCACGCCCGGAGTACGGTGGGCGGCCCGCCGGCGCCGCTACCAGGGGGGTTCGGCCGCGTACCAGTCGCCGAGGGCCCGGAAGGCGGCCCAGAACCGGCGCTTGGCGTCCTGCTCGTCGAGGGAGTCGTCGATGTCCGGGGTGACCAGCGCCTCGATGGAGGGAGTCCAGCGGGTGACCACGCCCTGCTCCACGGGCAGGGGCTCGGCCATGGGGAACTTCAGGGCGTCCACGGCGCCGATGCTGCGGTCGCCCATCACCACGATGAGGCGCGGGCGCACGATGCGGATCTCCTCGGCCAGCCACTCGAGCTCGTCGCCCATGGGCCCCGACGGGTCGGCGTGCGGGCACTTGAGCACGAGGGTGCCGTAGAGGGCGGAGGGGTCCACCTGCAGGCGCTCCACGCTGCGGCGCACGGCCTCGCCCGATCGCCCGTAGAACGACACGCCCTCCTGTCGCTCCGAGAGCGACGACTGCCACTTGATGAGCATGATGTCCGCGGTGGGCGATCCCGATGCCTTCACCGGGAACGTGCCCGAGGCCGCGCAGCCCATGCAGGCGTCCATGCGCTCCTCGAGCAGGTGCATCTCACGGATCGCCCGATCGAGGTAGGCGTCCTCGATGCGCGGGACGGACCGTCCCTCGTCGGGACCGGGCTCGGGAGTGGCGGGTGACTCGGCGCTCATCAGCGCATGACGTTTCGTGGTGCCCGCATGCGGTTCCTCCCCGGAGCCCGCAGCGAGCGTTGCAACCTAGGCGTCCTGCTGCGACGCGCGGCGCGAGGAACGCGCGCTCCGGCCGCGAAGGCCGCGGCGCCTGCGCACCGGGCGGGCGTCGCCCAGCGCGGCCAGGAACTCCTCGGGCCCGGCGAAGGGCCGCATGAGCATGCCGGCCGTGCCCATCTCGGCGGGGGCCGCCGCGGCGCTTCCGGCGGTCACCACCAGGCCCGCGCGCTGCAACAGCAGGGCGGCGTCGGTGGCCTGTGCGGCGGGGTGCGCGGGCGTGAGCCCCTCGTGGCAGTCGATCAGGTGCTGCGCGGCGCGCAGCGATTCGGCGGGCGGCGCGATGGCGGAGTCGGGGTGGGGGATCACCGTGATGCCCCCCTGGTCGCGCACCCGTCGCAGGGAGTCGTCGAGCGACAGGCCGTCGGGCACCGAGTGCGTGAGGAACAGCCCCACGATCACGCCCTCGCGGGTGTCGATCTCCTGCCCCACGATCACCCGCACGCGCTCGGGCGCCGCGCGGTGCACCTCGAGCGCCGGCTCGATGCCGCCCGGCGCGGCGACCGCCACCACGCGGATGTCGCGCTCCACGGCCGTGGCCACGATCTCGCGCGGCCCCAGGCCGGGGCCGGTGCGCACGCGAAGATCGGCGAACACCGGCGGCTCGGCGCCCGCGGCGGCCGCCTCTGCGGGGCGGGCCACCACGCCGCGGTAGAGCTGGTCGAGGTCTGCGGCCACGTCATCCCAGGTGCGCGCGCGCCCCCGGGCCTCGGCCGCCGCGCCGAACAGCGCCACGCGCGCCGGGTTGGCGAGGCACGACGCCACGGCATCGGCCCAGGCATCGGCGTTGAACGGCGGCAGGGTCATGCCGGCGTCGGTGCCGAGGGCATCATCCGCATCGGCGCAGCGCGCGGCGAGTACGCACATCCCCGTGGCCATCGCCTCGCGCAGCACCGGGCTGCCGGACTCCTCATCGGTGGGGAACAGCGCAATGCGACCGGTGCGCAGCGCCTCGGCGCGGCTGGCCGCGCCGGCGTCGGGCACCACCGTCACCCGGTCGCGCAGGGCCTTGGGCACCGCCGCCCGCGTGCGCTGGGGTGCATCCGGCGGGCCGATGACGGTGATGGGTCCGGTCTGCGCGGGGTCGGTGCCCACCAGCGCGCGCAGCACGAACCGCAGGCCGGTGCGGTCGCGGTCGCGCGCCACCACCACGATGCCGGGATGATCGGCCGGCGGGCCGAACAGGGCGGGGTCGAGCCCCTCGGGCACCACCTCGTATTCACCCGGCAGCACGCCCGCCAGCACGTGGCGCGCGGCGGGGGAGAGCGCGATGCGAAGATCGGCCTGCGCCAGGGCGCGATCCACCAGCGGGCGCACGAAGGCCACGCCGGCAAGAGGCGCGGTGCGATGGAAGGTGACCGCCCGGATTCCGGTGGCGTGGCGAAGCGCGGCCAGCGCAGGAGAGGGGGCGAGTGGCTCGTGCAGGTGGGCCACGTCGAAGCCGCCCAGGCCCAGGGCGATCTCGAGCCCCGATGCCGACTCGATGGGCCCGCCGAGGCGTCGACCTGTGCCCTTGGTGCTCTTGCGGATGGCCCGGGAGGTGGCCACCAGCAGGGGCGGCCCGCCGGGCTCGGCAGCCACGGCGTCGGCGTCGCCGGCCTCCAGCGCCTCGATGCGCCGCCTGCCGGCGTCTGCTGCCTGGCGGCCCTTGCCGGGCGCGAGGATCGTCACCGCATGGCCGCGGCGCGCGAGGGCCTCGGCCTCGGCGGCCACGGCGTGCCCCACGTCGTCCCCGGGAGGGAACGCGTGGGGCGATACCAGGGCGATCCTGAGCGGTGAGTCGCTCACCGCGTCACCGTGCCTACTTCGGCAGGGCGGCGTCGCTCTCGCCGCTGATGAATTCCTCGGTGAGCTCGCGGGCGACGTCATCCGGGTGCTGGATGGGCGGGCTCTTCATGAAGTACGACGACGGGCCCTCGAGCGTGCCCGAGATGCCGCGGTCCATGGCCAGCTTGCAGCAGCGCACGGCGTCGATGACCACGCCGGCCGAGTTCGGGGAGTCCCACACCTCGAGCTTGAGCTCGATGTTGAGGGGAACGTCGCCGAACGCCTGGCCCTCGAGGCGGATATGCGCCCACTTGCGATCGGTGAGCCACGGCACGTAGTCGCTCGGCCCGATGTGGATGTCCTTGGGGTCCATCTCGTAGTCGAGCATCGAGGTGACGGCGTTGGTCTTGCTGATCTTCTTGCTCTCGAGGCGCTCGCGCTCGAGCATGTTGAGGAAGTCCGTGTTGCCGCCGAAGTTGAGCTGCGTGGTGTGCTTGAGGCGCACGCCACGCTCGCGCATGAGGCGCGTGAGCTGCCGGTGCACGATGGTGGCGCCCACCTGGCTCTTGATGTCGTCGCCCACGATGGGCGCGCCGGCCTCGCGGAAGCGCTCCTGCCAGTAGTGCTCGCGGCCGATGAATACCGGCACGCAGTTCACGAACCCGCAGCCCGCGGCCAGGATGTGCTCCACGTACCACTTGGTGGCCTGCTCGGATCCCACCGGCAGGTACGACACCACCACGTCGGTCTTGGTGCTCTTGAGCAGCCCGGTGATGTCGGCGGTCTCGCCGGGGGCCTTCTCGATGACCTCCGACAGGTACTTGCCCAGGCCATCGTGGGTCATGCCGCGCGCCACGTGAACGCCCGTCTCGGGGACGTCCGAGAACTTGATGGTGTTGTTGGGCTCGGTGAAGATGGCGTCGGCCAGGTCGAGCCCCACCTTGTTGACGTCGATGTCGATGGCCGCGGTGAAGTTGATGTCCTTCACGTGGTAGCCGCCCAGTACCGAGTGCATGAGCCCCGGGACGAAGTCGTCCTTGCCGGCGTCCTTGTAGTACTGCACGCCCTGGACGAACGACGAGGCGCAGTTGCCCACGCCGATGATGGCCACGTTGACCGACTTGCTCACGAGATCGGGTCTCCCCCGTTGATTACCTGGCGTCCGGGGGCCCGTCGGCATCCCGAAGCACGGAGTGTACGTAGAAAAGGCGCTGGGCGAAGGTGATGAGAGTTCCCGCGGCGAGGATGGTCATGATGACCTCGATGGAGATTCCCCAGCCGCCCAGCAGCAGCGCGAGGCCGATGAGGATCAGTCGCTCGGTGCGGCTGAACAGCCCGCCCTTGTTGGAATCGATGCCCAGCCCCTCGGCCCGCGCGCGGGTGTACGACACCAGGAACGCGCCGGTGAGCGCCAGGAAGGTCATGGCCACGGCGTAGGTGCGTCCGTCGTAGGCCATGGCGATGCCGATGCCGCCCAGCACGAGGCCCTCGCCGAAGCGGTCGAGGTTGGAGTCGAGGAACGCCCCGAATCGGGATGACTTTCCGCTGAGCCGCGCCACGGAGCCGTCGAACATGTCGCTGAAGGCCCCGATGAAGCCGAGCACGAACGCCCAGATCCAGAACTGGAAGCCGGCGAGCACGGCGGTCGCGACGCTGAGCACGAATCCGAACACCGTGATGGCGTTGGGCGTGACGCCCATGCGCACCAGGAAGCGGATGAAGGGGGCGAAGAATCCGCGTACCCCCTCGGACACGGCCTGCCGCGCGGCGGGGTTCCCGTCGGTGCGGGGGTCATCAGTGCGCGGTGAGATACGGCCCCTTCCGTGGTCAGGTGACGGCCACGCGAGGGCCGGCGGGAGGTCCGTAGGATAGCGGCCGATGCGCCTGTGCTCGTTCCGCGGCCCCGACGGGCCCGTTCCCGGACTGGTCGAGGGGGACGTCGTGGTGCCCCTCGCCGTGGCCGACGCCCTCGACGTCGTCCGCGGGGCAGACCCCGTGCCGGCGGGCGACGTCGTTCCGCTGTCGTCGGTGGTGCTCGAGGCTCCGGTGGTGCCGGGCAACGCCTTCGGCATCGGCCTCAACTACCGGGCCCACGCGGCGGAGACCGGCAAGGAGCCGCCCGAGGAGCCGGTGCTGTTCGCGAAGATGCGCGGCACCGTGAACCGGCCGTCCGGGCCGGTGATCCATCCCGAGTGGACGCGCCGCCTCGACTACGAGGGCGAGCTCGGGGTGGTGATCGGCCCGCGGGCGCACCGCGTGCCGGTGGATCGCGCGCTGGAGCACGTGTTCGGGTACATGGTGGTGGACGACGTCAGCGCCCGCGATCGCCAGAAGAGCGAGCCGCAGTGGATCCGCGCCAAGAGCGGGTGGGGGTTCATGCCCATGGGCCCGTGGATCACCTCGGCCGACGAGGCCGGCGACCCACAGGACATGCGCATCCGCACCTGGGTGAACGGCGAGCTGCGCCAGGACACCAGCACAGAGGACATGATCTTCACGGTGGCCGAGCTGGTGGCGTTCGCGTCGCGGGTGTTCCCGCTGGAGCCGGGTGATGTGATCACCACCGGCACGCCGCAGGGCGTGGGGGTTGGGATGGACCCCATGAGGTTCCTCCAGCCCGGGGACATCGTGCGCATCGAGATCAGCCGGCTGGGTGCGATCGAGCATGAGATCGTGCTGCCGTGAGGGGGGCGACGTGGGGATGACGCGGTGAGGATGACGCTGTGAGGACGACGCCGTGAGTACCGAACGCGATATGGCCGCCATGCGGCGCGTGATCGCCATGACCGGCCTGGCGTTCCCGCGGGGGCTGCTGGGGCCCGAGGCCACCGAGCTCGCCGCGGCCATCGGCGCGGGCGCGCCCGACCGCGACGAGGTGGATGCCCTCATCAAGCAGGTGGCCACCGCGCAGTGGCCTGTGCTGCAGGGCCCCATGGCGGCGGCCCTCTCGCGCGCCGAGCGGCCGGACGACCCGGCCGACGACCGCTCGCTGGCCGTGGCCGAGGACTTCGCAGCCGACGCCGACCCCTACAACCCCCTGGCCCTCGCGCTGGCCGAGCGCGCGGGGCTCGACCTGGCCGCGGCCCGCGCCCGGGCGCTCGATCGCCTCGAGGTGCTGGCCGCCACGCAGGGCACCGACCCCGAGCGCCCCGAGGCCCTGATCGCGCTGGCCACTACGGCAGGCCGCACCGTGGTGGACCTGCTCGACCTCGACCCCGAGGACTTCGGGCCGGAGATCGCCGACTACGCCGACGCCGGCACCTCGCCCGAGGTCGCCACCCCGCGCCTGGCCCGCGCCACCGGCGATGACGAGATACGTGCCTGGGCCCGTGAGTCGCTGCTCGCACTTGACGTGCCCGCGCCCCCCATGGCCCTGGCGTCGATCAAGCGCCTGGCCGAGGGGCCCGTGCCGGAGGACCCTGCCGAGGACCCCCTCTGGACCGCCACGGTGATCGTGCTGGCCGAGGACGCCATCGACATCGCCACCGCTGAGGTGGACGGGGACGGCGGGGGCGGCGACATGGATGGTGCCGAGGGCCTCGCGGACCTCGGCGACCTGCTGGGAGACGACGCGCCCTAGCGGGAAGGGCGACGCGCTCTAGCGGGCGGCGGGCACCAAGCCGGCGCGCGAGAGGATCTCCGGCACCGACGACTCCCAGGCAATCGCCATCACATGCACGCCGGCAACGCCCGGGATCTCGCGCAGCGCCTGGATGACCTCCACGCAGATGTCCATGCCGGTCTCGCCCTCGTCATCGGCCTGCTGCATGCGGGCGATGAGCGCGTCGGGCACCGTGACGCCCCACACCTTGTCGCGCATGTGCTCGGCCATGCGCAGGTGCTTGAAGGGGCCCACGCCGATGAGCAGCTTGGGCAGGGCGGGAAGGTCGGCGGCCTCGAGGCGGCTCATGAAGGCCGCCACGCGCTCGGGCTCGTACACCAGCTGGGTCTGGAAGAAGTCGGCGCCCGCCTCCATCTTGGCGCGGATCTTCGAGATCTCCACGTCGGGGTCGTCGGCCGCCGGGTGGGCCGTGGCGCCGATCACCAGGTGCGGCGGCTCGCCGGCCAGCTCTTCCTCGGCCTCGTTCATGAACCGGCCGTTGCGCAGCGACGCCTGAAGGCGCAGCAGCGCCATGGTGTCGATGTCGTTCACCACGGCGGCGTCGGGGTGGTTGCCGATGTGGATGGGGTCACCGCTCATGCAGAGGGTGTTGTGGATGCCCAGCGCGGAGGCGCCCAGGATGTCGCTGGTGAGCGCCATGCGGTTGCGGTCGCGCACGGTCATCTGCATCACCGGCTCGGCGCCGTTGTCGAGCGCGATGCGCCCCGATGCCAGCGGGCACATGCGCGACTGCGCCGTCTGGTTGTCGGTGATGTTCACCGCGTCGGTGACGGGGCCGAGCAGGCGGGCCTTCTCGGCGATCACCGAGGGATCGGCGCTCTTGGGCGGGCCCATTTCGCTGGTGACGGCGAATCGGCCCTCGGCGAGGGCGCTCTCGAGGCGGGTGGGAGCGCTCATAGGGCGGGCACGCTATCACCGGTACGGCTCTTTTCGATCATGTGCAGGAGGTTCCGCAACGCACTCGCAAGGATTGCGTAAATTTCGGTCAGCATCCCGCGGCGACCCGCCTAACGTGCGCCGCGGCTCATCCCCAACACATGGAGGCCTCCTCATGAAGGTGTATCCCTTTGCCATCGCGTCGGTGGCGGTGCTCGGCGCCGCCGGACTGCTCGTCGGTTCAGGCGTGGCTGCCAACGAGAACAGCACCACCGCCAGCCAGCAGCTGCTGATCAACCAGCGCATCTCGCAGGCTGCCGTGAAGCGCTCGAACTCATCGCTGAACTACCTGGCGCCCATCCGCACCACCACCACCGATGCCGCCAACACCGGCGCCAACGGCGTGACCCCGCTCAGCAAGGTGGCGGGCGCCGGCCAGGGGTGGACCACCGCGCAGATCGCCAACCAGGCGGTGACGCCCGCCAAGCTGTCCAACCCGTCGTACTTCGCGAAGATTTCGCAGGCGGGTGCCGTGGAGTCCTCAACCACCGGCACCACGGTGACGGCCGCGAAGACCGGCACATCCACTTACACGGTCACCTTCCCCAGCAACGTCAGCGCGTGCGCGCCGGTAGCCACTGTGCAGACGTTCACGCCTGGCTCGGGTTTGAACTACGGTGCCTACGCCACGATCGGCCCGGGCACGCAGAACACGCAGTGGGTCGTCACGACCTACACCGGGCAGTCCGGCACGGGCACTGACGCCGCCGGCAACGCCGCCAGCGGCAACCAGGCTGCCGCCTCGTTCAACCTCGTGGTGCAGTGCTAGTCGCCTGACGCGCGACTGATCGCCGCCCGGGGGCGGCGGCCCGGCTAGATCGGGTCGCCGCCCTCGGCGACGAACCTCACGCGGCCGGCGATCTCGGCCGCGTTGTTGGACACCCGCTCAAGGTGGCGGGCGAGCAGCACGGCGCTGGCGAGCCACGGGGCGCTGTCCTGGTCGGCGGCGTGGTGCGATGCCGCCTGCATCACGCCCTCGAGCAGGTCCTGCACGCTGCGGGCGTCGGACCGGGCCACGATAGCCAGGCCGGTGTCCTCGCGGGCGAAGGCCTGCACGGCCTGCGAGAGGGCGCTGATGGCGCGCGGCTCCATGCGCTTGAGCAGGGCGTCCACCTCGGGGATGGGACGCGAGGGCTCCATGGCCTCCACCCGGTGGGCGATTGCCACGGCCAGGTCGCCCACGCGCTCGAGGGCCACGGTGATGATGAGTCCGGTGTGGATGAGGCGCAGGTCGTGGGCCTTGGGCGCCTGCAGCAGCACCAGGTCGAAGGCCAGACGTTCCAGGTCCTTGCAGCGGGTGTCCACCTCGTCGTCGCCGGCGATCACCGCGGCGGCCTCGGCGTGGTCCTGGTTTTCCCAGGCGTCCACGGCGCGCTCCACCTGCCCGACGATCACGCTCGCCACCTCGATCAGCCCGTTGCGCAGCGAGTCAATGCCGCCGCCGATGCCGCTTGCCGACTCCGTTGCCATGTACTCAGTCTATGACATGGGTTGCGCGGTCCCTGCCTGTCACGGCATGGGTAACATCGCCGAGACACGCAGTCTTCCCATCATTTTCCCGAGGAGCACCGCCAGATGCATGCAGTTCGCTACGGGGCGATCGTCGATCGCGTCGTCCCCCGCGGCCAGAGCCGGGCAAGCACGCTCGTCCGCGACATCCTGCTGGTACTCGCCGGCACCGCCGTGGTGTCGCTGCTGGCGCAGGTATCCATTCCCTGGTACCCGGTGCCGTTCACCGGGCAGACCCTCGCCGTGCTGCTGGTGGGCGGCATGCTGGGCGCGTGGCGTGGCGCGCTGTCGCTGGCCCTGTACTTCGCCATCGGCGCGCTCGGTGCCCCGATCTTCAGCGACCAGTCGGGTGGCTGGGACATCATCATGGGCGCGACCGGCGGCTACATCATCGGGTTCATACTGGCCGCCGCCGTGGTGGGGTGGCTGTGCGAGCGCGGTGCCGACCGCAGGGTGGTGCCGATGATCGGCGTGCTGCTGCTGGGCAACGTGCTCATCTACGCCATCGGCGTGCCGTGGCTGGCCAACTGGTCGCCCGCCGGTGACGGCGTGGCTCTCGGCTGGCCCCAGGCCTACGAGCTGGGCGTGCAGCCGTTCATCCTGGGCGACCTGCTGAAGCTGGCCATCGTCGCGGCGATCCTGCCCGCGGGCTGGGCCCTGCTGCAGCGCACGGGCTTCGGCAAGAACCGCGAGGACGACGGCCCGCCCGCCGGAATCGTCTAGGCGTCAAACCGCCCCCGCAAGGGGCACGCGTTACCGGAAAGGGCCCGCTGAGCGGGCCCTTTCGCGTTGGCGCGCCGCCAACCCCGTTTTCAGGAACTTAACCGGCCCGCGCGCATCTTGACACCCTCGTTTATGTGCCTGACACCGGGGTTCGGGGACACTTCGTGCCTTACTACGTTATAACGCAGATGACTTGATATGGGGTGACTCATGTTGTTGGATACCCCTCGTGATCAGACCGGCCCGGAACGAACCGGGCCATTTCCACGTAACGCATCAGGAGGCAATTACTTTCATGGGCAAGACGATCGGCATCGATCTCGGAACCACCAACTCGGCCATGGCCGTGCTCACGGGCGGCGAGCCCGAGGTCATCCCCAACGCGGAGGGCGGTCGCACAACCCCGTCGGTCGTCGCGTTCACCCCGCAGGGCGAGCGCCTCGTGGGCGCCGTCGCGCGCCGCCAGGCCGTGACCAACCCGCAGAACACCGTGTTCAGCGTCAAGCGCTTCATGGGCCGCGACACCAGCGAGGTGTCGGAGGAGCAGACCATCGTCCCGTACGAGGTCGTGCCCGGGCCCAGCGGCGACGTGCGCGTGAAGGCCGGTGACACGGAGTGGTCGCCGCAGGAGATCAGCGCGATGATCCTGCAGAAGATCAAGCAGGACGCCGAGGCGTTCCTGGGCGAGGAGGTCGACGGCGCGGTGATCACCGTGCCTGCGTACTTCAACGACGCCCAGCGCCAGGCCACCAAGGACGCCGGCACGATCGCCGGCCTCGAGGTGAAGCGCATCATCAACGAGCCCACCGCGGCCGCGCTGGCCTACGGGCTCGACAAGGAGAACGAGCAGACGATCCTGGTCTTCGACCTGGGCGGCGGCACGTTCGACGTGTCGATCCTCGAGATCGGCGACGGGGTGTTCCAGGTGACGTCCACCAACGGCGACAACCACCTGGGCGGCGACAACTTCGACAAGGCGGTCGTCGACTGGATGGTCGCCGAGTTCAAGGCGAGCCAGGGCATCGACCTGAGCCAGGACGCCATGGCGCTCCAGCGCCTGTACGAGGCGGCCGAGAAGGCCAAGATCGAGCTGTCCACCACCACGAGCGCGCAGATCAACCTGCCGTTCATCACGGCGGACGCCTCGGGCCCCAAGCACCTCGACCTGTCGCTCAACCGCGCCAAGTTCGAGGAGCTCACGCACGACCTGCTCACGCGGCTCGAGGGCCCGACCAAGCAGGCCCTGGAGGACGCCGGCGTGACCGGCGCCGACATCGACCACGTGGTGCTCGTGGGCGGCATGACCCGCATGCCCGCGGTGCAGGAGCGCGTGAAGGAGGTGACGGGCAAGGACCCGCACAAGGGCGTGAACCCTGACGAGGTCGTGGCCGTGGGCGCCGCCATCCAGGCCGGCGTGCTGGCGGGCGACGTGAAGGACGTCCTGCTGCTCGACGTGACCCCGCTGTCGCTGGGCATCGAGACCAAGGGCGGCGTGTTCACGCGACTGATCGAGCGCAACACCACGATCCCGACCAAGAAGAGCGAGGTCTTCTCGACGGCCGAGGACAACCAGAGCCAGGTGGAGATCCACGTGCTGCAGGGCGAGCGCGAGATGGCGAGCTTCAACCGCACGCTGGGTCGCTTCAACCTGACCGGGATCCCGGCGGCGCCGAGCGGCACCCCGCAGATCGAGGTCACGTTCGACATCGACGCCAACGGCATCGTGCACGTGTCCGCGAAGGACCGCGGCACGGGCAACGAGCAGAAGATCGAGATCAAGAGCTCGTCGGGCCTGAGCGACGACGAGGTGAAGCGCATGGTGGACGAGGCCGAGAGCCACGCCGACGACGACAAGCGTCTGCGCGCGCTGGCCGACGCCCGCAACCAGAGCGAGGCCCGCGTGAACGAGGCCGAGCGCCAGCTGAAGGACCACGGCGACAAGGTCGACGAGGCCCTGAAGGCGGAGCTGGAGTCGGCGATCCAGGAGGCCCGCGCCAGCCAGTCGGGTGAGGACGCGGCGTCCATCGAGGCCGCCACCGAGAAGGTCACCCAGGCCCTGCACAAGGTGTCCGAGCAGGTGTACCAGCGCGCTGCCGCCGAGCAGCAGGGCGCGGGCGACGCCGGCGAGGAGACCGTGGAGGACGCCGACTACGAGGTGATCGACGAGGACGAGCCGGCCCAGAAGGCCTAGGGGAATCCCGTTGACCGACCCTACGAACACCGACGTCGCTCCGGAGGAGCCCGTGGTGCCCGCCGATGAGGCGGGTGCCCCGGGCCCCGAGGGCGTGGACCAGACCAACGACGACCTGGCGCGGGTGGGCGCCGAGCGGGACGACTACCTCGACCAGCTTCAGCGCACCCGTGCCGACTTCGACAACTACCGCAAGCGCGTCGAGCGCGAGCGCCCCATGCTGGCGGAAGCCGGCGTGCGGGACCTCGTGGGCGAACTGCTGCCCGTGCTCGACAACCTCGAGCGGGCGCTCGAGGCCCTGGTGGCCGCGGGCGACGATGGTGCCCAGGGCATCGTCGCGGGCGTGGACATGGTGCGCCAGCAGCTGGGCGCGCTGCTCGTGGGCCGCGGGGTGCAGGAGATCCCCGCCCACGGCGAGGCATTCGATCCCAACGTGCACGAGGCCGTGCAGAGCGTGCCCTCGCCCGACCACCCCGAGGGGACGGTCGTGGCGGTGGTGGAGCGCGGCTACCGGATGTCCGACGCGGTCATCCGGCCGGCGCGCGTGGTGGTTTCCCAGGGAGGGGGCCCCCGCTGAACGACACGGACCTCTATGCGGTGCTCGGCGTGCCCGAGGACGCGGACGACGAGGCCATCAAGAAGGCCTACCGTGCCCTTGCGCGCAAGTACCACCCCGACGCCAACCCGGATGACGCATCCGCGGAGGAGCGCTTCAAGGAGGTCTCGCACGCGCACGATGTGCTGTCCGACGCCGAGAAGCGCCGCGAGTACGACGCCGAGCGCCAGTTCGCCCGCATGGGTGGGGGCTACGGCGGTTATCGCGGCGGCGACGGCGACGGCGGCGGCGCGGGTGGCTTCGGCGACATCTTCGGGTCGATGTTCGGCGGTGGTGGCGGCGGTGGACGCCGCGGCGGCCGCGGCCAGTCGGGCGGCGCCCGGCGCGGCCAGGACCTCGAGGTGGAGGTGACGCTGTCGTTCGACCAGGCGATGGCCGGCGCGGAGGTGCCGGTGACCCTCGAGAAGACCGAGGCCTGCGCCACGTGCTCGGGGTCCGGTGCCAAGCCGGGCACGAGCCCGCGCCTGTGCACGGCCTGTGACGGCCGCGGCCAGGTGGGGCGCGACATCGGCGGCTTCTCGATACCCGAGCCCTGCCCGGAGTGCGGCGGAGCCGGGACGATCATCGAGGACCCGTGCTCCGACTGCCACGGCTCGGGCGTGCGGTCGGCTGAGCGGCGCATTCGCGTGCGCATCCCGGCCGGCGCGAAGGACGGCACCCGCATCAAGCTCAAGGGCAGGGGCGGCGCCGGCATGCGCGGCGGCCCGGCGGGCGACCTGCACGTGATCACGCGCGTCATGCCGAGTCCGGTGTACACCCGCAAGGGCGACGACCTGGTGATCGAGGTGCCCGTCACCTTCAGCGAGGCCGCGCTCGGCGCGAAGATCGAGGTGCCCACGCTCGACGGCCGGGTGAAGATCACCGTGCCGCCGGGCAGCCAGGACGGCCGCACCCTGCGCGTGCCGGGCAAGGGCGCCCCCAAGCTCAACGGATCGGGCAACGGGTCGCTGCTGGCCAAGCTCAGGCTCACCGTGCCGTCATCGCTCAGCGACGAGCAGAAGGAGGCCCTCGAGGCCTTCGCGGCGCTGGGTGGCGCCGACCCGAGGGAGAAGCTCTTCCGATGAGCCCCGAGCGCGACGAGACGCGGCCGGTGTTCATGATCGGCGTTGCCGCCGAGATGGCCGGCATGCACCCGCAGACCCTGCGCATGTACGAGCGCCGGGGCCTGGTGCAGCCCGGCCGCACCAAGGGCCGCACCCGCCTGTATTCCGAGGCCGACCTCGCCCGCCTGCGCCGCATCCAGGCGCTGGGCGAGACCGGCCTCAACCTGGCCGGCATCGAGCGCGTGCTCGACCTCGAGCAGCAGCTCGACCAGGCCATGCGCCGCGTGCGCGACCTCGAGCGCGAGATGCAGGCCCGCATGGCCGAGCACGAGCGCGCCATCGACGCCTCGCGGCGATCGATGTCCACCGAGATCGTCCACCTGCGCCGCGCGTCGGGTCCGCCCGCCGTGCCCATCAAGCAAGTCATTCCCGCGGGGCTCCGACCGGTGCCCCGCGCAACGGATTCACGAGACCCGAGGAGGTCCAAGTAATGCCCGTAGACAAGCCCACTGAGCGCGCCGCAGAGGCGCTCGGGGCAGCCCAGGCCCTCGCGGAGACGCGCGGGAACCAGCTGGTCGAGCCCGAGCACCTGCTGCTCTGCCTGCTCGACCAGCCGGAGGGCGTGGTGCAGCCGATCGTCGAGCGCGCCGGCGCCAACCCGGCTGCGCTCCGCGCCGCGGCCCAGGCCGCGGTGGAGGCTCGCCCCACCGTCAGCGGGGCCGACGTCACCGTGGAGTTCTCGCCGTCGTTCAAGGCGGTGGTGAGGAAGGCCGGCCAGGAGGCCGAGGCGCTCACCGACGAGTACATCAGCACCGAGCACCTGCTGCTGGCCCTGGTCGCGGAGCAGGGCCCGGCGAAGCAGGCCATGGAGTCGAACGGGGTCACCCGCGACACGCTCATGGCCGCGCTGAAGCAGGTGCGCGGATCGGCCCGCGTGACCGACCCGAACCCCGAGGAGAAGTACCAGGCGCTCGAGAAGTACGGGCGCGACCTCACCGTGGCGGCTGCCCAGGGCAAGCTCGACCCGGTGATCGGGCGCGACGAGGAGGTGCGCCGGGTCATCCAGGTGCTCTCGCGCCGCACCAAGAACAACCCCGTGCTCATCGGCGAGCCCGGCGTGGGCAAGACCGCCATCGCCGAGGGCCTGGCCCAGCGCATCGTGGATGGCGACGTGCCCGAGGGGCTCGTGGGCAAGCGCGTCATCGCGCTCGACGTGGGAAGCCTCATCGCCGGCAGCAAGTACCGCGGTGAGTTCGAGGACCGCCTCAAGGCCGTGCTCAAGGAGATCGCCGAGGCCGAGGGGGAGATCATCCTCTTCATCGACGAGCTCCACACCATCGTGGGCGCGGGCAAGGCCGAGGGCGCGGTGGACGCCGCGCAGCTGCTCAAGCCCATGCTCGCCCGCGGCGAGCTGCGTGCAGTGGGCGCCACCACCCTCGATGAGTACCGCCAGTACATCGAGAAGGACGCCGCCCTCGAGCGGCGGTTCCAGCCGGTGATGGTGGGCGAGCCGTCGGTGGAGGACGCCGTGGCGATCCTGCGCGGCCTGAAGGAGCGCTACGAGGTGCACCACGGCGTGCGCATCCAGGACGGGGCCCTGGTGGCCGCGGCCCGGCTGAGCGACCGCTACATCACCTCGCGGTTCCTGCCCGACAAGGCGATCGACCTGATCGACGAGTCGGCCAGCCGCCTGCGCATCGAGATCGACTCGGTTCCCGAGGAGCTCGACGTGCTGCTTCGCCGCATCATCCAGCTGGAGATCGAGGAGCAGGCCCTGCAGGCCGAGACCGACCCGGCGTCGGTGGAGCGCCGTGAGCGCGTGGCCCAGGAGCTGGCCGATCTTCGCGAGGAGTCGGACGGCATGAAGGCCGCGTGGGAGGAGGAGAAGGCATCCATCACCCGCATCCGCGACCTGAAGGACGACCTCGACCGCGCCCGCACCGAGGTGGAGCGGGCCGAGCGCGAGGCCGACCTCGAGGGTGCGGCGCGCCTGAGGTTCGGCACCATCCCCGAGCTCGAGCGCGGGCTCGAGGAGGCCGAGCGCGAGCTCGACGCCAAGCAGGCCGAGCACCGCATGCTGAAGGAGGAGGTCACGAGCGAGGACGTCGCCGAGGTGGTGGCGTCGTGGACGGGAATCCCCGTGAGCAAGCTCATGGAGGGCGAGACCGAGAAGCTCGTGCACATGGAGGACCGCCTTCACGAGCGCGTGGTGGGCCAGGAGGAGGCCGTGGAGGCCGTGTCCAACGCCCTGCGGCGCGCCCGGGCCGGGCTGAGCGACCCCAACAAGCCCATCGGCTCGTTCATCTTCCTTGGCCCCACGGGCGTGGGGAAGACCGAGCTCGCGCGCGCCCTCGCCGAGTTCATGTTCGACGACGACCGCGCGATGGTGCGCATCGACATGAGCGAGTACATGGAGAAGCACACGGTGGCCCGCCTCATCGGCGCGCCCCCGGGCTACGTGGGGTTCGAGGAGGGTGGCCAGCTCACCGAGGCCGTGCGGCGCAGGCCGTACGCGGTGCTGCTGCTCGATGAGATCGAGAAGGCCCACCCCGACGTGTTCAACGTGCTGCTGCAGCTGCTCGACGACGGCCGCCTCACCGACGGCCAGGGCCGGGTGGTGGACTTCCGCAACACCGTGGTGATCATGACGTCCAACATCGGCAGCCAGTTCATGCTGGACGGCCTGGACGACGACATCGTGTCGGAGCGCGTGATGGGCGCGCTGCGCGATCACTTCCGGCCGGAGTTCCTCAACCGAGTGGACGAGATCGTGCAGTTCGGCAAGCTCACCCGCGGCGACATCGACCGCGTGGTGGACATGCAGATGGCACGCCTGGATGACCGGCTCGAGGAGCAGGACATCCGCCTCAGCCTGTCACCGGAGGCCCGCGAGAAGATCGCCGACGAGGGGTACGACCCGGCCTACGGGGCCCGGCCGCTCAAGCGCGTCATCCAGAAGCGGGTGCAGGACCCGCTGGCCATGGAGGTGCTCACCGGTGCGGTCAAGCCCGGCGACGACGTCGAGGTGGTCGTGGAGGACGACGCCCTGGTCATGCGGCCGCGCGAGCGCGCGCCTGCCTGACCCGGGCCGGGGGGTGACAGTCACCGGCCCGATGCGCGCATGTGGGGGGCGGTCCCGGTCACCGGGGCCGCCCCTCCGTGGTTCAGGCGGCGGGTGCCCCCGCGCCGAGCCAGCGTGCGAGGCCGGCCACGGCCTCGTTTCCCATGTGGTTGAACGTGCCCTTGAGGAACGGCTCGGCCAGCTTGAGCGCGCCCTTCATGCCGAGGGCCGCCGTGTAGGTGATCTCGCAGCCGCCGCCCGGGGCATCGCGGAAGGTGATCTCGTCGCGGGCGAAGGCCTTCTCGCCCGTGCCCTCGATGACCATGCGCGTGCAGGGGTCCCACTCGGTGATCTCGTAGTTCATCGGGGTGCGCTTGCCGCGGAACTCGGCGACGATGGGGAACACCGTGCCGAGGCCCGGCTCGCCGGGGGTCTCCTGGCGCGACTCCACGAGGCCGGGGTCCCACTCCGAGGCCCGCCCGAACTGGGCCACCTGCGCGAAGGCCGCGTCGCGGGCCATGGGGACGGTGATGGTGCGGGATACGTGGATCATGGGTTCCTCGGGCGCACGGCGCCGATCGATGCCACCAGCGCCACGATGGCGGCGGCCTGGGCGATGAAGAGCCCGATGTCGCGGGCCAGGAATTCCGCGGGGCCCGGTGGTCGCACCAGGCGCCACGCCACCAGGGCCGTGGCGGCGATGGTGAGCACGAGGCAGGTCCACGCGAGCGCCCTCACGATGTCGGCGTCGATGGGGAGGAACCCGCGAAGGTCGAGCCACATGAGTGCCGACGAGATGAGGGCGATCACCGCCATGGCGAACGCAATGCGCGCCAGCATCGTGGCGTCCCAGCCCGACGTGGCCTCGGGCGTGAACGGCGGGGAGACATCGGCCGTGTACCACGGCAGGAACACGCTGATGGCGAGGATGAGCGACGCGATGGCGACGATGGCGGGAACCGTCCCGCGGGTTGCGCGCGCCTGGGCTCCGGTTGCCATGGGGTCATCCTATCCGCACGCTGGTACGCTCAGCGCGACCGGCAAGGACCCTAGGAGGACGGGTGCCGACCTACATCCTGCTCAGCACGCTCAGCCCACACGGCGCGGGCACCATCAAGGCCAACCCGCAGCGCGTGAAGGAAGTGAACCAGGAGATCGAGCAGATGGGCGCCAAGGTCGTCCAGCAGTGGGCCGTGCTCGGTCCGTACGACTTCGTGAACATCGTCGAGGCGCCCGACGAGAAGGTGATCGCCCGCGTCTCGGTGGAGCTCGCGGCGCGTGGCACCGCGCACTTCCAGACGTTGACCGCCATCCCGGTCGACGAGTTCCTCTCGCTCCTCAAGTAGCGCAGTGGCCGCTCGACGGCGCGGCCTGATCATCGGCGTGGGGCTCGTGGGCCTCGCGGCGTCCCCGCTCGCCGCGCCGCTGCTCCAGGCGGTGCCGGTGCGCATCGAGCGCGCGCGCCGCCGATCGCCCGATCCCGTCGAGCCCTTCCTCGAGGCGCCCTGCTACGCGCGTCCCGAGCCCGGCGCGGGCGAACGCCGGGAGCCCTAGGCCATGGCGGGCGGCCCGTGGCGGTGGGATCTGCTGGTGCCCGCGCATCGCATCGTGTTCGGCCTGCTGGGCGACGAGGTGGTCGAGAGCCGGGCCGCGACGGCCGAGGGCACCTTCGCCGCGTACCGGCGCCTCGAGGGCGCGGTGCCCGGCATGATCGCCTGGCCCAACACCGTGCTGCTCAGCGGCCCCGAGATCGTGGTGGTGGACCCCGGCTACCAGACCCAGGGCGACATGCTGGACGGCGCTCTGCGCGCCCAAGGCATCGACCCGGCCGAGGTGCGCACCGTGGTGATGACCCACCTGCACTCCGATCACCTCAGCGCCCTTCCCCAACTGCCCGGCGTCAACGAGGTGTGGGTGCACCGCGATGAGCTGGACACCCCATGGGCCCGGCGGCAGCGCGGCATCGTGGACGACGCCCCCGTGGTGGTGATGGACGGCGCCGAGGGCGCGATTCGCGAGGGCCTCACGTGGTTCCATACGCCGGGCCATGCGCCCGGGCACGTGGCCGTGGTGGCCGAGTGCGATGACACGCGGCTCATCGTCGCGGGCGACACCCTGGGGCCCGATCCCGCTTGGTTCCGCGACATGTCGGCGCCCGAGGGGCTCGAGAACCGCGACGATCACCTGGCCGCCTGGCGCATGATCCGCGATCGCGCCCCGGCGCTGGTGGTGCCCGGCCACTACGCCCCCTTCGCGCTCCCGTAGGGATCGCGCGGGAAGGGACGGCGGTGGGGGGCGTCGAAAGGCGTCACGTCCGAACCCGTCCAAGGAGCACCGGTGGACCTGCAGGGGATCTCGCGCGAGCAGAAGGAGATGGGTGCAGCGGTCTGCATGCTGCTGTTCATCATCTCGCTGTTCCTGAAGTGGCAGAGCTTCGGGCCGATATCCGGCTCGGGCGCCGACCTGGGCTCCTGGCCGCTGGTGCTGATCATCGCGCTGGTGGCCGGCGGGATCGTGGCGGCCGATGGCCTGCGCATGGACATCCCCATTCGCCGCATCAACCCGACGTCGGTAGCCACCTACCTGATGTCGCTGCTCGTCTTCTACGTGATCGTGTTCATCTTCGCGATCGACGGGCTCTCGTACGGGGTGTGGCTGGCCCTCATCTTCTCGGTGATCGGCCTCGTGCTGACGTTCTCGGTGTACCGCCAGGACACCCGGTAACACCGTCCCGGGCGCGCCGAGCGCACGCGTAGACTCGGCTCGTGCCTCGCCTGGGAGCCCTCGAGCGCGTTGAGACCCTGGCCGCCGTCCTCGGCGGGCTGTGGTGCGGTGCGCTCTTCCTGCCGTGGTTCGGCATGGGCGGCGTGGATGGCGACCTCACCGGGGCCAACATGATCGATTCGTCGTGGCTGCCGCTGGTGATCATGGCGGTGGCATCGGCGCTGCTGCTGCTCGACGCCATCACCGTCGATGGCCTGCGCTCGCTGCCCGTGCCGGCCTTCAGCACCTTCCTCATGCCCATCGGGCTCTTCTACACCGCGCTGTTCATCATCGCGGGCGACAACCTCATGTACGGGGCCTGGGTGGCCCTCGGCCTGTCGGCCGGCGCGGTGGTGTTCACCGCCATGGCCTGGGCCATCGACCGGCGCGGCTAGAAAGGACGCCAGTGAATTACCTCAAGTCACTCGATCGCCGGGAGCGGCTCATCGCCGTGGCGATCCTCAACGGCGTCTTCATCATCAGCCTGTTCTTCGAGTGGGGCGCCGGCGGCGCCCGCGCGTGGGATGCCGACTCGGTGTGGCTGGCGTTCCTCGCGGCGCTGTTCGCGGGCCTCATCTCGCTGGCCGATGCCTTCGACTACGAGGTGCCGCGCCTGCCGGGCGCCGGCGTGTCGGCATACCTCACGTCGATCACGCTCGTGTACACGATCATCGCCCTCATGGACATCAGGGACCAGTCGTGGGGCATCATCGTCTCTCTCATCGTCTCGATCGTCTCCACCTTCATCGCCTGGGGCACGTGGAGAGCCGACCGGGCCTGACCTGAGAGGGATCATGGGATTCACCGACAAGGCGAAGGAACTCGCCAACAAGACGGCCGACGCCGCGCAGAAGGGCGCCAAGGATGCCCGGGACATGGGCGAGAAGCTCATGCTGCAGCGCAAGCTCAACGCGTCGGCCGAGGAGCTCGGCCACGTGGTGTACCGCCAGCACCAGGGCATGCGGGGGCTGGACGACGAGGTGAACCGCCTCGTCGCCGAGATGAAGGCCCTGCAGGCCGAGATCGACGCCATCCCCGAATAGGTGACGGCGATTCCCGCCACCTCCCCGGCCGCGCGCGGGGGGCGCTGAGCCGTGCCCGACATCACCGCACCGCTGGTGAACTTCGCCACCGATGTCGTGGGCTCGTACGGCGCGTGGGCGGTGTTCATCCTCATGATCCTCGAGAGCGCCTGCATCCCGGTGCCGAGCGAGGCCATCATGGTGTTCGGCGGCTTCCTCGCCGGGCAGGGCAAGGTGGGCTTCTGGGCGGTGGTGGCCGCAGGCGTGGGCGGCAACCTGGTGGGGTCGTGGATCGCCTACTGGGTGGGGGCCACCAAGGGCCGCGAGTGGGCGCTCAGGTGGCGCTGGCTGCACATCACGCCGGCGCGCCTGGACGCCGCGGATCGGTGGTTCGAGAAGTACGGCGACTGGGCGGTGCTCATATCGCGCTGCCTGCCCATCATCCGCACCTTCATCTCGCTGCCGGCGGGCGTGGCGCGCATGCCGTTCTGGCGGTTCTCGGTGCTCACGCTCATCGGCTGCATCCCCTGGTGCCTGCTGCTCGCCTACGCGGGCCTCGCGGTGGGTGACAACTGGGAGACCCTGCAGAAGCAGCTGCACTGGTTCGACTACGCGGTGGCCGCGGCGATCGTGGTGGCGCTGGGGTGGCTGGTGCTGCGCTATCGGCGCAGGAGGGCCGCGGCATGATGGCCCTGGCATGGGTGATCGCCGCCATCGCGGTGATCGTGGCCGTGGGCGCGGTGGTGGCCCTGCGGCGCGCGCGCGCCGGGGATCCCCAGCCGCCCGAGGCCCAGCAGCCCGCGGCAGGCGGCCATGCCGCCCGGCTCGACGCCGCGTTCGAGGCGCTGCCCACCACCGCGGTGCTGGTGGGCCCGGCATCCGAGGTGGAGCGCGTGAACCCCGCGGCCCTCAGGGCGTTTCCCTTCCTGCGCACGGGCGTGAGCGTGCTGGAGGCCTTCGGCGATCACCTGCTGGCCGCGCGCGTGCGCGAGGCCCTCGACACCGGCCGCGATGATGAGTTCGAGCTTCGGCTGTTCGTCGAGGGTCGGCGCACCTTCCGCGCCCAGGTGGTGCCCTTCTCCACGGACGGCGAGCCCGGCGCCGTGCTCACGCTCATCGACGCCACCCAGGCGGTGGCCTACCAGGACCTGCGCTCGCAGTTCGTCGCCAACGTGTCGCATGAGCTGCGCACGCCGCTCACGGGGCTTCGCGGAATGCTCGAGGCGCTGGAGGACCCGGAGATGCCCGCCGACATGCGCGCCGACTTCGTGCGCCGCTCGCGATTCGAGACCGAGCGGCTCGAGGCGCTCGTGGACGACATCCTGTTCCTGTCCGAACTCGAGGCGGCGCAGGGCGACCCCACCGGCGAGCGCACGGACATGGGTGCCGTGGCGCGCGCGGTGACATCAGAGCTCGAGGGCGAGGCCGGCGAGCAGGGAGTGACCCTCGTGGTGCAGGCCGCGGAGGGCTCGGTGACCGCGCTTACCGAGCGCATGGCGCACACCGTGGTGCGCAACATGGCCGAGAACGCCGTGCGCTACGCGGGCACGGGGTCCACCGCCACCCTGCGCGTGGGCCGCGACGGCGGGATGGTGGTGGTGGAGGTGCAGGACGACGGGTTGGGTATTCCCGAGAAGGACGTTCCGCACGTATTCGAGCGCTTCTACCGCGCCGACCCGTCGCGCTCGCGGCGCCTGGGCGGCACCGGCCTGGGGCTCTCGATCGTGAAGCACATCACCGAGCGGCTGGGCGGGTCGGCGTCCATCACCTCGCGTGAGGGCTTCGGCACCATCGTCACGGCCCGCATCCCGGCCGCCGACCGCCCGGTGACCGACGTCCCCGGTGGGGCCGGGCAGGGTTCCGGCGCCCGCCTGCGTTGATATCGTCGCGCGCCGCGTAGGCCGAATCGGAGCGAACAGGAAGGGCTCGATGGCAATCCCGCTGATGGACATCAGAGCGCAGTACGCGCCCCTGCGCGGGGAGCTCGACGCGGCGCTCGCCGAGATCCTCGACACCGGCGCCTTCATCCTGGGCCCACAGGTGACGAGGATCGAGGAAGCCGTCACCGCCCGCCTCGACAATCGACCCTGCGTCGGCGTGGCCAACGGCACTGATGCCCTCATCATCGCCTTGCAGGCCCTTGGCGTGGGCCCGGGCGATGAGGTCATCACCACGCCGTACACCTTCTACGCCACCGCCGAGGCCATCGCGCGCCACGGCGCGACCCCGGTGTTCGTGGACGTCGAGCCCGTGGGCGCCTGCCTCAACCCGGACCTCATCGAGGAGAAGGTCACTGAGAAGACCAAGGCGGTCATCCCGGTGCACATCTTCGGCCACGCCGCCCCGATGACATCGACCCTCACCACGGCGGCCGAGAACGGCCTGTCGGTGATCGAGGACGCCGCGCAGGCGTTCGGGTCGGCCGATGGCGAGTGGGCGGTGGGCAC
>JBJTJN010000028.1:0-30654 GCA_046095485.1 Actinomycetota bacterium
GCACGGGCGCCAATGCCGCCGAGCAGGGCATCACGCCGCTGCAGGCCATCAACCGCGCGCTGGGGCTGCCCGACGACCACGGCGTGGACGAGGTGCAGCGCCGCCGCGAGGATGTCCCCGGGAGCGCGCCCGGGTCCTGACTCAGTCGGGCGACACCGGGGTCTCGGCGCCCGGGGTGCCCTCGGGCACGAGGATCACCTTCGGCGGCGCGAGGTACACGGTCGTGAACACGTCGTCGCTCACGAGCTCGGAGCCCTTGAACACCTTGCGGGTGATCCGCACGCTGAAGCCCTCGCTCCCCTCGCTGTAGAGCACCTCGCCCTCGTTGACGTCGGGGCTCGTCACCCGCCGCTCGACGGGCTTGGTGAATTCGAACCTCTCGCTCGTCTCGCTCTCGACCTTGCGGTCGAACGAGGTGGACTAGAGGGCGATCGTGATGCTGTCCGCCGCGTTGGTCACCCTCACGCGCGCCGCGGCGTCCCAGTTGTTGGTGATCTTGAGGTCGGGCGTGGGCCACGAAAGGGTGGCCTCACGGCCCTCCGGGTAGCGGTAGATGTAGAGCTGGTGCGCCGTGTGCTCGTTGAGCTCGAATCCTGCGAAGAACGCCGCGTTGAAGAGGGTCGTGGCCATCTGGGACACGCCACCGCCCACGGCGTCCACGTAGAGGCCGTCCGCCACCATCGGCGCGGCCACGAAGCCCCGTGCCTCGGTGCGGCGGCCCAGCACGGCGTTGAGCGACAGCGAGCGCCCGGCCGGGATGATCGTGCCGTTGAGGATCTTGCTGGCCCGCCGGATGTTCGTGACCCGTGCCTCGCCCGGCGAGTACGGGGTGGTGTACGAGCCCACCTCCTCCCTGATGCCGAGCGAGCGGGCCTTCTCGGTCGTGAACACCGGGGTCACGTCCGCGAAGGCCGACTCCACGGGGCGATCCTCCCCGATGAGGCCATCGGCCACGCGCCGGGCATCCACCAGGCGTCCGCTCTTCGACGGCACCACGACCGCGCGCTTTCCCCGGATGTCGTAGCGGGCCGGGCGCGGCACCACCGAGCCAGCCGGAGATGCGACGAGCAGCGGCTGCCGCCACTCCGAGGCGGCCCTGCGCAGGCCCTCGGGCGTGAACCGCATCGCGCGCGCCACGTCCTCGGGCGGCAGCGCGGCCTCGACGTCGTCGACGACCACGTTGGTGCCGCGCCGGATGATCTCGCCCGCTTGCGCCACCTGCTGTCGCGCCGCCTCGGTGGAGAGCGCCGGACCCTTCGCGCGCAGGGGCAGCGTGATCGCCGCGGGCACGGAGGACAGGTCGCCGGACACCGTGGCGGTGAGGGCCGTGCGATCGAGCACGCGTCCGTCTTCCGCGGGGTTGACGGTGAAGTCGGTGCCGCGCACCAGCACGGCGGCGTCGCGCTCGGGCCGGTCGACGTTGTCGCTCACCTCCGCCACCCAGCCAGCGAGCGCCCCCTTGCGGTATTGCGCGCGCAGTGGCACCTCGTTGGCCGACTGGCCCGTGATCGCCTTGAGCCCGCGCACCAGCCGGTTGGGGGATGCATCCTGCGCCTCGCGGATCGCCGCGTCCACGTCCACGGTCGCGCCGATGTCGGCGAGGCGCACGGTCGCCACCGTGCCGCCGCCCGCCTGCAGCTCCACCCGGCGCCTCAGCAGGTCATCCGCGCGCTTCGTGAGCGCGGCCTTCACCTGGGCCTCGTCGCCCCCCATGTCCACTCCGGCCACGGTCGTTCCCGGCGCCGTGCCGCCACCACCGCCGGCGACCAGCAGGATCACCAGCACCAGCAGCACGGCCCCGGCCCCGAACACGATGGCGCGCATGCGGCGTCCCGCGGGTGGCCGCGGAGGCCGCGGGCGGTCCCGCCGCTCGCTGGGGTCACGCCGGCCGCTGGGGTCACGCCGCGACGCGGAGCGTTCCCTGGATCGCGAGCGTTCCCGTGCCCGTGCATCCCGGTCGGGCGGGGGCTCTCTGTCAGAAGGCCTGTTGGTGCCGGTCATGCGTCCGCTCGTGCGCTGGTACCGGGGCGTGCACCTCAGGGCGTTTCGCGAGTGGTGCGCCGCGCGCGGGTGATGCGACGAGCGATCGCCCAGGCGGGAAGGACCACCGCGATTCCCCCGGCGATGTCCGCGATGAAGTGCTGCCCCGTCGCCACGACGATCGCGGCGACGGCGGGAGGATAGGCCACGGCCGCGGCGCGTACCGCCGGGCTGGTCGACGATGACCACACCGCCCATGCCACCGCGGGGGCCATGCCGACGTGCAGCGAGGGCATGGCGGCGCAGGGGTTGTAGAAGGAGCGCACGATGCGGTTGTCCATGGGGATGACGCCGTCGGAGACCGTGTCGGACACCCCGACCTCGGGGATCATGCGCGGTGGGGCCACCGGTTGCAGTGAGTACCAGGCCACCCCGGCCGCCCATGAGATGAGCGCCATCGTGCGCAGCGCCGGATACGCCTGATGGCCCCGGTGGAATGCCGTGCGAAGCGCCAGCGGCAGCGCCACGACCTGGCTGGCCATGTAGGCGGCCCCCAGCACCGAGCGCGACACGGGACCGCGCACCAGCAGGCGCTGCACGGCGGGCTCCACGAGGATCCCGAGTCGGCGCTCGGCGACTGCGATGCGCCGGGCGTTGGCCACCGCGAGGTCGTGATCGGCCAGGTGCCGCGCGCGCACCAGGTTGTAGGCGGCCAGCCCGCCCACGGCCATGGCCACCTCCGCGACCCGCCCATGGCGGGTGGACAGCAGGCGCCGCGCGGCCCCGAGCACCCGCATCACGCCGCCTGCCCGGCCGCCTGTGTCGCGATCTCATCCACGGCGGTGATGCCGCTGCGCACCGCGCCCTCCATGGTGGCCGGCCAGCCGGTGGCGGTCCACGTGCCGGCGAGCACCAGCCCCTCCACGGGCGTGCGGGCGCGCGGGCGCCGCGCGGCCTGGCCGGGCGCGGGCGCGAACGTGGCGCGGGCGTCCTTGGTCACCGCCCACTGCGTGAGCGCCGCGTCGCGCGCGCCGGGCAGCAGGGCCCGCACCTCGGTGTCCATGACCTCGGCCAGCTCGCCGCGGGGAACCCCCATCTCGGCCCGCGCGGCCGAGAGCGAGAGCGCCACGTGCTGCCCGGGCGCCCCCTCGCCGGTGATCGCCGTGCGGTCGAACATCCACTGCACCGGGCTGTCCACCACTGCGAGGATCGGCCTGTCCAGCACCGGGCGGTCGTACCAGAGGTGCACGTTCACGATGGGCGACTCCCCGAGTCCGGGGTCGGCCGGCAGCGCCGCGGGCGCGACGGCATGCGCGCGGCCCGGCGGCAGGGCCAGCACCACGGCATCGGCGTCGATGCGCGTGCCATCGTCCAGGTCGAGCCCGCCTGCGTCGGCTGACGTGACGGCCCGGCCGGTGATCACCCGCCCCCCCGAGCGGGCCAGCAGGCGGCGGGCCGGGGCATCCACCAGGTGCGAGAGACCCACCAGCGCCCAGCCGATGGACGCGCCCCCGGCCGTGCGCATGAGCCCCTCGGTGATCACGAACGCCGCAAGGGCAGCCGACGTGCGATCGGACCGGTCGTTGCAGGTGGGGAGGATCACCACGTCCCAGAAGCGCTCGATCGCGGCGTCCCGCTGGCCGTGGGCGCGCAGCCACTCGCCGAACGTGACGTCGTCGAGCCCGTCGCGTCCCCGGGGCCCGAGCGCCGCGATTGCCGTGAGCGCGCGCAGGGCGCGCAGGCGCTCGGCGCGGGTGAGCAGCGCGTACCGGCCGAAGGCGGGTCCCATGTGCAGGGGAGGGGGGAGGCGCCTGGCGGTGAGCACGCCGCGGGTGCCTGCCCGGTCTCGCACGTCCACGTGCAGCACGGGCTGAATGGCCGTGAGGCCGAGGGATCCGAGGCGACCCAGCAGCGCCACGTACGCCGTGCAGCAACCCAGGTGCACGTGCTGGCCGTTGTCGATCTCCGCCCCGCTTCGGGGGTCGGTGAACGAGAACGCCTTGCCGCCCAGGAAGGGCCGACGCTCCACCAGGGTCACGCGCGCCCCGCGCCCGGCGGCCTCCACGGCGGCGGCGATGCCGGCGAGCCCGCCGCCCGCCACGGCCACGCGCATGCCGCGCATGCTCACCGTCGCCTCGTGGTGAGGGCGCGCGCCACCGAGCGCAGCATCAGGGACGCCTTGCGGCGCCCCGGCAGCGACACCCGCCCCTGCGTGTAGTCGAATCCGCGCGCGGCGAGACGGGCGAGGATGTCCTCGTAGAGCGCCGCGAGCATCTGCACGCACATGCGGGCGCGCAGGTCGAGCAGGGGGAGCAGCATGTGGCCGCTCGCGAAGTAGTCGTCCGCGCGGCGGGCCTGCCACTCCATGAGGTCGCGCATTCCCGGGGTCATGCGGTCGGTCATGATGTCGGCCTCGGCCACGCCGTGCGCGGCCAGCTCGTCGGCCGGCAGGTAGATGCGGTCACGCAGGGAGTCCTCCTGGACGTCCCGCATGATGTTGACCACCTGCATGGCCACGCCCAGGTCCTCCGCGTGGCCCACGGCGGTGGGGTCGCGGAACCCGAACACGTGCAGCGACAGCACCCCCACGGCGCCGGCCACGCGGTCGCAGTAGGTCTTGAGCGCGGGCCAGTCGGCGTAGCGATTGGTGTCGAGGTCCATCTCCACGCCGTCCACCAGGGCGTCCATGGGCGCGCGGGGGATTCCGAAGCGCCTGATGGCGTCGGCCAGGGCGATGAGCACGGCGTCGTCGGCGGGAACCGTGCCCGCGTAGGCGGCGTCCACGTCGCGGCGCCGCGCGGCGACCGCCGCCGCCTTCTCGGAGGTGGTCTCGGCGCCGTCCACGGAGTCGTCGCACAGGCGGCTGAAGGCGTAGAGGGCATGGATGCCCCGACGGCGCTCGCGGGGCAGCAGGATGAACCCGAAGTAGAAGTTGCGGGCCTCGTCGCGCGTGATCTGCGTGCAGCGGTCGTAGGCCTCGTCCACCCTCATGCGCGGCCCCCGCGCAGCATGCGCCACGCCACGCCGGCGGCCATGCCGGCGCGCCCCCGGGCACCCGGGGCCGGGCGCGCCGCGATGGTGTCGTAGTGCTGGCCGGCGATGGAGTCGCACACCCAGATGCCACCCGCCGTGAACATGGCGATGTCGTGGCGCACGCGGCGGGGCACCATGCCGCGCAGGGGGGCGCCCTCCACCAGGCGGGCGCGGGCGCGGCCCACCTCCATGCGCACCAGTTCGCGCAGCGCGGGCGACGCCGTGGGCGCCCGCAGGTCGTCCACCGCCACCCCGAAGAGGTCCATGTCCTCGCGCGGCAGGTACACGCGGTCGCGCTCGTCCAGGTCGCGACGGATGTCCTGCCAGAAGTTCACGAGCTGCAGGCCCTCGCAGGTGGCATCCGACAGCGCGACGCGGCGGCCGTCGTCGATGCCCAGCACCCCCAGTACCATCCGGCCCACGGGCGTGGCCGAGTGGGTGCAGTACCAGAGCAGGTCCTCATGGGTATCCCACCGGCTCACGCGCTGGTCGATGCGGTTGGCCTCCACCAGCCGCTCGAACTGCTCCACCGGCAACCGCCGCCGCCGGATGACGTCGGCCACCGCGATGAGCACCGGGTCGTCCCCGCGGCCATCCAGCGCCGCGTGCAGCCCGGCCTCCCAGGCATCGAGGGCGGCGAGTCGCTCGTCGTGCGTGGCCACGCCGGCGTCCCCGATGTCGTCCGTGGCGCGGCAGTAGGCGTAGATGGCCCGCATGTCGTCGCGCACGTCGCGCGGCGCGAGCATGAAGGCGACGGGGAAGTTCTCGTCGTGCTCGCGCGTGATGTCGGCGGCCCGGGCGCGGGCCTCGCCGGTGCTCACGCCGCGTACCGCCCCAGGGCCATCACCGGGAAGTAGAGCCGGTAGTAGTGGTACTTGATCATGAAGTCGAGCGGGAACCCGGTGCCCGTGAAGGCATCCTCGTCCCAGCCACCGTCGGCCGCCTGCGCGCGCACCAGCCACGCGATGCCGGCGTCGATCGCGGGGTTGCCGGGGTCGGCCGCCATCAGGCCCAGCACGGCCCAGGCGGTCTGCGACGCCGTGGACGGCCCCACGCCCGCGAGCGCGGGATCGCGGTAGCTCTCGATGTCCTCGCCCCAGCCCCCGTCGTCGTTCTGGCACGCGCACAGCCACTCGATGGCCCGGCGCACCCATGGCTCCGCCATGTCCACGCCGCAGGCCTCGAGCGCAGGCAGTACCGCGCCGGTGCCGTACACGTGGTTCACGCCCCAGCGCCCCCACCATGAGCCGTCGTCGCGCTGGGTGTCCCTCAGGTAGCGCAGGCCCGCGCGCACGGCCGGGTGGCCGGCGGGCACGCCGCAGTGCACCAGGGCCTCCAGCACGTGCGCGGTCACGTCCTCGGTGGGCGGGTCGATGACCTCGCCGAAGTCGCACACGGGGAACTGCCCCACGAGCGTGCTGGTGTTGTCCACGTCGAAGGCACCCCAGCCGCCGCCCTTGCTCTGCATGGCCAGCAGCCACTCCACCGCCCGCTGCACCACGCCGTCGTCGGGTGGCACCCCGGCCTTCAGCAGCGCCAGCAGCACCTCGGCCGTGTCGTCGGTGTCGGGGTACCACTCGTTGTGGAACTCGAACGCCCACCCACCGGCCTCGCCCCGCCGCGGGATGCGCCGCCAGTCGCCCTCGCGGGTGATCTCGCGGGCCATCAGCCACTCGCGCGCCCGGTCGAGGGAGTCGTCATCCCCCGCCGTGCCCGAGTCGTGGATGGCGATGGCGGCCAGGCAGGTGTCCCACACGGGCGAGATGCACGACTGGATGCGCAGGCGCCCGTCGCGCCGCAGCGCGAAGGTGGAGAAGCCATCGAGCGCACGCTCGATCACCGGGTGGTCGAGCGGCATGCCCAGCGCGTGCAGCGCGATGATGGAGTACACCCACGGCGGCTGGATGCCCGCCCATGAGCCGTCGACCTCCTGGCGGTCGAGGATCCAGCTGCGGATGCGACGCTCCGATGCCCGGCGCACCGATGCCAGCGGACGGCGGTTGTAGGCGCGTGCCAGCGGCATCATGCGCCGCATCGTCGAGGTGAGCGGCCCGGGCGTGCGCGGCGGGGGTCCCTCCACGCTGCCCGGGGACTCGGCGAAGATCTCCTCCACTGATGGCTGCTGGGTGAAGGTGGGGTTGCGCGACAGCACCACCAGCATCGGCACGAACGTGCCGCGGGCCCACGAGGCGAACCGGTACACCGACAGCGGGGCGCGTGGCGGAAGCAGCATGAGCTCGGGCGCCGCCGCGGGCAGCGACTCCCACGGGTACTTGCCCAGCACGGCGAGCCACAGGCGCGTGAAGAACCGGGCCTTGTTGGCCCCGCCCAGCGACAGGATGCGGTCGCGTGCGCGGCGCATGGGCTCCGACTCGGCCGGCACCCCGGCCAGGCGCAGCGCGTACCAGGCCTCCACGGTCACCGAGAGGTCACCGGCGGCGCCGTGCCACACCGGCCAGCCGCCGTCCTCCACCTGCGTGGCCAGCAGCTCGGCGGCGATCTCGCGGCGGTCGTCATCGGTGGCGCGGCCCAGGGCCTCGAGCAGGAACAGCTGCTCGGCGGTGATGGACGCGTTGGACTCCAGCTCGCCCCACCAGAATCCGGAGGGGTCCTGCAGGTCGCGCAGGTGCTGGGCGCCGCGATCGGCCGCGATGCGCGCCGCGGCTCGCAGCTCGCCCTGGGTGAGGCTGCTGGTCATGCCGCCACCATGCCACGCGCCCCGGCGCGCTCGCGGAACCACTGCACGGCGTCGGCCACCGCCGTGCCCAGGTCCGACTGCGGAAGCCCGAGCTCGGTGATGGCCCGCTGGGGCGAGAAGAACATGCGCTTGCGCGCGAGCAGCGCGCCGTCGAGGGGCGCGCGCGGCTCCCGCCTCAGCAGTCGCCCCTCCACCAGCTCGTCCACCGCGGCCGCGGCGATGGCCACGGCGTGGGGGATGCGCCGCTCGGGCGGGGGCGGGCCGCCCGCCCGGTTCACCATCGCGAGGATCTCCCTCAGCGTCATGTTGCCCCAGGCATTGCCCAGGATGTACCGGCGTCCGGGCTCCCCGCGCTCGAGCGCCAGCAGGTGCCCCGCGGCCACGTCGCGGACGTCCACGATGTTGAGCCCGGTGTCCACGTAGGCCGGGATCCGGCCGGAGAGTGCGTCGACGATGAGGTGGCCGGTGGGGGTGGGGCGGTAGTCCCCCGGACCGATGGGCGCCGACGGGTTCACCACGTAGGCCTCGAGCCCCGCGGCCACGGCGCGGCGCACCAGCGACTCGGCCTCCACCTTCGATCGCTTGTAGGCGCCGATCACCTGCGATGAGGGCTGCAGGGTCTCCTCGTCGCCGTGGGTGCCGTCTCCGGGAATGCCGATCGTGGCCACCGACGAGGTGTGCACCATGGGGATTCCGGTGGCGAGCGCGATGTCGATCACCACCTGCGTGCCGCCGACGTTCACCGCGTGCACCTCGGGCGCGCGGCGGCGGCTGAGCGAGTAGATGGCGGCGACGTGGAAGATTGCGTCGACGCCCTCGGCCGCCCGGCGCATGGCATCGGCGTCGCGCACGTCGGCATGCACCGGTTCGACGCCGTCGGGCAGCGCGCTGCCCGGGGTGCCCCCGGGGCGCACCAGCCCGCGCACCTCGAACCCGCGGTCGCGCAGGTGCAGCGCCACGTGCGACCCGATGAGGCCGGTGGCCCCGGTCACCAGCGCGCGTCTCATGCGGCATCCCCGAGGGCCGCGTGCACCGCCGGCACGAGCCCGCGCCGCGATGTCCGTGGGCCGCGACACCAGGCGCCCGAGCACGCGCATGGCGTGCACGTCGCCGCGCTCATCCACCACGCCACGCAGGTCGGGCAGCACGTCGTCCGCGCGGTCGGTGACCGCCCGGATGGCCGCGAAGGGGATCCCCGCCCGCGCGCAGGCGCGCGCGGTGCCGGCGCTCTCCATGTCCACCGCGAGGCCGTCGAGCGCGCTGCGATCGCCGGGGTGCGACACCACGCGGTCGGCGGTGACCAGCGTGCCGCGCTTCGCCCCCGCGCCGCACGCGAGCGCTGCATCGCAGAGCCAGGCATCTCCCGTGGCCGCATCGCGCACGGTTGCCGGAACCACCACGTCGCCGCGCTCGAGGGCGGGGTCGAGCGCGCCGCAGAAGCCCACCGAGATCGCGGCCGTCACTCCGCTGGCGATGGCCTCGCCTGCCCGCGCCTCCGCCGGCCCCGCGCCCATGCCGGTGACGATCACCCGCACGCCGGGTCCCGCGAACCGGCGCAGCATGCGCTCCTCGGCCGCTACGGCGCACACGAGTGCCAGCACGCCGCCACCCATCGCCGGCGCCCCCGTCGACTCACCCGCGCGCGAGCGCGAGCAGGTCCTTGGGGCTCGACATGGCGTCGAGGATCGTCGAGGCCTCGTAGCCGCAGTGCATGAGGCAGTTGGCGCAGCGCGGGTCACGGTCGGTGCCGTACTTGTCCCAGTCGGTGTCCTCGAACAGCTCGCGGATGCTGCCCACGTGCTTGTCGGCCAGCAGGTAGCAGGGCGAGCGCCAGCCCTCCACCGTGTAGGTGGGCATGCTCCATGCCGAGCAGCGGTACTCGCGCTTGCCCTGCAGGAACTCGTGGAAGAGCGGGTTGTTGTAGAAGGGGATGTCCAGCCCGTCGCAGCGCTCGTGCACCTCGGTGTAGAGCGCCTGTGCCTCGGTGCGGGCCAGGAACTGCTCGCGATCGTGGGTGACCGACTCGTAGTCGTAGCCCGGCGAGGTGATGCAGCCCTCCACGCCCATGTCCTTGAGGTACGTGAACAGCTCCACGTACTCCTCGGCCGGCGTGCCGCGGAAGATCGTGGTGTTGGTGCACACGCGGTAGCCGCGCGCGATGGCCTCGCGCATGTGGGCCGTGGCCTTCTTGAACACGCCGCGACGGTCCACCGCGTGGTCGTGCACCGACTCCAGGCCGTCGATGTGCACCACGAAGGCGAAGCGCTTGGACGGCTCGATGCGGTCGAACGCCTTGTTCATGAGGATGCCGTTGGTGCACAGGTACACGAACCGGCCCTGGTCGATGATGCCGTGCACGATCTCGTCGATCTGCTTGTGGATCAGCGGCTCGCCGCCCGGGATGTTCACGATGGGCGCGCCGCACTCATCGGCCACGCGCAGGCACTCCTCCACCGTGAGCCGCTTGTGGAAGACGTCCTTGTACTCCTGGATGCGACCGCAGCCGGTGCAGGCGAGGTTGCAGAGCTCGAGCGGCTCGAGCATCAGCGTGAACGGAAAGCGCTCCTTGCGCTCGAGCAACCTCTTCTTGGCGAGGTACGTGGCCATGCCGAGCTCGAGGGCAATGGGTCGTCGCGGCACGCTGGGCTCCTGGGATAAGTACGGAACGGACGCCCGAACGCTAACCCACCCACCGGCGCAGCGCCATGCCGGTTATCCGAAGGGACGCCGCCAGGGCCCGTGAGCGGACTGCCCCGGGGTGCGGGCGGCTAGCTCTGGCGGGCGAACGCGGTGTCGGCGATGGCGGCCAGGTCGTCCACCGGGCCGGGCAGCCCACCCAACAGCGCCATGGCGCGCGCGTGTGATTCGGCGGCCAGCTCGCGGGCCCGGTCCATGCCATGAAGGCTGGTGTACGTGACCTTGCCCATGCGCTCGTCGGCGCCGACGGCCTTGCCCATCTCGGCCTCCGACCCCGCGACGTCGAGGATGTCATCCACGATCTGGAACAGCAGGCCCACCTCGCGCGCGAATGCCCGGTAGATGGCGTCCTGATCCGGGGGCGGGGGAGCGAGCACCAGGGCGATGTGCACCGACACCGCCATGAGCCGCCCGGTCTTGAGGGCGTGCATGGCCGCGAGGGCCTCGGGGCCGCCGGCGCCCGCGCCCTTCAGGTCGAGGTACTGGCCGCCCACCATGCCCGCCACGCCCGTGGCGCGGCTGAGCTCGCGGAGGATCCCCACCTGCACGGCGGGACCCCCGCCCTGCTCCTCGCACACCAGCCGCATGGCCTCGGCGAACAGGGCGTCGCCGGCGAGTATGGCGACGTCCTCCCCGTACACCACGTGGCATGTGGGAACCCCGCGGCGAAGATTGTCGTCGTCCATCGCGGGCAGGTCGTCGTGGATCAGCGAGTAGGTGTGGATCAACTCGATCGCGGCTGCCGAGGGCATGAGCTCGGACGGATCGCGCCCCAGCGCCTCGGCGGTGGAGAGCGCCAGCACCGGACGGATTCGCTTGCCGCGGGCCAGCAGCGAGTAGCGCATGGCATCCACCAGGCCCTCGGTGCCCCGGGCCTCGTCGGCTTCCTGCGCGTCGGCCACGTTGAACCAGAGCCCGTCGAGGAAGTCGTCCACCTGCTGGCGCAGGTGGTCGGGGTAGCGGGCGTGCACCGTGCTCGTGCCGGGTTCGGACATCGGGCCGCAGGGTACCCGGCTGGTACCGTCGCCCGCCATGCGCGCCCTCGTGCTGCACGGCCCCGACGATCTCCGCCTCGAGGAGGTGCCTGTTCCCGTGCCCGGCCCCGGGGAGGTGCTGCTGCGCGTCACCGGCGCCCTCACGTGCGCCACCGACGCCAAGATGATGCGCCAGGGCGGCCATCCGGCGCTTCCCCCGAACCCCGCTCCCTTCGGCCACGAGGCCTGCGGGGTGGTGATCGCGATGGGGGACGGGGCGACCGGCGTGGCGGAGGGCGATGCCGTGGTGGTGGCCAATTCGGCCCCCTGCGGCGAGTGCCCCCCGTGCGCGGCGGGCAGGCCGTCGCTGTGCGAGTCGATCGTGTACCTGTCCGGTGCGTTCGCCGAATACCTGCTGGTGCCGGCGCGCATCGCGAAGCGCAACATGCTTCCGCTGCCCGAGGGCCTGTCGCCCACCCGCGCCGCGATGGTGGAGCCCCTGGCCTGCGCGGTGCGCGGCACCGAGCGGGTGCAGGCCGGCGCGGGGGACGAGGTGGTGGTGCTGGGTGGCGGGGTGCAGGGCACGCTCATCGCGAGCCTGCTCGCGGGCCGCGGATGCGACGTGACGCTCTGCGACCCGCATGAGGCCCGGCGCGAGCGCGCACTGCGGTTCGGTGCCGCGCAGGCCATGGACGCCCCGCGCGACGCCGCCGCGATACAGGCCGTGAAGGGCGCGCACGGCGGCGGCCGCGGGCCCGCTGCCGTGGTGGAGGCCGTGGGCCGCCCCGAGGCATGGGAGGCCGCGGTGGCGATCGCGCGCCCCGGCGGCGAGGTGTTGCTCTACGGCGGGTGCGCGGCCGGCACCACGGTGACGCTGCCGACCTTTCCCCTGCACTACGGGGAGCTGTCGATTCGCGGCTCGTACCACCACACGCCCGATGCCGTGCGCGAGGCGCTCGCGCGCCTTGCGGCGGGGGATGCGCCCTACGACGAGCTCATCGGCGAGGAGATCGGCCTGGATGAGGTGGCCGACGTGCTGCGGGCCGGGTCGGGCGAGAAGCGCCCGGTGCGCACCGCCCCCGGGGAGTTCGCCCCCTAGGAGTTCTTCGCGATGAGCTTCTTCAGTTCGTCGAACTGCGCGGCCTGTGCCCGCAGGGCGCCGAGCTCGGTCTCCTGCCGGCGCACCAGCTTGGCGAGGTCCTTCACGGCCTCGTCGAGCTTCGCGATGACGGCCTCGACGTCTGCCGAGGCACGACCCGACCCGCGCGGACGCCCGCGCCTGGTGCGGGGCTCCAGCGCCACGCCCCGCTTGCGCGCGATGCGGTAGTAGTTGGCCGCCACGGTGCCGGACCGCCGGCCCGTGCGCCTCGAGATGTCCTCGAAGGCGTCGCTCTTCGACATCGCGCCGCCGGCGGTCATGGTCTCCACCTCGGCGAAGATCGCCTCGGCGACGCCGCCGCGCGCCGCCCCGTCATCCCCTGCCGGGCCCGCGCCGTCGGTGGACGTCGCCGCGGTGCTCGCGCTGTCACTCATGACCCATCTCCCGGTCGTGGTCATCCGGGTTATTACACATGTCATTTACATGTGTCAAATCCCGTATATAAAACGTGCAACAGGACGATATTCACGCCGCGGGGAAGACGGCAAGGGTCGCGGTGAACCCATGCAGGTGCGCGCGACCGCCCACCGGTCCGATCTCGCCGTTGCAGAAGAGGCCGGCCAGCGGGATGTCACCCAGCACGTCGGCCACTGCCCGGGCGTCGTGGTGCGGGGCCGGGAACATGCGCGTGCCGCGGCCGTTGCAGGTGAACAGCAGGGCGCCCCCCGCCCTGCCCCCGGGGACGTCCGCGAGGGCACGTCGCAGGTCGGCGTCGGCCGACTCGTGGTCGCGCACCTGCAGGCGCATCACCTGGCCCACGCGCACGCGCTCGCCCACCGCGATGGCCCCTGACTCGGGATCGCCCCCGAGGATTCCCCTGATGAGGAAGTCGCCCTGCTCGAGTTGCGGCTTGTTGCCATCCTCCACCAGCCCCGCGAGCACGCCGCGGTCGACCAGCGCACGGTCTTCGGGCGGCAGGTCCTCCACCACGGCGCGCACGCGCTCCAGCGCGGGGCGTCCGGCCAGTTGCTCCACCACTCCGTCGTGGCAGGCCGTGATGGTCATCTCCGGACCCACCGGCCGGCACCCCTGCGACACCACGGCGCGGGCGCCCGGCACCACCACCCCCACCGCGCCCTCGGCCAGCACGTGCTCGCCGAAGATGAGCCGGTGCTCCCCCGATGCCATGCCCCCCGATGCCATGCCACCGATGATCGTGCGCGCCGCAGGCTTGCCCGAGGTATCGTGCAGTGACTCGGGCGGGAACGAGAACGGATCGGCGAGCACGATCACCGCGTCGCCCGATGCGATTTCGTCCGGCGCGCGCGGGTCCACCTGCGCGGGCCAGCCCGTGAGCACGGTCGCCCCGTCGGCGTCGAGGCCCGGGTCGAGCACGAACGGCTCCAGCGCGGTGCCGGGCAGCGACGCCGCCCAGATCGCAAGGCCCGGGGGCGCCTCCACCTCGCGACCCGTGCCCGCCACGCCCTCGGCCGTGCATCCGATGACGGCACCGGGGGCGAGCTCGGCCGCGACGATGGCGCCGATGCCCGCGGCGTTGGCCATGAGGTCAGGGGTCGCGAACACCACCACCAGGTCGGCGGTCGATCCGCGCAGGCCGTCGCGCACCGCGGCGCAGGCCTCGCGGGCGGCGTTCGCGGGATCTGCGCTGGTGCTCACGGCCGATGCGAAGGCGTTCACGTGCCAAGTGTGACGCACCCGGGCCTTCCGCATCGGCACTACAGAAACCCCCACGCCCGGAGCGGGGCGCTTGACACCGGGCCCCCCGGCTGGTCAGGTTCACGGAGATGCGCCATCGCACCGCCGCCCCAGCGCGACCGCAGTGAACCGACGGCCCTCCCTCGCGAGGCGCATCACGGCGATCGCCGCCGCGCTCATCGCGGGGCTGGCCTGGGTGCTCGTGGCGTTCGTGTGGACGTCCACCTCGAAGGTCACCACTGACGGCGGCTTTGCCGCGGTGACGGTGGAGACCATGCAGAGCCCCGACGGCACGGCCGCCCTCACCGACGCGCTGCTCGACCAGGTCGATGCCTACGCCACCGCCCAGGGGTACGCATTCACGCCCACGGCGCGCACGCAGATCGAGCAGCAGATCACCGCGGTCATCGACAGCGCGGAGTTCCCGGGTCTCATCGACCCCGCCATCGAGGCGGCCCGCGAGGCCTACGCCAGGGCACCCGACAGCCCGATCACCATCGACCTCTCCGCCCTCAGGCCGCTGGCCGTGGACAAGGTGCAGCAGGTGAACCCCGGGCTGGTGTCGCGCATCCCGCCCGCCAAGGACCTGCAGGTGACGGTGCAGAAGCAGGACGTCCCGCCGGTGCTGAAGACCATCGAGGACGCCAGCAGCACCCTGCAGTGGTCCCCGCTCTGGCTGCTGCTCATCACGCTCGCGTTTGGTGCCCTCGCGCTGTGGGCATCGGCCACGCGGCCGCGCATGCTCAAGGGCTTCGGCATCGCCTCGATCGTCGTCGCCTTCATCCCGCTGGCGATGTACCTGGCGATCCCGTCCATCACCGCGTCGTTCGTGGATGCCGGGAACCCGGCCGACCTGGTGTCCACCGCCACCGTGGCGATCCTGTCGCGCTGGTGGGTCGCCCTGCTCGTGGCCGCGCTGGTGGGCGTGGCGCTCATCGGGGCGTCGATCTACCTGAACCGGCGGCCCAGGCGGCGGCGCGGGCCGGTGGTGCTCGGCCGTTAGCCGCCCGCTGGCGCGTCGTCGCCGGCATCGAGGGGGTCGATGAGCGCGTGCGCCTCGATGGCCCTGTCGCCGGGAACCATGATGTCCCTCGGGCCCCCGGCGAGGTAATCGGGCACGTCGAAGCCCGCCATGCGGCGCACGTATGCGGGTATGCCGGCGTCGCCCAGCATGCCCTGGATCATCTCGGCCTCGGGCTGGTTGCGCGCGATCGCCACGCGCACCCACTCCACCTCCGGCCTGGCCGCAGCGCCGGATCGACCGGCCACGGAGGGGATCGCCAGCAGCGCGCCCAGCGCGAAGCCCACCAGGTGAACCCAGTGGGCGGTGTCCGAATGCGCGCCCGATATCGCGGCCGCGGTCTCCCAGGCCACCCACAGCGCGATGGGCACCCACGCCGGAATACCTCCCCCGCGCGGGTCGTCGCTGGATGCCAGGTGCAGGCGCGCCCGCGGGAACAGCACGATGTACGCGCCCAGCACGGCCGCGACGATTCCCGAGCCGCCGATGACCGGCTGCACCGATGCGGGGTCGAACCAGGCCTCGGCCACGAACGCCAGGTACCCCGCGCCGACGGCGAAGGGCAGGAACCGCGCCCGCCCCAGGCGCTCCTCCACCGACGGCGCGAACACCCAGATGAACAGCAGGTTGCCGAGCAGATGCCACCACGATGCGTGCAGGAACTGCGCGGTGAGGGCCTCCACCCAGGGCGAGTGCTCGGCGGACAGCACCACGCATGGGTCGGTGGCCGCCGCACCGCCCTGCCCCGTGAGGTGCGCGGGCACCATGCCCCATCGGCAGGCGAGCGCCTGCGAGGAGTCGACCACGTTGCCGTCGTCCGGGCGCAGTGACTGGATGACCCACAGCACCGCCCACGCGCCCATGAGCGCATAGGTGAGCACGGGAACCCGCGGGCGCGGGAGGTCGTCCGAGAGGATCCGCGCCATCGCGCCGGCTGCTAGCCCAGCACGTGCATGAGGAGCGCCGCCTGCACGTGCAGGCGGTTCTCGGCCTCGTCCCACACGGCCGAGCGGGGCCCGTGGTACACGGCGCGGGTGATCTCCAGGCCGTCATGCGCGGGCAGGGGGTGCAGTGCGATGGCGTCGGGCGCGGCGGCGTCCATGAGCGCCTCGTCCACCCGGTAGGGCGAGAACACCCGCAGGCGTTCGGCCTCCTCGTCCTCGTCGCCCATCGATACCCATACGTCGGTGTACACGGCCTGCGCTCCGTCCACGGCCTCGCGGGGGTTGGTGACCACCCACACGCGGCCACCGCGCTCGCGGGCGATGGCGTCGGCCCGCTCCACCACCGCGGGGTCGGGCAGGTATCCCTCGGGGCATCCGGCCACCACCTCCATGCCCATCAGCGCACCCGCCACCATGAGCGAGTGGCAGCAGTTGTTGCCGTCGCCCACGTAGGCGGCGCGCACGCCTGCCGGGTCGCCGAACCTCTCGCGGATCGTCATGACGTCGGCGAGGCCCTGGCACGGGTGGTGGTCGTGCGTGAGGGCGTTGATCACCGGCACGTCGGCGTGCTCGGCGAGCGCCACCACCTTGGCGTGGTCGACGGTGCGGATGACGATGGCGTCGACGAACCTCGACAGCACCTTGGCGGTGTCCTCGATGGTCTCGCCGCGGCCCAGCTGCATGTCGCGCCCGGCCAGCACCACGGGATGGCCGCCGAGACGTGCGATGCCCACCTCGAACGACACCCGCGTGCGCGTGGACGGCTGCTCGAAGATGAGCGCCACGCTGCGCCCCGCCAGCACCTGCGGCCAGTCGGGGTCGGCCTTCAGCCGGTCGGCGAGGTCGAGCACCTCGCGCACGGCGTCGGCCGGGTGGTTCATGAGGCTCAGCACCGAGCGACCGGCGAGAGCGGGATGGGGCGTGATCTGTGGCACGCCTGAAGCGTATCGCGGCGTTCGAGGGCGCCCCGTCCGCCGCATCGGGCACGATCGGGCGGTCAGGTCGACCGGGGAGGCGCAGTGTCCGCGTGGTGGTGGGTGCTCATCGGCATCGGGGCCTTCCTCGTGCTGGTCGCCATCTACGACGTCCTGCAGCGGCGGCACGCGATCCTGCGGGTGTTCCCGATCATCGGCCACCTGCGGTACATCCTCGAGGCCTTCGGGCCCGAGCTGCGCCAGTACATCGTCACCAACAACGATGAGGAGCGGCCGTTCAGCCGCAATCAGCGCCGGTGGATCTACGCCAGCAGCAAGCACCAGACCAACTCCTTCGGCTTCGGCACCGACGCCGAGTTCGAGCGCACGCCCGGCTACCTGATCATCAGCCCGTCGGCCTTCCCGGCTCCGCCCCCCGAGGAGGGCGACCCCGACGACTGGCCGCTGCCGTCGGCGAAGGTGCTGGGCGGCCCGCGTGAGCGCCCGGGCGCCTTTCGCCCCGCATCGGTGGTGAACATCTCCGGCATGTCGTTCGGCGCGCTCTCCGCCCGCGCGGTGGAGTCGCTCAACGCCGGCGCGGCCCTGGCCGGCTGCATGCAGACCACCGGTGAGGGCGGTCTCACCCCGTACCACCTGCAGGGCGGCGACCTGGTGATGCAGTTCGGCACCGGCTGGTACGGCGCGCGCGACTCCCGGGGCCGCCTCGACCTGCCCAGGCTCGTGGACCTCGTGCAGGCCAACCCCATCCGCGCCGTCGAGATCAAGATGAGCCAGGGCGCCAAGCCTGGCGTGGGCGGCATGTTGCCGGCGTCGAAGGTGACCCCCGAGATCGCCGCCATCCGCGGCGTGGAGCCGGGCAGGCCCTGCGTGAGCCCGTCGGTGAACCCGGAGTTCGGGAACGTGGACGAACTGCTCGACGTCGTCGAGAGGATCGCCGACGCCACGGGCCTGCCGGTGGGCATCAAGTCGGCGGTGGGCGACCCCCGGTTCTGGTCGGACCTCGCCCGCCACATGGACGGCGGATCGCGCGGCGTGGACTTCATCACCATCGACGGCGGCGAGGGCGGCACCGGGTCGGGGCCGCTGTCGTTCATCGACCATGTGGGGCTGCCCTACCGACAGGCGCAGGCACGGGCCCTGCGGGCATTCGCCGAGCGGGGGATACAGCACCGGGTCACGTGGATCGGCAGCGGACGCCTCGGCCTGCCCGAGGAGTCGATCATGGCCTTCGCCCTCGGTGCGGACATGATCAACGTCGGGCGCGAGGCCATGCTGTCGATCGGGTGCATCCAGGCACAGCGCTGCCACACGGGCCACTGCCCGAGCGGGGTGGCCACCCAGTCGGCGTGGCGCCAGCGCGGCATCGATCCCACGCTCAAGTCGGCGCGGGCGGCGGCCTACATCATCACCATGCGGCGTGAGATCACCCGGCTCGCGCGCGCCACCGGGGTGGATCACCCGTCGCAGGTGAGCCTCGACCACATCGAGGTGCTCGAGGGGGACATCCTCACCCCGGTGGCCCAGCGCTTCGGCATCACGCCGGGCTGGGCCGTGCCCGTGGAGATCTAGGGGCTCTCAGCCGCTGGCCAGCGGGCCCTCGGCCCAGCCGGCCCCGAGGCACATGGCCAGGTCGATGTCGGCGGGCGACGCCACGCCCTCATCAGCCAGCCGCCGTGCCTCGTCCATGGCCGCCGCGTAGTAGACGGCCGCGACCACCGGCTCGGTGCCGGTGGCGTGCCCGTCGCCGTCGGGCACGAGGCCGCCGCCCGACTTGCGCCCGAGCCGCCCTGCGGCCACGAGCGGGGCGAGGGTGCGGGCGTCGTCGAACCGGTCGCCGTACGCGGCCTCGAGGTCGGCCCGGATGCTGTCGAGCACGTCGAGGCCCACAAGGTCGCCCAGCGCGAAGGGCCCCATGGGCGCGGGGCCGCCGTCAACCACCATGGCGTCGGCCGCGCGGCGGTCCACCGGGGCGCCGGCCGCAGCGCGGTAGGCCTCGGCCATCGCGCGCACCAGCACGCGGTTCACCACGAAGCCGGGGCACTCGCGCACGCGCACGGGGGTCTTTCCGAGATGCTCGGCCAGCGCCGTGGCACGGGCCACTGCGGACTCGTCGGTGGCGGCACCGGCGATCACCTCGACCAGTCGCATGGTGCTCGCGGGGTTGAAGAAGTGCAGGCCGACCAGGCGCGAGGGCGTGCGCGTGGCATCGCCGAGGGCGGTGACCGACAGGCCCGAGGTATTGGTGGCCACCAGGGCGTCGGCCGGAACCACCTCGTCGATGCGGCGGTGCACGGCGGTCTTCAGCGCGAGGTCCTCGGGCACCGCCTCGATCACCACGTCGACCTCTGCCAGGTCGTCGATGCCGGCCACGGCGCGCAGGCGCGCGGCCGCGGCATCCGCAGCCGCGGCGCCGAGGCGCCCGCGCTCCACCCGCTTCGCCGCGATGGCGCGCGCGCGGTCGACTCCCGCTTCGGCGCGTGCCAGGTCGGCGTCGGCAACCAGCACGTCCATGCCCGCCACGGCGGCCACGTGGGCGATCTCCGCGCCCATGGTGCCTGCCCCGATGATGCCGACCGTGGTCACGCGGCGAGCCTAGCGGGAGCGTCCGGGCCGGCTTCTAGTTTTCCCGAAACCGGATTGCCGAGACCGGTAGCTCGCAGGGAAGCGGTGATCGACGCCACCGACCGCCAGGACGCCACCGAGGCCGCATCAGCTGCGCGGTACCGACAGCGTCGTCTCTTCCTGCTGGCGATCGTGCTGCTGGTCACCGTGGTGCCGATCGTGGCGCTCGGCACGTGGTGGATGTGGCCGCTGCTGGTCATCCCCGCCGCCCTCGCGGCCCCGCTCGCAGGTGGCACCGGGCTCATCGCCACGCTGCTCGCGTGCGCCATCGGCCTGGCCGCGGCCTCGGGTGGCCAGGTGACCTCGGCCGAGGTGCTCATGGGCTTCATCGCGATCGTCGTGGTGGCCGCGCGGGGCGCGGCCCACGCCGGGATGGGGCAGGGGGTCATGAACGCCATGCCGTCGTTCGGCGGCCGCGCGCGCACGACCGGCCCGGCCCCGGGCGACGTGTTCGACATCATCGCCGCGCGCGACTGCCGACGCGCCGCCGAGACCGGGAGCCCGGTGTCGGTGGCCATCGTCGCGGTGCCGCGCGTGGACTGGATCGCCGAGCGCCATGGCGAGGATATCCTCGCCGACCTGCTCGACGCCTGTTCGTCGGCCGTGATGGGGGTCACGTCAGGGTCAGACCTGGTGGTGGAGCAGGCCGATGGCCGCTACGCGGCCCTGGTGCCGGGCACCGCCGATTCGGCGCGCGAGCTCGGCGAGCGCATCGCCATGGCCCTCGAGGGCGTGGCCGTGCGCGACCACGATGGCCTGCGGGTCACCGCCGGGTCGGTGGGCGTGGGGGTGGCCGAGTGGCGCGAGGGCGACCCCGGCCCCGACGCCCTCATCGAGCGAGCAGGTGCGGCCCTTCAGCAGGACATGGTGCGCGCCGACCGCCCGGCCGACGACCAGGTCACCGGCGAGTTCCGACCCGCCGCCATCGCCGACGCCGCGTGATGCGCGCCACGGCCGCGCCCAGCCCGGCGCCGGCCACCACGTCGAGAGGGTCGTGATCGGCCGCGGCCACCCGTGCCGCGAGCCCCGCGACAGCACCGAGGATCGCCGCGGCCCCCAGCACCGGGCGCTGCCGGGCCACCACCAGCGCGATGGCCGTGGACGACGCCGCGTGGCGACTCGGGAAGCCCCCTTCGTTGCGCGGCCCGGGCCGCGGGCGGTCGATGGCATCGCGTGCCACCTTTGCCGCGAGGCCTGCCACCGTGCCGGCCACGGCGGCCCGCACTCCCAGCATGCGTGATCCCGGAAGCACGAGGAGGGCCAGCACGAGTCCCTGGAAGCCCGGGGCCATGATGTCGGCCGTGAGCCGGGCGTACTCGTGCCCGCCGGGCACGGACGCCACCGCCGAGCGCACCTGCCCGCCGGCCTTGCGATCGATCGCGAGGATCGCCGAGGTGACCTCCGGAGACGACATGCGAAGGACGCTACGACACCCCCCGCCGCCCCGCCCGACTAGTCTCGCGCCCGTGACGCGCCGGTCAATCATCGCGCTCGTGATCGCGCCGGCGGCGGCGGCCACGATGGCACTGGCGTCGGGCTGCGGGTCATCGAGCGCCGGCGGCGCCGCGGCGCAGGTGACGCCCCCTGCGGACCGGCCCGCCGCGGTGCCGGTGTCCGTGCCCCGGCTCGACGGCCCGGGGGACCTCACCATCGGGCGGCCCGGGGCGCGGCCGACCGTGGTGAACCTGTGGGCGTCGTGGTGCGGTCCGTGCAAGGAGGAGATGCCGGCGGTGCAGCGCTTCGCCACCGCCACGCCCGGGGTGCGCGTGGTGGGCATCGCCGTCGACGACGCCCCCGACGCCGCGCGCGAGTTCGCCCGCGAGGTGGGCGTGACGTTCCCTCTGGGAGTCGACTCCGATGACGGGGTTGCCGACGGCTATGGGTTCACGGGGCTGCCGACCACCTTCCTTCTGGATACGGAGGGGCGCCTCGCCAGCACCTGGGCCGGCCCCGTCACGGAGGCCGATCTCACCACCCTCGTCGGTTCGCTCGAGGAGGCTTCGTGATGGCCCGCGGTGGCGGCCTCGAGCAGCGCGTGCGCGATTTCTGCGCGCGGCACGACCTTCTTCCTGCCGGCAGCGGAGTACTGCTCATGGTGTCGGGCGGCGCCGATTCGATGTGCCTCATGCACGTGGTGGCGGCCGTGCACGACGGCCCGGTGAGCGTGCTGGCAGTGGACCACGGCCTGCGCCCGGCCGCCGCCGACGAGGCCCGGGCCGTGATCGCCGCGGCACACGATCTGGGCCTTCCTGCGCAGGTGGAGTCGCTCGGCCTCGACGCCGGCCCCGCCGTGCTGGAGCGCGCCCGCGACGCCCGCCTGGCCGCCGCCGAGCGCGTGCGCGCCGGCACAGGCCTCGATGTCATCGCCACCGGCCACACGCTCACCGACAATGCCGAGACCATCCTCTTCCGGGCCGCGAGGGGCACGGGGCGCACCGGCGCCCTGGGCATCGCCCCGCGCCGCGACCGGCTGGTGCGACCGCTGCTCGGCATCACCCGTGACGAGACGCGCGAGTGGTGCCGGGCCAACCGGGTGGCGTTCGTGGACGACCCCACCAACCACGACCTCGCCACGGCGCGCGCCCGGGTGCGCCACGGGCTCGTCCCGGCGCTGGAAGCCGTGCACCCGTCGGCGCAGCGCAACCTGGCCCGCATGGCCGCGCTGCTGGCCGATGAGGCCGCCGTGGTGGACGCCGCGGCAGATGCGGCGTGGGCTCGCCTGGCGCGCGGCGCCGGCCTTGACGCCACGGCGCTTGCGGCCGAACCGGTGGCCATCGCCCGGCTGCTCGTGCGCCGCCTGCTGCAGCGCGCCGGCCTGCCGTCGGCGGCGCACGAGGCGGTCGCCGTGGATGCCGTGCTGGCCCGCGCGGCGAGCGACCGGGGAATCACCGAGGTGCCCGGAGGCCTCGTGGCCGTGGATGGCGGGGTGCTGGTGGCCGAGCGGGCAGGCGAGATCCCGCCCCCCATCGTCGATGCCCCGCTCGGCGTGCCCGGGTCGGTGACCGTGCCCGGGCTGCAGCTGCGCGCCGCGCGCGGCGTGGCCGGGCGCACCACCGGTGACAGCGCGTGGGTGCGGGCCACCGGCGGGCTGGTGGTGCGTGCCCCGCGGGGTGACGACCGTATTGCCCTTCCCTCTGGCGGCCACCAGGCCGTGGGCCGCATGCTGCAGTCGGCAGGGGTGCCCGCGCGCCACCGCGCTTCGGTGCCCGTGGTCGCCGAGGGTGACCGCGTGCTGTGGGTGGCCGGCCACCGGGCGTCGGCCGACGTCGTGGCCGCCCCGGGCGAGTCCGCCATCAACCTCACGGCGGTGCCCGCGTGAGCGAGCGCAGCCCCGGCGACGTGCTGGTGTCGCGCGACGACCTCACGGCGCGCGTGGGCGAGATGGCCGCGGAGATCTCGGCCGACTACGCGGGCCGCGACCTGCTGGTGATCGGGATCCTCAAGGGCGCGGTGTTCTTCACCGCCGACCTCGTGCGCGAGCTCAGCATCCCGTGCGAGATCGACTTCATGGCGGTGTCGTCCTACGGCTCGGCCACGCAGTCGTCGGGCGTGGTGCGCATCACCAAGGACCTCGACGTTGCCGTGGGGGGCCGCGACGTGCTGCTGGTGGAGGACGTCATCGACTCGGGGCGCACCCTGCGCTACCTCATGCGCAACCTCGCGGCGCGCGACCCGGCATCGCTCGAGACCTGCGCGCTGCTCAGCAAGCCCGCCGCAGACAGGCTCGACCTTCGCACCCGCTACGTGGGCTTCCGGCTGCCCGACGTGTTCGTGGTGGGGTACGGACTGGACGCCGGCGAGCGCTACCGCGAGCTGCCCTACATCAGCGTGCTGTCCTAGTCGCACGTCGGGCACCGTGATCGCGCCGCACGCTGCTACCCTCGGGTCGTGTAATCGAGCGGGAGAACACCGCTGAGCCGCTTCTTCAAGAGCGCTGCATTTCCCATACTGATCGTGATCCTGCTGGCCTTCGTGGCGCAGCGGCTTGTCACGTCGTCGTCGCAGCCGGCCGAGCAGCCCACCTTCACCGGGTTCCAGAAGGACCTGACCGAGGGCAAGGTCTCCAAGGTCACCATGCAGACGAAGAACCAGGAGCTCGAGGTCACGCTGAAGGACGGCAAGACCTACGTCACGGGCTTCCCGGACAACTACGGCGCGCAGGTCACCGACAGCATCGACAAGGCCGACGTGCCGTTCGTGGTCGAGGGCCGCGGCGGTTCGGCCTGGTGGGGCTTCCTCATCACGCTCGCCCCGTTCCTGCTCTTCTTCGTCTTCTGGATCTTCCTGATGAACCAGATGCAGGGCGGCGGATCCAAGGTGATGAGCTTCGGCAAGAGCCGTGCCAAGCGCATGGCGGTGGACCAGCCGAAGATCACCTTCCGCGACGTGGCGGGCGCGGATGAGGCGGTGGAGGAGCTCGAGGAGATCAAGGACTTCCTCGAGAACCCCAAGCGCTTCCAGGCGCTGGGCGCGCGTATTCCCAAGGGCGTGCTGCTCTACGGGCCTCCCGGCACCGGCAAGACGCTGCTGGCGCGCGCCGTGGCGGGCGAGGCCGGCGTGCCGGTCTTCTCCATCTCGGGTGCGGACTTCGTCGAGATGTTCGTGGGCGTCGGCGCCAGCCGCGTGCGTGACCTCTTCGAGCAGGCCAAGCAGAACTCGCCCTGCATCATCTTCATGGACGAGATCGACGCCGTGGGTCGCCACCGCGGCGCCGGCATGGGCGGTGGCCACGACGAGCGCGAGCAGACGCTCAACCAGCTGCTCGTCGAGATGGACGGCTTCGAGGCCAAGGACAACATCATCCTCATCGCCGCCACCAACCGGCCGGACATCCTCGACCCCGCCCTGCTGCGCCCGGGCCGCTTCGACCGCCAGATCATGGTCGACCGCCCTGACCGCGCGGGCCGTGCCGAGATCCTGCGCGTGCACACGCGCGGCAAGCCGATCGACAAGGAGATCGACCTCGACACCCTCGCGGGCCAGACGCCGGGCTTCACCGGCGCCGACCTCGCGAACCTGGTGAACGAGTCGGCCCTGCTCGCCGCCCGCAAGGGCAAGAAGGTCATCGACGCCCAGGAGCTCGAGGAGGGCATCCTGCGCGTGATCGCCGGCCCCGAGAAGAAGACCCGCCTGCTCTCAGACAAGGAGCGCGTGGTCACGGCCTACCACGAGATGGGCCACGCCATCGTGGGCCACTTCCTCCCGAACGCCGACCCGGTGCACAAGATCTCCATCGTCAGCCGCGGCCAGGCGCTGGGCTACACGATCTCCATGCCCGCCGAGGACAAGTTCCTCATCACGCGCGCGCAGCTGGAGGACACAATGGCCATGACCCTGGGCGGCCGCGCCGCCGAGGAGCTGGTGTTCTCGGAGATCACCACCGGCGCCGCCAACGACCTCGAGAAGGTCACGGCCACGGCCAAGCAGATGACCATGCGCTTCGGCATGAGCGAGAAGCTCGGCCCGCGCGTGCTGGGCCACAACCACGGCGCGCCGTTCCTCGGCCGCGACATGCACTCCGAGCCCGACTACTCGGACGACATCGCCCGCCAGATCGACGTGGAGATCCGCCGCATCATCGAGGATGCCTACCAGCGCGCCAAGGACATCCTCTCCGAGCACCGCCACGACCTCGAGAACATCACGCAGATACTGCTGCGCCGCGAGACCATCGAGCGCGACGAGTTCCTGCGCCTGCTCGAGGGCGAGTCCGAGGCCGACGTCTTCCGCGTGAAGGACGAGCGCGCCCGCCAGAAGGCCGCCGAGGCCGAGCGTGCTGCCGACGAGGCCGAGGCCGAGAAGCGTCGCCAGCCGCTGCCTCCTCCCGCTCCCGGCACTGAGCCCGGTACCGCAGGGGTCTAGGCAGCAAGCCAGCAGTAACGCGCTCCGGGCCGCATACCGCTGGCCCCCTGAAATCGCTCTCCCGCTGACTCCGCCGGCCTCCGCACAACGGGGTCGCGGCGATCGCAGCCGGGGATGATGCATTTGCGGCCCCCGCAAATGCCAATCCCGTTTCGGCGAGTGGCCGCGACCCCGTTGTGCGAAGGCCGGCGCGGCTAGCCTGCGGGCGTGGCTGCGTCCCTTGCATGGCTCACCCGTCCGTGCGTGATGGGCATCCTCAACGTGACACCCGACTCCTTCAGCGACGGGGGCGAGCACGTGGACCCCGCGCGGGCCGTGGCGGCGGCGCGCGCCATGGCTGCGGGTGGCGCGGCCATCGTCGACGTGGGCGGCGAGAGCACGCGCCCCGGTGCGCCGGCGGTGGACGAGGCTGAGGAGCTCGCCCGTGTGGCGCCCGTGCTTCGCGCTCTTGGCGCCGACCAGCCCTCGGGAGCCGCGCTCCCCGGATGTGCCCTCTCCATCGACACGCGGCGCGCGGCGGTGGCGGAGGTGGCCCTCGACGCCGGCGCGGTGCTCGTGAACGACGTCTCGGCCGGCGCAGACCCCGGCATGTTCCCGCTCGTGGCCGATCGGGGCGTGGGCATCTGCCTCATGCACATGCAGGGGGATCCCGCCACCATGCAGGACGATCCCCGGTACGGCGACGTGGTGTCCGAGGTGGCGGCGTTCCTCGAGGGCCGCATGCGGGCCGCAGTGGACGCCGGCGTTGCCGAGGACGCCATCATCCTCGACCCCGGTATCGGCTTCGGCAAGACCACCGATCACAACGTGGCGCTGATGCGCGGGCTGGGCACCATCGTGGCGCTGGGGCGCCCCGTGCTGGTGGGGGTGTCGCGCAAGGGGGTCATCGGCGAGATCACCGGGCGCGGGGTGGACGGGCGCCTGGCGGGCTCGATCGGCGCGGCGCTCGCGGCGGCGGAGGCGGGCGCGGCGGTGCTGAGGGTGCATGATGTGCCCGAGACCGTGGATGCCCTCAAGGCGTTCACCGAGATGCGCGGAGGCCATGCATGAGCGACGTGGTGGTGAGGATCCGGGGGCTCGAGGTGTACGGCCGGCACGGCGTGCACGACGCCGAGCGCGTGCTGGGCCAGCGATTCGTGGTGGATGTCGACATGGTGCTGGCGCACGAGCGCGCCACCACCAGCGACGACCTGGCCGACACCGTGGACTACGCCGCGGTCGCCGACGAGATCGCCGGCATCGTGGGCGGCGAGCCCGTGGCGCTGCTGGAGCACCTGTGCCGCGTGATCGCCGATCGCGTGCTGGCCGACCCGGTGGTGGCTGCGGTAACCGTCACCGTCGCCAAGCCCCAGGTGGCGATCCGCCACGTGCTCGATGACGTCTCGGTGACCCTGCACGTGGACCGCGACGCGCCGTGAGCGTGTTCTGGCTCGGCCTGGGGTCGAACCTGGGCGACCGGGCCGACGCCCTGCGCTGGGCAATCGATCGCCTCGCCGACGAGGGCGCGCAGGTGCAGGCCGTGAGCAGCCTCTACGCCACGGCCCCCCAGGGCGTGGAGGACCAGCCGGAATTCCTCAATGCCGCCTGCCGGGTGGCCACCGAACTCGACCCGCCGGGCATGCTGGCCCTCGCCAAGCGCCTGGAGGCCGAGGCGGGCCGCGTGGAGGGCCCCCGCTGGGGCCCGCGCCCCCTGGACATCGACATCCTCGCCTGGGACGGCGGCACGTGGCAGGCCCCCGACCTGATCGTGCCCCACGAGCGCCTGCACGAGCGCCGCTTCGCCCTTCAGCCCCTGGTGGAGGTCGACCCCGATCTGGTGCTGCCGTCCGGTGAACGCATCGCCGACCTGCTCGACTCCATACCCCCGGACGATCAGGCGGTCGCGCATGTCGGGAGGCTGTGACGTGCCGTTCCCGCTCTCCTGACCCCACCACGAAGCGGCAGGCCCCCGATAAAGGTGTTGCGGCGATCGCCGCCGGGGTTGATGCATTGGCGGCCCCCGCAAATGCCGATCCCGCTTCGGCGTGTGGCCGCAACGCCTTTATCGGGGGCCTGCCGCGTTCAAGGGGGCGCTCGGCAACCAGCACGGGTCTATGCTTCCCGCCCTATGTCGCAGATCGACGAACTCGACGAATACGACGCGGAGCTGGAGCTCCGGCTGAAGCGCGAGTACGCGGATGTGTTCCCGCTCTTCCGCTACTGCGTGCTGACGCAGGAGGCCACGTACCTCTGCAACAAGCTCGAGCGCCAGTACGAGCCCCAGGCCGCGTACCCGTTCTTCCACGTGGTGATGGAGGACGTCTGGGTGTGGGACAAGAACCGCCCCACGCGCATCATCCCGCGGGTGGAGATCCACACCACGCAGGACATCACGGTGGAGGTGCTGCGCACGGACGACGCCGACGGGCCGTTCGACGCGGACCTCGAGCTGCCGGCCGAGGGCTGACCCCATGCTGCTCGTTGTGGACGTGGGCAACTCGCAGACCGTCGCGGGCCTGTTCTCGGGGGATGAGCTGCTGCACGACTGGCGCATCTCCACCATCCGCCGCACCACGGCGGACGAGCTCGCGGCCGACCACGACAAGATCCTGCAGCTTCGCGGCGGCAGCCTCACCGAGGTGGAGAACGTGGTGGTGGCGTCGGTGGTGCCCGAGCTCACCGTGGCCTACCAGGCGCTCGCCGACCGCTACCTCGAGCGCGCGGCCGTGATCGTGGGCCCGGGCGTGCGCACCGGCATGCCGCTGCTGGTGGACAATCCGCAGGAGGTCGGCGCCGACCGCATCTCCAACTCGGTGGCGGCGTTCGACATCTACGGCGGGCCGTGCGTGGTGGTGGACTTCGGCACGGCCACCACTCTCGACGTGGTGTCGGCCGACGGGGAGTTCCTCGGCGGGGTGATCGCCCCGGGCATCGCCACGGCACTCGATGCGCTGTCGCAGCGGGCCGCGCGCCTGATGCGCGTGGAGCTCGCCACCCCGCCCGCTGCCATCGGCCGCAACACCGTCGAGAGCATGCAGTCGGGCCTGGTGATGGGCGCCGCGGCGATGGTGGACGGCATGGTGGGCCGGCTGGCGGCCGAGCTCGGTGCCCAGCCGGTGGTGATCGCCACCGGTGGCCTTGCCCCGCTGGTGATCCCGCAGTCGACGACCATCGAGGAGCACGAGCCCATGCTCACGCTCGAGGGCCTGCGCCTGGTGCACGAGCGCACCGTGGGCGCGCCCTCGCGGAGCCGCCGCCGGTGAAGAAGCGCATGCGCGCCCTCGTGGCGGCGCGCTCGCGCGAGCCTGTCGCCCCGCCCTCGGATTCCGGCCCCTGGCCGCTGGCCGAGCCCTTTCGCGTGGCCCAGGTGGAGCTTCCGAACCGCGTGGTGCAGGCCCCGCTCGCGGGCATCGGCAACCGGGTGTTCCGCGAGCAGTCACGCCGCTACGGCGCCGGCCTGGTGGTGTCGGAGATGGTGGCCGCGCACGGCATACGGCATGGCAACCGCCGCACGCAGACGATGCTGGAGCTCGGGGAGGGGGAGAGCCCCGTGGCAATCCAGGTGTTCGGCGGCGACCCCGACGTGATGGCCGAGGCCGCGCGCGCGGTGCAGGATGCCGGGGCCGACATGGTGGACATCAACATGGGCTGTCCGGTGCCGAAGATCATGAAGACCGGTGCCGGCGCGGCGCTGCTGGATGATCCATCGAAGGGCGAGGCCGTGGTGCGCGCCATGGCCGACGCCGTGACGATTCCGGTGACGGTGAAGATGCGGCGCGGGGTGCGCCCCGGCGACATCGACCCCGGCGAGGTCGCCCGCAGGTTCGAGGCCGCCGGCGCGGCGCTCATCACAATCCATCCGCGGGCGGCGGTGGAGGAGTACTCCGGCACCGCCGACCACCGCATCAGCGCCGAGGTGGTGCGCGCCGTGGACATTCCCGTGGTGATCAGCGGCGACATCGCGAACGCCGCCGAGGCGCGCGACGCGCTCGAGATGACCGGCGCAGCCGGGGTGATGATCGGCCGCGCAGGGCTGGGCAATCCGTGGCGGCTCGGCGCGATCGCGCGCGGCGAGGCCGACCCCCGGCCGTCACGGGATCAGGTGATCGACGAGCTCACGGGATTCAGCGAGGGCATCGCCCAGCTCATCGGCGCGGAACGCGCGTGCCACTACCTGCGGAAGTTCCACTCGTGGTACCTCGCGGGGAGGGGAATTCCCGATGCTGAGATCCAGGCCCTGAGGGAGGCACCGACCTTCGATGAGGCCATGGCGCTGCTCGCCGCGCTGCGCGAGGGGTAACGGGGTCACATGTCGGTTGCGGGCGGATGATGCGCTCGGATATCGTCCGCGGCCGCATTTCCGCCGGAAACGTCGAGGGGAGTCGAAGTGGAGCGCGAGGTCATCCTCACCCAAGAGGGCTACGACAAGCTCCAGGAGGAGATCGAATACCTCACGACGCACAAGCGCCGTGAGGTTGCCGAGCGCATCAAGACCGCCCGTGAGTTCGGGGACATCTCCGAGAACTCCGAGTACGACGACGCCAAGAACGAGCAGGCGCACGTGGAGTCGCGCATCACGCAGCTCGAGCACCAGCTGCGCAACGCCCGCATCGTGGACAGCCACGACGTGGACACCGGCGTGGTCTCGATCGGCACCAAGGTGACCGTGCGCACCACGGCCGACAAGAAGACCAAGGTGTTCTCGCTGGTGGGATCCGCCGAGGCCGATCCGCTGCAGGACCGGCTCTCGAACGAGAGCCCGCTCGGCAAGGCCCTCCTCGGCAGCAAGAAGGGCGACAAGGTCACCGTCTCGACCCCTCGCGGCCAGGTGGAGTACCAGGTCGTGTAGATCGAGGCCGGCGACTGAGCCTGCCCGAGGACGTCGCGGCCGGGGAGGCGGACGGCGGACTCGAGCGCCTGATCGCCGAGCGCCGCCCGAAGGCGGCGGAACTCCGGGCTGCGGGCATAAACCCGTACCCGGCGCGGTTCGCCGGCCGCATCCCCGTGGCAGAGGCTCAGGACATCGGCGAGCCGCTCGAGGCCGGTGACGAGGCCCCGGGCCAGGTGGCCGTGGCGGGCCGCCTGGTGGCCCGG
>JBJTJN010000029.1:0-32046 GCA_046095485.1 Actinomycetota bacterium
CGTCGCCTGCACCCGCCCGCCCTTGCCGCCCGTGGTGGTGCGGCTGCTGTCGCTGCTCTCGCCGCCGCGGGCGCCCAGGGCGTCAACGCCCAGCCACGCCACGCCCGTGGGCACGGTGTAGGCCTGGGCGGCGCCGGTGCACGACAGCCGGGTGTCCGATGTGAACGCCGGCGTCGCATCGAGCGTGGCCGTGCGGCTGCCCGCGTTGCCCGACCCATCGAGCGTGGCCACGGCGTAGAACAGCTGCGTGCCGATGGCGCGCCCCGTGTGGCCCGTGGACGCCGTGGACCCTCCCGCGACGTCGAACGAGTTGGTGAGCGAGGTGGCCGAGGTGCCCCAGTACACGCGGTACCCCGCCGCGCCGGTCATGGTGCTGGGGGCCCATCCCAGCAGCACCGACCCCTGGCCGGGCACCGCCACCACCTGCTGCGGCGTGAGGGTGGCCGTCGCAGGGGTTCCTGCCGCGGCGAAGGTGGGGCCGGCGTTGCCGCCGGCGTCGGACACCGCGCCCGATGCGAGGGTGGGAATCACGGTGCCGTTGGTGGGCACGCCCGTGCCGGTGACGGTCACCGTGTAGGGCCCGGCGCCCGATCCGCTCACGCCGGTCACCGTCCATGCGGACGACGTGCCGCCCACCGAGAAGTCCGACGCCGTGAGGCCCGTGACCGGCTCATCGAAGGTGAGCGAGTAGGTGGTGGACCTGTCGCCCAGCGACCCGCTGGCCGGCGTGAAGGCGCTCACCATGGGAGGCCCGCGGTCCACGGTGACCGTCGCAGCCGTCATCGCGGCGCTCGGGCCCGCCTGGTTGTTGGAGTCGGTCACCGTTCCGGTGGGCAGGGTGAGCAGCACCGTGCCCGTGCTGGGCCCGCCCACTGTCACGGTGTACGGCCCCGCGCCGGACCCCGTGACCGACTGCACGCTCCATCCCGCGGCGGTGCCGCCCAGGGTGAAGTCGGACGCCTCGAGGCCCGTGACCGGGCGGCTGAACTTCACCGAGTATGTGAACGACGTGGCATTGGTGGACGTGACCGTCGGGGTGATGTCGGCAGTGCGGACGCGCGTGCGGATGTACGCCAGTTCCACCGGGCTCGTGCCGCCCGATGCCACGGCCGCAGGCGACAGGGGGCTCAGCAGCCCGCCGCTCAGGGAGTACTGCCCCACGTCCGACAGGCTATGAGCACCCACGTAGGCGAACTGGCCGTCGGGGTCGAGCACCAGGTTCATCGCGCCGCCGGGAGTGGCCACCGTGGCCGGGCTGCGGGCCGTCAACTGGCCCGTCCCGCCGATGGAGAACTGATGAACGCCGGCCCCACTCCACGAGGTCACCAGCAGCGTTCCGCCGTCCGGCGTGACGCGCGCCTGGTAGGCCCCGGGCACGCTGACGGAGCTCGGACTGAGCACGGTGAGCGTGCCATCGCCGTTCACGGCGTACTGCGTGACCTTGCCGGTGTTGTACGAGGTCACATAGGCGAAGTTGCCGTTGGGCGTGAGCGCGAGGGCGATGGGGTCGAGGTTGGGCACCGACACCGTGGCCGGGCTCAGGGGGGCCAGCTTGCCGTCGTTGCCGATGGAGTACTGCGAGATGGTGGCCGGGCTCAGGCCGTCATTGCGATTGGCCACGTAGGCCCTGGTGCCGGCGGCGTTGATGGTGATGTAGAACGGGCGCGAACCCGTGGCCACCGTGGCCGGCGACAGCGCCGTGAGCGCCCCCGTGGGACCGATGGAGAACTGCGAGATGGTGTTGGCCAGGCGGTTAGACACGTAGAGGTATCCGCCGCCCGGCGACACCGTGACGAACCAGGCCCCGGACCCCACCGAGATGGTGCCCTGCATCACGAGCGCGCCGTTGTCGTCCACGTCGAACCGGCTCAGGGTGTCGGCGCTGCCGTTCACCACGTACACCCGCTTGCCGTCGGGAGTCACGGCCACGCCGCGCGCACCGGTGAACACCGCCGACGTGGTGCTCATGGGCGCGAGGCCCCCGCCCGAGCGCACCGCGAAGGTGGTCACCGAGTTGCTGGCGGTGTTGGTGGCCACCACGCGGTCGCCCACCCCCACGTACGACGCCTGGGACGCCGCGGTGGTGGACCCCGCCGACGTGGTGGCCGTCACCTGCACGCGCAGGAACCTGAACTGGTCGCCCGCCACCGGCGTGTAGGTGGCGGTGGCGTTGCCCGTGCCCGTGGCATTGGCCCAGCCCGTGGACCCATCGGTGCTCACCTGCCACTGGTAGGCGTAGGTGGCCTCGCCATCGGACGGCGTCCAGGTGCCGGCGCCCGCCGCGCCCGCAGCGCCAGGCGCCATGCCCGCGGGAACGGTGGGAAGCGCGCTGGCCCCGGAGTCCATCGCCAGCGGCGCCGTGCGGCGCGCCACCGATGGGCCGGTGGCCGACGCGGCGTCGGCCACGGAGTTCGCCGCAAGCGTGAGCACCGGCGTGCCGGTGCCCGACCCTGCCGCCGTGACCGTGTACGGCCCGTCGCCGGTGCCGGTGACGCCCGTCACGGCCCACGAGCCGGGCGACGCCCCCAGCGAGAAGTCCGACACCTCGAGCCCGCTGACCGGCCGGTTGAACGACACCTTCCAGGTGAGCGACGTGGCGGTGGACAGCGCCGGCACCACCTCCATCGACGTCGGCGCGGGACCGAGCGTGCCCAGCACCGCGGGCTGGCCGGGGCCGGCGCCCGTGGCCACGGTGGCCGGGGACATCGGGCTGGCCACCCCCGTGCCGGTGGCGATGGAGTACTGCCCGATGCTGTTGGTGTTCCACGACGTCATGTAGACGTTCTGGCCGTTGGGCCGCACCACCAGCGGGTTGCATGCCGCGGCAGCGGACACCGTGGCGGGTGACTTCGCGGCCAGCACGCCGCCCGCGCCCACGGTGTACTGCGCCATGGTGGTGCCGCCGCTCACGCATGCGTAGAGCGACTGGCCATCGGGCGCCACCTTCATGAAGTAGGCGCTCGCGAGCGTGACCGTCGCCGGCGAGAGCGGCGCCAGCAGGCCGCTGCCGTTGATCGAGAACTGGCTGATCGAGCCCGCGGTGACGGCCGACACGTACGCATTCGCGCCGTTCGGGGTGACCACGATGTCCGAGGCGCCCGACGGCACGGTCACCGTGGGCGTGGACGCCGCCGACAGCTGCCCGGTGGACGGGTCGATCACGAACTGCCGCACCTGGTTGTCGGTGGCGGCGATCACGAACAGGCGGGTGCCCGCGGGGTTGATGGCCATCAGGCGGGGCGCGTTGCCCGCGGCGATCGTGGCCGTGGACAGGGGCACGAGGCGGCCCGTGGCCGTGACGGAGTACTGGTTCACCACGTTGCCCGCCGTCACGTAGGCGAAGCGCTGATCGGGGGTCATGATCACTCGGTTCCGGCCGCTCAGCGCGCCGGATGGCGTCACCGTGGCCGGCGACAGCGGGGTGAGCCCGCCACCGGCGGTGACGGCGTACTGCGACACCGTGCCCGCGGTGCCGTTGACCACGTAGGCGTACGCGCCGTCGGGGCTCTCGTACACCGCCGCCGATCCGCTGCCCGCCGACATGGTCGATGCCGTGCCCAACGACCCATTGGCCTGCACCGGGTAGATCGACAGGGTCGACGCCGTCATGTTGGGGTTCACCAGTGTCTCGTGGCCCCGCACCCCGACGTTGGGCGACACGGCATTGACGCTGCCCGCGCCATTGGTGGCGGTCACGCGCAGGCGCACCTGGTTCCACGCATCCGCCGCGACCGGCGTATAGGTGAGCGTGGTGCTGCCGGTGCCCGTGGCATTGGTCCACCCGCTCGCGCCGTCGGCCGACACCTCCCACTGGTACGCGTAGGTGATGCCGGGCCCGGCCCAGGTGCCGGCTGTGCCCGTGATGGGCTGGCCCACGCGCACCGGCGACGGCGAGGCCGTGGGGCCCGCCGCCACGCCCGAGTTCATCGACACCGCCTCGGCCGACCGCGCCACGGCGGGTCCGGCGTTACCCGCCGGGTCGCTGACCGAGTTCGCCGCCAGCGTGAGGGTGGGCGTGCCCACGCCGGTGCCGGTGGCCGTCACGGTATAGGGCCCGGCACCACTGCCGGTGACCCCGGTGATGCCCCACGACCCGGGGCCCGCCCCCAGAGAGAGGTCACCGGCCTCCAGCCCGCTGACCGGGCGGTTGAACTGCACGGTCCAGGTGAGGGTGACCGCATCCGCACGGGTGGGCACGGCCTGGATGCGCCGCACGCCCGGGGTGATTGGCACCGCGGCCACGCCGTCCACGCGCGTGCCCGCGGCGGCGGTGGCAGGCGAGAGCGCCGCGGCGAGCCCGGTGCCCGACACCGAGAACTGGCTGATGGTGTTGCCGATCGCATTGCCGACATAGGCGAGCGTGCCACCCCTGGCGAACGCCCCGCGGTACGACGAATTGCCGAGTGCCACCGAGGCGGGTGAACGCGCCGTGAGCGCGCCTCCGGGGCCGATGGAGTACTGCCACAGGGCACCGGCGGGTGATGAGTACGTTGCCGCAAGCAGCGACTGCCCATCGGGCGGCACGAGCACGAAGTGCGCCGCGGCCAGCGTGTAGGGACCCGACGCGCTTGCGGTGAGCGCACCGCCGGCGCCGACGTTGAACACGCTGACCTTGCCGCCGGTGTAGGAGGCCACGTAGAGGTAGGCGCCGTTGGATGACAGCGCGGCATACGTGGGCTGCGCGGCGAGGCCCGACACCGTGCCGCCCAGGGTGAGCTCACCGGTGGACGGGTTGATGGAGTACCAGCGCACCGCGCCGCTGGTGCGCAGCACCACGTACAGCACCGTTCCCGCGCTGTTCATCACCAGCCCCTCCGGGCCCGTGGACGCACCCAGCGCCACGTCGCTGCCAGCCGGCGACAGGCGACCATCGCCTCCCACCTCGTAGCGCCCGATGGCGTTGGCGCTGTAGCCGCTCGCGTACGCGAAGCGGCCGTCGGGGGTGAGTACGAGGTCCACGACGGCTGCCGGGGCGGAGACCGTCGCCGGGCTGAGCGCACTCAACGCGCCATCGGCACCGATCGCGTACTGCGAGATGGTGTTCGATGTTCCGTTGGTGACGTAGGCGTACGCGCCGTCGGGGGTAGCCACCGGGTACCGCGGGTTGGTGCCGGCGGCGGCCGTGGTGGCGGCGCCCAGCGTGCCGTCCTGCTGGATCGCATACGCCCCGATGGCATTGGCGCCGTAGTGCGCCGCCAGCAGCAGCTCGGGCGACTGCACCGGGCGGGCCACGGACTCCTGCACCGCGGTGGCACCCGCCGCGTCGGTGGCGGTCACCCGCACCCGCACGTACTTCCAGGCGTCACCGGTGGTGGGGGTGTAGGTGGCCGTGGCGTTGCCGGTGCCTGCGGCGTTGGCCCAACCCGTGGCGCCATCGGTGGACACCTGCCACTGGTACGCGTAGGTGAGCCCCTCGCCCGTGAAGTTGCCCGGCGTGGCCGTGGCGGCGGTGGACACCCGGATGGTCGACGGAATCGTGGGCGCGGACGACGCGCCCATCACGCCGCCGGTGCCCACGCGCGGGGCGCCGGGACCGGTGATCCCCAGGCTGCTGGTCACGGAGTTCGCCGCGAGGCTCAGGTCGACGCGGCCCGGGTCACCGCCGGTGACTGTCACCGTGTAGGGCCCGGCGCCCGATCCGGTGACCGACTGCACGCTCCAACCGCCGGCTCCCACCGTGCTGAAGTCGCTCGCGGTGAGCCCGCTCACCCACTGGTTGAACTGCACGGAGAAGGTGAGCGTGGACGCGCTGCCGGGGCCCACCGCGGCCCGCATGAGGTTGGTGACCGGGCGAGGGGTGAGCAGGGCGACGTCGATCGGTCCGGAACCCGCCGCCACAGAGGCGGTGGCCATGGCCGTGAGCGCGCCCGTGCCGGCGTTGCGGGCGTACTGCGACACGGTGTTGGATCCGTAGTTCGGCGTATACGCTGCCGATCCGTCGGCGCTCACGGCAATGCCGCCGGGGTTGGTGCCGGTTGCCACCGTGGCCGGGGACAGCGGCGACAGCTGGCCGCCCGCACCCACGGAGTACTGGCCGAGGGCGCTGCTCCAGTTCGACACGTAGAGGTGCTGCCCGCCGGGGGCGAACGCCGCCATGAGCGCACCGGCGAAGGTGACGCTCGCCGGGTTCATGGCCGTAAGCTGGCCGTTCCCCCCGATGGTGAACTGGTCGACCTTGCCCACCGACTGCGCCATCGCGTAGAGGTTGGCGCCATTCGGGCTGATCACCACCCCGTAGGGCCCGGACGACGTCGCCACCGCGGGCGTGGCGAGCGGGGCGAGCTGGCCCGTGACCTGGTCGATGGAGTACTGCAGCACCTGCCCGCCGGTCTTGTTCGCGACGTAGAGGAAGGCTCCGTTGGGGGTGACGGCGAGGCCCTCGGGGTTGGTGCCGGCGGCGATGGTGGGGGTGGGCAGCGCCAGCAGCCGGCCGTCGGAGAGCACGCGGAACTGGCTGACCGTGGTGGTGGCGCGGTTGGTCACGTATGCGAATCGCCCATCGGGGGTGATCGCCATGTAGTACGGACCGGAGCCGGCACCGGTGGACACATGTGCGGGCGAGAGCGCCGTGAGCGCCCCCGACGGGCCCACCGCGAACTGGCTCACGCTGTTGCCGGCCTGGTTCACCGTATAGGCGAAGGCGCCGTCGGGCGACACCACCAGGCCACGCGGGTTCCCCTGGGTGGCGCCCGCGGTGGTGACGGTACCGAGCGCCCCGCCCGCCCCGATGGGGAACTGGCCCACGGCGTTGCCGCCGTAGTTCGAGGTGAGCAGCGAGGTGCCGGGCAGCACGCGGCTGGTCACGGCCGAGAACGCCGCCACCGATCCGCTGCTGTTGGTGGCCGTCACCCGCAGGCGCAGGTAGTCGGCGAGATCGGCGTCCGCCACCTGGTACGTGGCCGTGGCGTTGCCCGTGCCCGTGGCGTTCGCCCAGCCGTCAGTGCCGTTCTCGGACACCTGCCACTGGTAGGCGTAGGTGATGGTGGCCGGGCCTGTCCACGTGCCACTGGTGCCGGTGAGCACCCCGTAGGTGGTGGCCGTGCCCGTCACCGCCGGCAGCACGGTGTTCACCGGGCCGGTGTTCACCGTCACCGTGGACGCGACGGACGACAGCAGCGGGCCCTGCGCGTTGGCGCGGTCCACCACCGACCCCGCCCGCAGGGTCAGCTGCACGGTGCCGGCCGGCAACGGCGTGGCACGCGTGAGCGACACGGTGTACGGCCCGGCGCCCGCGCCGGTGATGGACGAGATCGTCCAGCCGGTTGACGTGCCGCCGATGGTGAAGTCACCAGCCGTGAGGCCGCTCACCAGCTGGTCGAACATCAACGTGTAGGTGATGGGGCTCGTGGTGATCGTGGCCGCGGCGGGGGTGAACGCGTTGACCGTTGGCGTGCCGAAGTCGAGCCCGCGGAACACCGTGACCGTGGCGGCGTTCGACTGCGTGACGGGCCCGGCGTTGCCGGCGGCGTCCGCCTGCGACCGCGCGCGCAGCCCCAGGTTCACCGTGCCGTTGGGCACCAGCGCCGCGGGGTTGGAGACGGTCACGGTGTAGGGACCAGCGCCGCTGCCGGTGATGGACGCCACGCTCCACCCGGGCGAGCTGCCGCTCACGATGAAGTCGCTCGCCTGCGGCGCGCGCACGGGCGCCTCGCTGAGGTTGAGCGTGTAGGTGATGGGGCCCGCCACCGTGGTGAGCGCGCTCGCGACGAACGACGACACCGACGGCGTGGTGGTGTCGTAGGTCACCGGGGACGTGCCGGCCAGGGGCGCCGCGGGGAACGGGTTGCCGTTGAGGCTCACCGCCCCGGTGTTGAGCGCGAGCGTGACGGTGCCCTGCGTGGGGGCCACCCCGGTGAGCGTGACCGTGTAGGGGCCGGTTCCGCTGCCGGTGAGCGACGTGATGCTCCATCCGGTGCTGGTGCCGCCCACGGTGAAGTCGCTGGCGTCGAGCCCGGTGGGCGTGCTCGCGCTGAAGTCGAGCGCGAAGGTGATGGTGGAGGCGTTGGTGGCCTCGCGCGCAGGCGTGAGCGTGGCGTCGGGACGCCCCCACACCAGCACCCAGCCGTTGGGGTTGGCCCCGCCGTGCGAGGCGCTTCCCCCGTAGGCGTTGTTGGCCGATCGCGTGGTGATGGTGTTGATGCCGGTCACCCCGAAGCCCGTGGAGATCATCTGCCCCACGCCGTTGCCGTCGGTGAGCCCCAGGCCGATGGAGTTGGCCGCGCCGTTGAAGACCACGTCGAGCTGGTCTGCGGTGCCCTGCGTGGCCGAGTCGGTGACCCCCAGCATGATGAAGTCGCCGGTGTCCGAGGTGAAGCTGTTCGCCGAGGGGCCCGTTGACTGCGCGAGGTACTTGTAGGTGGGGGTCACCGCCCCGGCGCCGTTGGCCAGGGTGGCCCCGGTGACGCTGATGCCCGTGGGCAGCGCCATGTTGGCCGCCACCGTGGCAGTGCCCAGCTGCGTCCAGGTGTGGGAGCTGGTGGTGATGGTGCCGCTGATGTTGCGGCTGGTGCCGTTGGCGTCGTAGCCCTCGAGCATGTACGCGTTGTGGCGCACGCCGAACAGCGACTGGTTGGCGTACTGCGCGCCGTCGGTGGTGACGGTGGAGAAGATGGCGGCGGTCGCCGCCAGCCCCGAGTTCTGGTCGGTGGTGAACAGCGACCTGATTCCCGCACCGGCGAGTGCCCCGGTGGTGGGCTGGCGGAAGCCCGCGATGAGCTCCCACGTGCTGCCGTTCGCCTGCTTCGTGATGGTCACGGCCGACGCCGGCGTGGCCCCGGCCCAGGTGGCGCCGAGCACGGCCGCGGCCGCCAGCGCACCGCCGGCCAGGCGGGTGACGAACGAACGGAGGGTGCGATTGTCAGGGGATGGTGTGCTCACGCCGAGGGCGCACTGCGCGCAACACTGAGTATACCCGTAGAATCGCTGTTCCCACGCGGGAAAAGCGCCCTCGGTGCAGCCTTGGTGGGTTATCCCGAAACCCGATGTTCCGGGGGACCCGGATCCGGCTCAGCGGAGGGGGGGTAGCACCCCTGTGACCGCTCCGGGACCACTGGCCACCGGCCTCTTGCGGGCCACCAGCAGCAGCACCCCGGCGCCGCCGAGCAGCAGCAGGGCGAGCAGCGGTGCGATCACGGTGAGCTGGCGCACCGTGGGCACCTGCGTGAGCGCGCCACCGATGTCCTCGAAGATGCGCACCAGGTCGTCGGTGGACGTGGTCTGGGCGAACACCCCGCCGGTCTGGGTGGCCATGGCGGCCAGGGTCTCGGGCGGCGGCGGCCTGTCGGGGCGGCCGGGGTCGTTGCCCAGCATCACGGTGTAGATGGGCACGCGCTTCTCGCGGGCGCGCTGGGTGGCCTCTTCGGGCGTGATCCCCACGTTGCCCGCGCCATCGGTGAGCACCAGCACGCGGCCGGCCGACTGCTGCGGCGTGGCCGGCAGCGGGTCGAGCACTCCGGCGCCGCTCAACGCGCCCAGGCTGGCCACCACGGCCGACCCGAGGGCGGTGCCCTCCTTCACCTCGAGGTTGTCCAGCGCGGCGCGCACCGCCGGGCGGTCGAGAGTGGGCGCCACGCGCACCACGGCCCGGTCGTTGAAGGTGGCCAGGCCCACGAGCGCCTCGTCGGGCGCGGCGTCGAGGAACCGGTTGGCGGCCTCCTTCGCGGCCTCGAGGCGCGTGGGCTGCAGGTCGGTCTTCTGCATGCTCTTCGATGTGTCGATGGCCAGCATCACCGCGCCCTGGCGGCGTTCCTCGGTGGTGTCCACGGCCGGGCGCGCCAGGGCGATGGGCCCCATGGCCGCGGCAAGGATTGCCAGGCCCAGCGCCACGCGGCGCAGCATGCGGGCGCGCGAATCGGCCCCGATGGCCATCACGCGCGGGTCGGCGAACGCCCGGGCGGCCTCATTGCGCTGGCGCTCCCACACCACGGCCAGCGCCACCAGCACCGGCACGATGAGCAGCGCCCACAGCCACATCGGCGAGAGGAAGGTCACAGCCGCGGCCCCACGCGCCAGGCCGCCACGCCGGCCATCACCAGCAGCAGCGCCGCGAGTGCCGTGGGCCAGGCGGTGGCCTCGCTCATGATCGTCTTGGTGCCGACGAAGGTGCCGAGGTCCTCGTACACCGTGCGCACCGACTCGGCGTCCTTGCTCTCGAAGGCCTCTCCCCCGGTGATCTCGGCCACGGCCGCCAACGACGCCGGATCGGGCGGCACGGCGCGGCCGTCGGGCAGCACGCCCTCGGCGGTGCCGAGGGCCACGGTGTACACCGGCACGCCGGAATCCTTGGCCACCTGCGCGGCGTCCTGCGGCATGGTGCCCACGGTGTTGGCGCCGTCGGAGAGCAGCAGCACGCGGGCGCTCCTCAGCTTGTCTGCGCCGGGCTGGGTGGATCGGATGGCCTCCACCGACGAGATGATCGCCTCGCCCGATGCCGTGGCGCCGTCGGCCACCAGGGAGTCCACCGAGCGCTTGAACGCCTCGCGGTCGGTGGACGGCGGCAGCAGCACGTCGGCCTGGCCGTTAAAGGCCACCAGGCCCACCTGGAACTGCCGCGGCACCTTGTCGGCGAAGGTCTTGGCGGCGTCCTGCGCGGCGCGCAGGCGGTAGGGCGACACATCATCGGCGGCCATCGATCCCGATACGTCGATGGCCAGCATGATCGTGCCCTCCTCGCGGGGCACGCTGGTCACCGACTCCGGGCGGGCCAGGGCCACGGTGAAGGCCGTGAGGGCCAGCACCAGCAGCGCGCCGGGCAGCCAGCGGGTCCAACGGCGGCGCGGGGCGGCGAACGCCACCAGGTCGAGGTCGGCGAAGGGCACGGCCGCGCGGCGGCTTCCGCGGCGCTCGCGCAGCACCCACCACACCACCCCCGCGAACAGCGGGATGAGCAGCAGCAGGGCCCAGGGGCTCGCGAAGCTCACGATGCTCACGCGGCCCTCCGGGCGGGTCGGGCGGTGCCCAGCGCACGCGCGAGGTCGAGCAGCCAGTCGCGGCCGGGCTCCATCACCACGTAGCGCGCGCCGGTGCGGGCGATCATCGCCCGGCGGCGGCGCTCGGCGTCGTCAACCGCCGCGGCGAAGCGCTGCTGGAAGAGCGGGTCGGATGTATCAACCAGCAGCGTGCGGCCGGTCTCCACATCGCGCAGGGGAATCACCCCGACCGGCGGGATCTCCCGCTCGCGCCGGTCGCGGATCTCCACCACGATCACGTCGTGCTTGCGGCTGAGCCCGCCGATGGCGCGCTCCAGCCCTTCGGCCCAGGGCATGTCGCTGATGATCACCACCATGCCGCGGTGCTTGGCCACGCGGCCCACCAGGTTCACGGCGCGCGCCAGGTCGGTGCGGCCCTCCCCATGGGGAACCACCGACTCCACGGCGGCCACGGCGTCGATGAGACCGCGGCGATCACCGCGCGGCGGGTGCACCAGGTCGAGGTCGCCACGGGTGGTCACGGCCAGGCCCAGGCGATCGCCGCGCCGGCGCAGCACCACGCCCAGCGCGGCCACCACCTCGCGGGCCTGCTCCATCTTGGTGCCGCCGTGCGTGCCGAAGGCCATGGACGGCGACATGTCCACGAGCGCCCAGGTGGTGAGCACGGGCTCGAGCTCGGGCACGCGCACCATGGGCTGGCCCGACCGCGCGGTGAGCGGCCAGTCGATCCAGCGCACGTCGTCGCCGGGCTCGTAGGCGCGGGTGACCGCGGCCTCGCCGCCGGGGCCCGGGCGCCGTCCGCGCCGCTCGCCCTGCAGAAGGCCGTCGAGCCTGCGCCCCACCCGCACCTCCACGCGCCGCAACAGCGACGCGGCGCTGCGGCCGATGGACGCCGACTGCGCCTGGGCGTCAGCCGGCGGCGCGGCCGCCACCGATCTCCACCTTGGGCTGCGGGATCGCCGCGACGATGCGGTCGAGCACCTGGTCGGGCTCCACTTCGGCCGCCAGGGCCTCGTACGACAGCACCACGCGGTGGCGCAGGCAGTCGTGGAACAGCGACGCGGCGTCCTCGGGTAGCACGTACGACCGGCCGCGCATCACGGCCAGCGCGCGGGCGCCACGGATTAGCGACAGCGATGCGCGCGGCGACCCGCCGAGCTCAAGGTAGGGCGCCAGGTCGGGCAGGCCGGCCTCGGCGGGGTTCCTGGTGGCGGTCACCAGCTGCACGGCGTACGAGCGCACGCGGTGATCCACGAACACCTCATCGGCCTTCCTCTGCAGCTCGATGATCTGGTCGGGGTCGAGCAGGCGGCGCGGCTCGGGCGGGTCGGACGCCATGCGGCGCACGATCTCCTCCTCATCGGCCGCCGTGGGGTAGCCCACTACCAGCTTGAAGATGAAGCGGTCGAGCTGGGCCTCGGGCAGGGCGTACACGCCCTCGCTCTCGATGGGGTTCTGGGTGGCCAGCACGAAGAACGGCGTGTCCACCGGGTGGGTGTCGCCGGCGATCGACGCGTGGCCCTCGGCCATCACCTCGAGCAGCGCCGACTGCACCTTGGCGGGAGCGCGGTTGATCTCGTCGGCCAGCACGAAGTTGGCGAACACCGGGCCCAGGCGCGTGGTGAACTCGCCCTGGCGGTCGAGCACCTGCCCGCCCACGACGTCGCTCGGCACCAGGTCGGGCGTGAACTGGATGCGACTGAACTTGCCGCCCGACACCTTGGCGACGGTCTCGAGCGTGAGGGTCTTGGCCAGGCCCGGCACGCCCTCCAGCAGCACGTGGCCGCGGGCCAGCAGGGCCACGAGGATGCGGTCGAGCAGCTCGTCCTGCCCCACCACCACGCGGCGGAGCTCGTACAGCACGGCCTCCAGCCGGTCGCGCGGCGTGGCCGCGGGCGGCGGCACGGCGAACGCGCCCTCCGCGGTGCCCCCGCCGGGCTCGGGCTGCCCGCCTGCTGGCTCGCCGATGGGTCCACCGATGCCGATGGGCTCGGTCATGCCTGCTCCTTCATCGCTCACTTGACGTTCTCCAGTTCGATTCGCACCTGGTTCGCGGGCACCGCGAAGCCGATGCCGACGTTGCCCGGCACGGGCGAGTTGATGGACGTGGGCACCCCCACGAGGCGGCCGCGAAGGTCGAACAGGCCGCCACCGGAGTTGCCGGGGTTGATGGGGGCGTCGGTCTGGATCATCCGCATGCCGGAATCGCCCGCGCGGTTGACAGCGCTTACGACTCCCACGGTCACGGTGCCCTGCAGCCCGAACGGGCTCCCGATCGCGAACACCTGGTCACCCGACCGCAGCGCGCCATCCGGCTCGGATGCCAGGTCGACGCCCTCTCCCACCGACCCCTTGGGCTTGAGCACCGCGAGGTCCTTCGACGGGTTCTTCGCGGCGATGGTGGCGGGCACCCGGCGCTTGTCGGCGGTGATCACCAGCACCTCATCGCCCGACGCGCCCTCGATCACGTGGTTGTTGGTGATGATGAGCCCGCGGGGCTTGATGACCACTCCGCTGCCCAGGCCGCCGGGCGTCTGCACCTGCACCACCGCGCTGTCCACCGCCGCGATGGCGTCCTGCAGCGGAAGGCGCGACTGCGATTCCGCTGACGCGGACGTGGTGGCCGGCTCGGAACCCGAGCCCGACGACGAGTCATCAAGCAGGTACGTGGTGGCCCCACCGGCAAGGGCGCCGGCGACGAGCGCCACGGCCACCAGCGCGGCCATGCCCGATCGGCGGCGGCCGGCGCCATCTCGGCCGGTGCGCGCCGGCATCGGATCGCGCGGCGCACGCCCGATGGCCCGCGCGCCCCTGGGCGGCACGGGCGGCGGCGTGGATTCGGCATCGGCGTCCGGGCTCGCCACGGGACCCGCGGTCCCGTGCGCCCCAGTGCCGTCGCTCCCGCCGGGTGGGGACCCTCCCGCAATGGGGTCAGCCGGGCCGAGCGGCGGCAGGCCGCCTTGCGACGGCGCGCGGCGCGGCGCGAGTGGCGGAAGGCCCTCGGACTGCCCCGGGCGGGGATCCAGCGGAGGTAGCGAGTCGTTCATGCCCTCATCTTGCACGTACGGCACCGTAGGCCCCACATGTGAAGGGCGGGGTAACGCAGGTTAAGAGGACTTAAAGAACGCCGGATCAGGTTCCGGGGGCACCCCCACGGTGATCGCGCGTGCGCTCCACCTGGTCGATGCGATCGGCGAGCTCGTCGGCCAGCATGGCCCGGGTGCTGGCGCGCTCGGCGAGGATCCTCAGCCGGGCGAGCTCCATGCGGGCGTCATCATCGAGGCCGTCCGCGCGATCCAGCGCCTCGAGGCGCGCGATGTCCGCGGCGATCTCCCGCACGCGATGCCAGCGGCGGTCGGCCACCGTTCCCGCGCCATCGGCACCCTCGCCGCTCATCCTGCGGCTCATTCCGCGGGGGTCGGCGGCGAGTCGGCGAAACCCGCGCCGTCCGCGCCCGATGATGCCCCTGCGCCGGCGGGCTTACGGCGGCGCCTGCGGCGGCGCTTGCGGGGTTGGGCGCCCTCGGCGGTCGGGTCGCCGCCGCTGGCATCACCTGCGGCGGGTGCCGAGGACGCGGAGGGGGCAGGGGACTCCGAGCTGCCGGACCCGCCGTCGCCGTCGCCGGCACCATCGCCATGGCCATCGCCCGGGGCTGCGCTGGGCGCGGCCGCGGCGACCTCCGACGTTGACATCTTGCGGCGCCGCCTGCGTCGCCTGCGGGTGGTGCCGCCGTCCTCTGACCCCTGCACGCCGATACCTACATCGGCGGCCTCGGGAAGGCGCGGGGCCTTGGGGCGCAGCTGGTTCCACACCCGTGCGCTGTGCAGGGCCCGCGAGTTGCGGCTGCCCACCGCGGCGCGCAGCGCGCGACGGGCCTCGGGCTCGGTCCAGTCGATGGCGTCGAGCGCGCCGCGAAGGGCGGCCCAGCCGCCGCAGGTGCCGGCCGCGCGGCTGGCCACGCGGATGTCCTCGCTGCGAAGCGGCACGTCGCCGGGTCCAAGCGCCAGCACCACGCGGCCCGCTTGGCCCACCTTGAGGGGCGATCCCTCGGCCGGGGGCTCCAGCGGGTCGGGCGCCGGCGCGCCCACGGCGCGCAGCCACAGGCCGATGAGGCCGATGTCGCCGCCGTTCTCGATGAGGTGCTGGGACTCCCACTTGGCGATGCGGTGGATCTCCTGGTTGCGCCCGGGGCGGCTGGCGTCGGCCAGGCCGCGCGATACCTCCCAGGCCCAGGCGGGCGCCCACGACGACGCCGAGTCGAGCGCCGACCAGCGGCGGCGGCGCTCGGCCGACCTGCCCTGCTGCTCGAGCGACGCCACGTTCTCCCACTTGCCCGCCTGGTCGGCGTGGAACCACAGCGCGCGGATGCGCTCGCGGGCGGTCATGCGCAGGCGATCGAGCACCGCGCGCGGGGCGTCGGCGGGCAGCGCCTGGCGAAGGTCGGGCTGCACCAGCAGCGCCAGGGCCCACGCCCGCCACAGGGCCTGCTCGTCGCCGTTCTCGGCCTGGCGGGCCACCACGCCAGACAGCGCCCACCATGCGTGGGCGCCCAGCGGGTCAATTCCCGCGGCCAGCCTCTCGGCGACCTCCTGCCAGTTGGTGTCGCGGGCGGCGGCCTCCACCCACTCCTCCATCACGCCCACGGGGATCTGCGCGGGGTCGGCCTCGCGCCAGCCGCCGTCCTGGAATCCGGCGACGAGGGCGGATGGCGCGGCGCCGGGATTCACCAGGCTCGCGCGGCCACCGTCCTGCTGGGCCAGCAGCTCAGCCGCACGGGCGAGCTTGCCGCGCTCGCCGCCCTCGGGCGGACCCGCCACGCGGCCCAGCGGCTTGTACCAGCCCATGCCGAAGAGGTCGTGGCTGGTCTGCACGCCCATGGGGTCGCCGGCCGGCAGGAACTCCACCGACACGGCCTCCTTGCCCTCGGCCGGGCGCATGACGCGCCCGAGGCGCTGCACGAACACGCGCTCGCTGGTGGTGGGGGCCAGGTGCATCACCACCGAGGCGCGGGTCTCGTCCCAGCCCTCGGTGAGCAGGTCGGCGTTGCAGAGCACGTCGATCTTCCCGGCGCCGAAGTCCTTGAGCACCCGCTGCAGTTCGCGCGCCTGGGTCTGGCCCGACACCGCGGCGGCCTTCACGCCGCGCTCGGTCATCTCGTCGGCCAGCGCGTGCGCCTGGGCAACGGTGGCCGTGTAGGCCACGCCCGCCAGCCCGAGCGGCATGAAGTGCTCGGCCCACACGTCGGCGCAGGCGCGGTGCCACAGCGCGCGGTCGAGGGCGCGCCCCAGGCTGGCCTGGTCGAAGTCGCCGCGCACGCGGGTGACATCCGAGAGGTCCACCGCACGCTCCACGCGCAGCGACCTGAGGGGGCAGAGGATTCCCCGGTCAATCGCCGACTGGCGGTCGAGCGTGGCGGCCACGGGGCCGAACACCTGCTCCACGTGGCCGGTGGTGGTGGCCGGCGTGGCGGTGAACCCCACGATCACGGCGTTCTCGGCGCGATCGATCATGCGGCGGGTCTGCGCGCCGAGGGTGGTGTGGGCCTCGTCGCAGATCACCAGCGTCACGGAGTCCCAGTCGGCGTCGTCCTGGTTGCGCAAGCCGGCCTGGTAGGTGCAGATGGCCACGCCCGGACGCCCGATGGATCCCACGCCATCGATCGTGAAGGGGACGTCGGGGAAGAAGGTGGTGAGCGCCTGGGCGGTCTGCTCGGCCAGGTTGCGGCGGGGCACGAGCACCACGGCCGATCCGTCGAGCGCCGCGGCCAGGGCGCAGAAGGTGATGGTCTTGCCGGATCCGGTGGGGGCATCCACCCAGGTGCGGGTGGCGCCGGCGCGCAGGCGCACGCCGAGTTCGTCGAGGGCCTCGATCTGGTGCTCGCGAAGCACCACGTTGGGCCACCACGTGGCCGGATCGGCCAGCGCGGCCTCGAGTCGCTCCGCGGGGGATAGCGCCTCGGTGGGCTCTAGGGATGTGCTCATGCCATCTGGCACCTCTCAGCGCATGGCCGGTCGCCATGCGCGGCGGGCCCCCGGGTGGGGCCAATGCGGACTGACGGACCCGTCGCGCGGTCGGCGTGGCGCTCACAGGAGGCGCCGGACGGCCCGCGGGTCAGCCGTGACGATAGCAGCAGCATGCGGCGTCGGCTATTCCGCAAGGCCCCGTGCATCACGCCGCCGGGGCGGGGCGCTAGAGTGATCGCACTATGGGTAGCCAATCCTCGGGAGGCGGCGGCGCGAACCAGTGGGCACGTCCAGTGCTCCTCGCAGTCGCCTGCATCGTCATCGGCTTCGTCGTCGGGTGGTTTGCCCGCGGCGACGGCGGAGGGGTCGTTCTCCCCACCGTCGCGGACGCCGTGCAGACCACGGCCACGGTGTCGACCACCGCCACCACCGCCACGGTGTCCACCACGGGCACCACGGACACCACGGGAACCACGGGTACGACCGGCACCACGGGCACCACCGGTACCACCGGCGCCACGGTTGCCGGGGCCCCGGCGCGTGACCAGATCAACCTGGTCATCCTCAACGGCACCGAGACCAGCGGCCTCGCCGCGAAGACCCAGGCCCAGGCAGAGTCGATCGGCTACTCCAACGTCGGCATCGGCGACGCCCCGAAGACACAGGCCAACACCGTCGCCTACTACCGCACGGGCGAGGATGCCGCAGCCCAGCAGGTGGCGGCCGACCTCGGCGCGCAGACCGAGGAAGCCCTCACCGCCGGCAGCGGGGTGGAGTCGGCGGCCGTCACGGTGCAGCCTGACGTCGACGTGGTGCTCGTCCTCGGGGGATGACCCCCGGGGACGGCCCCGGCCTGCGGGTCGGGCTCAGGCTCCCGCAGTACGCATCCACGTGGCCCGACCTGCGTGATGCGGCCATCCGGGCCGAGTCGCTCGGGTTCGCATCCGCGTGGCTGAACGACCACCTCTGGACTCCCGGACGGCTGTCGCGCGACGACGCCTTCGACGTGTTCACCGGCCTCGCCGCCGTGGCGGCGGTCACCGACCGCATGGCGCTGGGCACCGCGGTGATGTCGGCCTCGTACCGGCCGGCGGCGCTCGCGGCCAAGATGGCGTCGGTGGTGGACGTCATCTCGGGCGGCAGGCTCATCCTCGGCATCGGCACGGGGTCGGACAAGGGCGAGCACCAGGCCTACGGGTATCCATTCCCCGAGCCCAAGGACCGCACCGCCGGGCTCATGCAGGCGCTCGACGTGATCGAGGCCATGTGGTCGCAGCCCGATGGCGCCACCCTCGAGGGCCTGCTCGACGACGCCCCCTGCAACCCGCCGGTGATGTCATCGCCCCGGCCGCCGATCCTCATCGCCGCGCACAAGAAGCGCCTGCTGCAGGTGGCGGGCAGCCGGGGCGACGGCATCTTCGCGGCGTTCCTCGAGCCCGACGACCTGCGCGCCCGCGTGGCGATTGCCCGCGAGGCACGCGAGCAGGCGGGCATCGAGAGCCCGCTGCAGGTGGCGGTGTACATCTACGCCCTGCCCGTGCGCCACTACGACGAGGCGCTCGAGTGGATCGCCCCCGAGGCCGAGGCCCTGGGCAACAAGCCGGCCTCGTACCTGAAATGGCTCCCCTCCCGCGGCCTGGCCGCGACCCCCGACGAGATCGCCGCCGAGCTCGCCCGCTTCGCGGACGCCGGCGCCACCGACGCGGTGCTGGTGCTGCCCAACCGCGTGCCCCCCGAGGCCATCGATGCGCTGGCCGAGGTGATGAGCGCCCCCGCAACGGTGACAGTCACCACCCCCGAGGGGGGACAGTCACCGATGTCCCCTGAACCCCATGGCGACGGGCGATCCGGGGGGGTCTCCGCCGGAGGGGTGACAGTCACCGCCAACCTGGTGGACCTTCTCGTGGAGCAGCACCGGCGGGCCGGGCGGGGGGCGCATCCCGCCGTGAGCGATGAGGACGGCACCTGGGACTTCGACGATCTCAGCGCCGCCATGCGGCGGGCCGCCGGGGCGCTTCGGGCCGCGGGGCTCAGGCGCGGGCAGCACGTGGCCGTGGTGAACCGTGACGGCAGGCACTGGGTGCAGGCGGTGCTGGGCATCGCGGCGGCGGGCGGGGTGGCGATTCCCCTTGACCCCTCGATGGATCACGACCTGCTCACGTCGGTGCTGGACGATGCCGCCGCGAGCATCGTGATCGCCGACGACGCCGTGCCGGCCGGGCCCTGGCGCGTGATGCATCCCGCGCAACTCGACCGGGCGCGGCCCGCGGCGATCACCCCGGTGGACGAGGACGACCTCGCCTACATCGTGTACTCGTCGGGATCCACCGGAAAGCCCAAGGGCGCCATGCACGCGCACCGCGACATGCGCATGTCGGTGGAGGGCTACGCCGCCGACGTGCTGGGGCTCGGCCCCGGCGACACCTGCCACGCGGTGTCGCGCGGCTACACGTCGCTGGGCTTCGGCAACGGGTTCTTCCGGCCCCTCGGGCGCGGCGCGCACCTGGTGCACACGCGCACCAAGCCCAACGTGCGCACGGTCATCCACGCCTGCGAGGCCCACCGCGTGACCGTGCTCTCGGGCGTGCCCACCTTCTGGGCGCAGCTCACGGAGTTCCTCGCGCGCCACCCCGACCTTCGCGAGTCGATCGCCACCGTGCGCCTGGGCGTGTCGTCGGGCGACTCCCTTCCGGGCCCGGTGCTCACGCGCCTGCGCGAGGTGATCCCCGGCCTCGACGTGCTCGAGGGCTTCGGCTGCTCGGAGGCATCGAACATCGTGCTGTCCACCCGACCCGGCGACGACCTGCCGGGGCGCCTCGGCCGCGCGGTGCCGGGCGCGGAGGTGTCGCTGCGCGACGAGGACGGCCTGCCCGTGCCACCCGGCACGCCCGGCCAGCTGTGGATCAGGAGCCAGAGCAACACCACCGGCTACTGGCGGCGCACCGACCTCACCCGCGACCTCGTGCAGGGCGAGTGGGTGCGCATGAGCGACATGCTCGTGGAGGAGGACGGCATCTACCGCCACGTGGGGCGCGCCGACGACCTCTTCAAGGTGGACGCCAAGTTCGTGAGCCCCGTGCAGGTGGAGGGGGTGATCCACGATCATCCCGGCGTGGCCGAGGTGGCGGTGGTAGGCCGCGCCGACGACAAGGGCCTCATGCGCGTGGTGGCGGTGATCGTCGCGCGCGACGGCACCGACACCAACGCGGCCGAGCACGAGATACGCCAGGCGGTTGCCCACGCGCTGGGCGCCTATTCGGCGCCGTCGGTGATCGAGTGGCGCGACGAGCTGCCGCGCCTGGCGTCGGGCAAGGTGGCCCGTCGCGTGCTGCGCGAGGGCGCCTAGCCCCCCAGCAGCGCCCCGAGGTCGTCGGCCACGGCCACGGGCTTCGCGCCCTTCCAGGCGTCGGCCTCTGCACGGCTGGTGACCCCGCTCAGCACCAGCGCGGCATCGAGCCCCGCGGCCACCGCACCCCCCACGTCGGAGTCGAGCCGGTCGCCCACCGCCAGCACCGGGCCATCCACGCCAAGGCGCTCGCGCGCGATGCGCCAGGCATCGGGTCCCGGCTTGCCCACCGCCACCACGTCCACCCCGGCCGCGTACTCCACGTAGGCCACCACCGCGCCGGTGCCGGGGCGCACGCCGTTCTCGCCGGGCACCAGGCGGTCGCGCCCCGTCGCGATGACCGGCGCCCCACCGTAGGCGGCCCGCACCGCCCACGTGAGCTCGCGGTACGACAGGTCGGCGTGGCCGGCCAGCACCACCACGTCGGCGTCGGGCACGTGTGACTCGCGCGACACCACCTTCAGCCCCGCGGCCTGCACATGACGCACCATCGCGGGGCTCCCCACCACCACGGCCACCCCGCCGCGGAAGCGATCGGCCAGGTACTCCTGCATCACCACGCCCGACGTGACGATCTCGTGCGCCGACCCGCGCACGCCGTGGCTCCACAGCCGCTGCACGACATCCTCGGGCGCCGACGCAGGGTCGTTGGTGAGGAACACCAGGGCCCGCCCGGCTGCCCGCCAGCGATCCACCGCCTCGGGCGCGCCCGGCACGGCGGCGGCGCCCACCCACAGGCAGCCATCGAGGTCGAGGATGAGCCCGTCGTACCTCTCGGCGATGGAGTCGGCATGGGGCATGGCGCGATGCTATCGCCGCCCGTACGATGCCCCCATGGAGACCTACGCCCACGTGGCGGTCGCGGTGGAGGACAGCCCGGGATCGCACAAGGCGCTCGAGGAGGCGGCCCGCATGGCGTCGCTCACCGGGGCGCGCCTGTCGGTGCTGCACGTGACCAGCATCCCCATGCCGCCCCCGTACATGGGCGAGGGCGGGGTGTTCCTGCCCGATCCCGAGGTGATGCAGGCCGCCGCGCTCACGTGGCTGAAGGAGATGGTGGAGCACGTGCCGGGCGCCCAGCCACAGGTGCTGGAGGGCCACCCGCCCGAGGCCGTGTGCCAGTGGGCCGCCGACAACGGCGTTGACCTGCTGGTGGCCGGCGCAGAGCGCGGGCGCGTGGAGCGACTGCTGCTGGGCAGCTTCGCGCTGCACCTGGCGCGCCACGCGCCCTGCGACATCCTGCTCGCGCGCCCCGACAAGGGCTGACCCTTACCGAATCCTTGACCTAGGGCGGCGCAATGCTGGCCGCGCGGCGTCGCGACGGCCCCGTGACCGCCGCTAGGGTGCCCGCCCGTGACCTGGTACGAGGCAATCGTGTACGGGATCGTCCAGGGGCTCACCGAGTTCCTGCCCATCTCGAGCTCCGGCCACCTGCTGCTCGTCCCCGCCTTCTTCGGCTGGGAGGACCCGGGTGCGCTGTTCACCGCCATCATCCAGCTCGGCACCATGCTGGCGGTGGTCATCTACTTCTGGCGCGACCTGCTCAAGGTGGCCACCACGTGGGTGCGGTCGTTCTGGACCCCCTCGCTGAGGCCGGACCTCAACGCGCGCATGGGCTGGTACCTGGTGATCGGCACCATCCCCATCGTCATCTTCGGGTTCATCTTCAAAGACCAGATCGAGACCGCCGCGCGCAGCCTGTACATCGTGGGCACCACGCTCATCGTGTTCGGCCTGATCCTCGGCGGCATCGACTGGGCCAGTCGCAAGACGCGCCCCGCCGACTCGGTAAAGCGCAACGACGCCATCGCCGTGGGCCTGGCCCAGGCACTGGCGCTGATCCCGGGCGTGTCCCGATCGGGCGCCACCATCAGCGCCGGACTGCTGATGGGCCTCACCCGCGAGGCGGCGGCCCGGTTCTCGTTCCTGCTGTCCATCCCGGCCATCGTGCTGTCGGGCGTCTACGGCCTGTACGGCGAGCTCGGATCGTCATCGGGTGGCGTGGGCCTGGGGCCGCTGATCATCGCCACCGTGGTGTCATTCATCGTGGGCTACGCCGCCATCGCCTTCCTGCTGCGCTGGCTGGCGCGCCACTCGCTCTACATCTTCGTGGTGTACCGGGTGATCCTCGGCATCCTCGTCCTCGCCCTGGCCGCAGGCGGCGTGATCTCCTGAGCAGCGACGGCAGGTGGCGCTATCCTGCCGGGTCGTGTTCGGAGCGCATCACGACAGCACCCTCGCCAAGGCCAAGCGAAAGGCCGCGGCAGAGGCCAAGGAGAAGGAACAGCGGCGCCACGAGATGATCGAGGCGCTGCGCAGGGCCAAGGAGTCGGCGGCAGACCCCGCCGAGCAGGCGCGCCGCGACCGCGCGAAGCGCCACAGCGAGGTGCTGGATCGCTGGCCGGCCAATTGGTAGGACGCCCGTAAGCGCAGCCGCCCGCGGGCGCGGTACCATGTAGGCGCAGAACACGCCGAATCCGGATCCCGCCGGGGACCGGCCGGGGCGCCCGGACGTGGCGCCCGCCGCCCGGCAGCGCGATCAGATGGCACGAGGAGAATGAATGTTCGAGGTTGGGGACAAGGTCGTCTACCCGCACCATGGCGCGGGTACCGTGCTTGCCAAGGAGGTCCACGAGATCCGCGGCGAGCGCCGTGAGTACCTGACGATCGAGATCCTGCAGCCGCAGATGACGGTCATGGTCCCGTGCGAGAACGCCGAGACCGCCGGCCTCAGGCCGGTCATCAACGAGCGCGCCGTCAACGAGGTGCTGGCCGTGCTGGCCGCTGACGGCAGCGAGATGCCCGCCCAGTGGAACCAGCGCTTCAAGCGCAACCAGGAGAAGCTGCGAAGCGGCGACATCCTCGAACTCGCCGAAGTGGTGCGCAACCTCGAGCGCCGGGCGCAGGACGCCCGCCTCTCGCCCGGCGAGATGCAGATGCTCGAGCGCGCCCGCCGCGTGCTGGTGAGCGAGCTCATGTACGCCCGCAACATCGATGAGGACACCGCCAACAAGCTCATCGACGACGTCCTCACCGGCGAGCAGATCGTGAAGCACAAGCCCACGGGCAAGCGCATCGCTCCCAAGCCGCCGCCCAAGGCCGACCCCAAGGCCGCTGCCGCCGCGCGGGCCGCCGCGGCCCAGCAGTCGCGGTCGTCCATGCGCGCCACCGTGCGCCCGCCGCTGTCGTCCACCCCGCCGTCGGTGCAGGCCATGGCCAGGGCGGCCATGGAGAAGGCCGCCGAGGCCAAGGCGCCCGCGAAGAAGGCTGCTGCTGCGAAGCCCGCGGCAAAGGCGCCTGCGAAGGCGTCCGCTGCCGCGAAGCCTGCGGCCAAGGCGCCCGCGAAGAAGGCGACGGCCGCAAAGCCGGCGGCCAAGCCGGCCTTGAAGACGGCAGCCAAGCCCGCGGCGAAGACGGCAGCCAAGGCGCCTGCGAAGTCCGCGGCGAAGCCCGCTGCCACGAAGGCCTCCGCCAAGCCCGCTGCGAAGGCACCCGCGAAGAAGGCCGCGCCCGCACGCAAGGAGTAGCCGGGCGCAGACGACGTCGCCGGCGCGCGCGGGGCAACCGCCCCCGCCGTCGGGTCATGCGCGCCTGAGGAAGGTGACAAGCGTGATGTCGCCGCGCTCCACCGAGAGCAGCGACAGGCCGTCCACCCGCACGGCGGCCACCTGTTCGGCCGTGCGGGCGTCGTGCTCCACCAGGGCCCGGGCGAGCCGCCCCTTCACCTGCTTTCCCGCGTGGCCCACCGACCGACGCCCCCCGGGGCCGTCCTCCACGATCTCCACGCGCACGAGCCGACCGGCGCCCAGCACCGATTCATCAATCGCTGCCCGGTGGTCGAGCGGCAGCAGGTCGATCACCGCCCCGCGCCGGGCGCGGGCAGCCAAGGCACGCGACACGACGGGCCGCCACCAGGCAGCAAGCGATCCCAGGCCCTCGATGCGCGCGCCCATCTTCAGCCGGTAGGCGGGGATGGGGTCGGTGGCGGCCACGAGCCCCCACAACCCCGACGTGACCACGATGCGCGACATCGCCCGCCGGCGCGCGGGCGCCGCGAGGGATGCAAGGTCGAGGGCGTCCCACACCACCCCCGTGTAACGGGCTGCCGCCGGCGCCGTGGGCGCCGTGTCGATGCCGGCCCACTCATCGAGGGCGCGGTCGAGGTGCCTGCCCGAGACCCCGAGCAGCTTCTGCCCGCCCCCGGCGCGAATCGCACGGCGCACGGCGTCGCGCACCGCCAGCCGCTGGTCGGCGAGGTCGCCGAAGGCGCCTGCAGCCCACTCCACCGGGGGCCCATCCCCGCCCGGGGCCTTCCCCTCGGACGGGGGGAGCAACAGCACGGGGGCGGCAGGCGTGGCAGGCGCCACCTAGGCGCTCAGCACGAGCGCGACGACGTTGACGATCAGCGCCACCGCGAACAGCGCGGCCACCCACCCCCACCGCGACCACGCGGGGTTGGATGCCCTGCGTAACGCCACCGCGCGGCCCGCGTAGATCACCGTGGCCACGGCGAGGAAGGCCGTGAGGAACGACTGGATCCAGGTCACCCCCCAACGGTAGGGGTTCGGAAAGTGTGAGAAAACGGTGAAGGGTCGCCTGTGCCTATCCGGATGGGGGGTTACGGGCGTAAGTTCCCCCTCATGAACAGCCCGCGCCCCGTCGTCCGTCGCATCACCACCGCCCTCGCAGGGGGGGCAATGCTGGCCGGAGGGCTGGTGCTGGCGGCATCCGCTTCGGCCGCCACCGAGACGCCGCAGATCGTCATGGTGGAGCCCGACGCCAACCTGTCCGCCATGGTGCGGTCGGAGGAGCGTCGCGGCAATGATGTGGACCAGGTCATCAGGACCATCGGCAAGGGCTTCGTCGCCGACCTCGACCGCGCCGACATCGCGCGCCTGAAGAGCAACCCCGACGTCATCCTCGTTGAGCCCGACCGCCCGGTGCAGCTCATCGGCGGCGTCACGGCGGCGCAGGCCGGCACGCAGGACGACAGCACGCCGCCCCCGTGGAAGACGCAGGCGGCCACCAACGACCCATTCGCCGGCGCCCAGGTGATCACCGGCACCAGCGGCACCGTGGCAGGCACCACCGTCGGCGCATCGCGCGAGACCGGCGAGCCGGCGCACGGCGGGGCCGGCGCGAGCGCGTCGGTCTGGTACCGCTGGACGGCGCCGTCGGATGGCACGCTCACCGTCACCACCCAGGGCTCGTCGTTCGACACCCTGCTGGGCGCCTACACCGGGACCACCGTGTCGGGACTCTCCACCCGAGCGGCCAACGACGACGTGACCGGTGGCGTGTGGAGCCGCGTGGAGTTCTCCGTCACCTCGGGCACCACCTACTACCTGGCCGTGGACGGCTACGGCGGCTGGAAGGGCGCCACGGTGCTCAACTGGTCGATGACCGGCACCGCCCCGGCGCCCACCGTGCCCAACGATCTCTTCGCCGACGCGCAGGAGATCTCCGGCGCGAGTGGATCGGTGACCGGCTCCACCATCGGTGCGAAGCGCGAGGCCGGCGAGCCCGACCACGGCGCCACCAGCGGGCGGGCATCCACCTGGTACCGCTGGACGGCCCCGTCCACCGGCACCCTGCGCCTCTCCACCCGGGGCTCGGCCTTCGACACCCTTCTCGGCGCCTACACGGGCACCAGCGTCACCGGCCTGAGCCAGCTCGGCGCCAACGACGACGCCCCGGGCGGCCTCTGGAGCGAGGTGGCGATCCCCGTCACCGAGGGCACCACCTATCGCATCGCCGTTGACGGCTGGGGCGGAAACAGCGGCGCCACCACGCTGGCGTGGTCGGTCTCGGCCAGCGCCCCGGCACCGACGCCGACGCCCACCCCGACGCCCACGCCGGCTCCGGCCCCGAACCCGGGCGGCACCGACCGCGCCGCGGCCTCGTGGGGGCTTGACCGCATCGACCAGGCCGCCCTGCCGCTCAACGGGCGCATCACCACGTCGCAGAATGGCTCGGGCGTCACCGCCTACGTCATCGACACCGGCGTGAGGCCCGACCACCAGGACTTCGGCGGCCGGGTCACGAGCGGTTACTCATCCATCAGCGACGGCAACGGCAGCAACGACTGCAATGGCCACGGCACGCACGTGGCGGGCACGGTGGCCGGCGGCGCCTACGGGGTTGCGCCCTCCGCCACCATCGTGCCGGTGCGCGTGCTCTCGTGCTTGGGCTCCGGATCGACCTCGGGCGTGATCGCCGGAATCCAGTACGCCGTGCAGCACCACCAGGCCGGTACCCCGGCCGTGGCCAACATGAGCCTCGGCGGCGGCTACTCGGCGGCGCTCAACGCGGCGGTGGCCGCGGCCGTGGCCGACGGCATCACCTTCGCGGTGGCCGCCGGCAACTCGACCGACAACGCGTGCTCGTACTCGCCGGCATCCGAGCCCACCGCCATCACCGTGGGGTCCACCACGTCGTCCGACAGCCGCTCGTACTTCTCGAACTGGGGCTCGTGCCTGGACGTCTTCGCACCCGGCTCGGGCATCACCTCGGCCTGGTACACGTCGCCCACGGCAACCAACACCATCTCGGGCACCTCCATGGCCGCACCGCACGTGGCCGGCGCCGCGGCGCTGCTGCTCTCCGCGCAGCCGTCGGCCACCCCGGCCGCGGTGCGCAACGCCATGGTGCAGGGCGGCACGCAGAACGTGATCAGCGACCCCGCCAGCTCGCCCAACGTGCTGGTGAACGTCTCGTCGGGCGTCACGCCGCCGGCCCCGAGCACTCCGGCACAGGACACCACGCCGGGCAACGCACCGCGCCCGTCCACTGACGGCCCGCGCGGCGGGGCGCCGCCGGCCACCACGCCGCCGGTCCTTCGTCGCACGGCCGCGCCGCCGGTGCCCAAGCTCGTGGCTGCCAAGCGCACCAGCGGTGGGCTGGCCCTGAGCATCAGCGGCAAGGGCGTGGGCTACGAGGTGCTGGTCAACGGCAAGCGGGTGGCGCGTACCACGTCCACCTCGCCGCTCATCCGCACCAAGCTGGCCCGGCCCGGCGCCAGGGTGCGCGTGCGCGCGTACAACTCGGGCGGCATCTCGGCCCCGTCCAACACGGTGCGCATCTAGCCCAGCAGCGGTGCCCACGCTCCCCCTCGGTAAGGGGCGTGGGCCGTGGACGGCGCAAACCGGTTGACTCCTCCCATGTACGACGGAACATGGGATTCGCTGAGCACCCACCAGGTACCCGCCTGGTATGACGACGCCAAGCTGGGCATCTTCCTGCACTGGGGGCTGTACTCGGTGCCGGGCTGGGCTCCTCAGGTGGCGGACATCCAGCAGCTGCTGCACGACATGGGGCCCAGGGAGATGGTGCGCCAGAACCCCTACGCCGAGTGGTACCTCAACACCAGCCGGCTCGAGGGCAGCCCCACCTGGCAGCACCAGCGCGACACCTACGGGCCCGATTCCACGTACGACGACTTCGTCGCGCCGTTCGACCAGGCCACGGCCACCGCCGACCTCGACGCCATCGCGGGCATATGCAGCGATGCCGGGGCGCGCTACGTGGTGCTCACCACCAAGCACCACGAGGGCTTCTGCCTGTGGCCCACGGCGCTCGATCATCCGCGCAAGGGCCGCTACCAGGCAGGGCGCGACCTGGTGGGCGACATGCGCCAGGCGGTGATCGGCGCCGGCATGCGCATGGGGCTCTACTACTCGGGCGGCTACGACTGGCCGTACAACGACGCGCTGATCGACAACCCGGCCGACACATCGCTCGCCGTGCCCTACCAGGACGACTACGTGGGGTACGCCACGGCCCACGTGCAGGAGCTCATCCACCGCTACGAGCCCTCGGTGCTCTGGAACGACGTCTGCTGGCCGGCGGGCGGAGACCTGCCCGCGCTGTTCGCCGAGTACTACAACGCCGTTCCCGACGGGGTGATCAACGACCGCTGGCTGGAGCCCACCGCACACCGCGGCGCGGTGAGCGACACCGTCGCGCGGCTGGGCGGGCTGCTGGTGCAGCACTTCTGGTCGCACATCCCCGACGCCAGCAAGTCACTCACCTTCCCGGCCACCCACCACTACGACTTCCGCACCCCCGAGTACGCCACCTTCGACGACATCCAGGAGAAGAAGTTCGAGGCCACCCGCGGGGTGGGCCACTCATTCGGCGCCAACCGCAACGAGCGCCCCGAGGACATCGTCACCCCCACCGAGCTCGTGCGCATGCTCGTGGACATCGTGTCGAAGAACGGCAACCTGCTGATCGGCATCGGGCCCGACGAGCACGGGCGCATCCCCGACATCCAGCAGGCCCCGCTGCGCGGCCTGGGCGACTGGATGCGCGTGAACGGCGAGGCGATCTACGGCACCCGCCCCTGGGACATCGCCCAGGCCACCACCACCGAGGGCGCCGGCGTGCGATTCACGCAGAAGGACGGCCAGGTGTACGCCGCGGTGCTCGACATGCCCGAGCCGGCGTTCGGCATCCGCGGCGTTGACGCCACGGGGGTCACCGAGGTGCGCCTGCTGGGCATCGACGAGCCGGTGGAGTGGTCGGTTGACGATGGAATGCTGAGGGTGAGGCTTCCCGAGCGGCTGCCGGCATCGCCTGCGCACGTGCTGGCGCTGGGCACCGGCGCGCGCCCCGCGGCCCAGGCCCAGGCCCAGCCGACCGCCTGATCAGAGCCCGGTGGGTGGCACGCGCAGGTGGTGCCCGGCGTCGCGCCGACCGCCCTCGGCGCGGATCGCCAGCCGCAGGGCCAGCAGCAGCAGGATGTCGATGACCAGGCCGGCGAGGGCCGTTGTGGGCTGCCGGTAGAAGGCGAACACCTCGCCGATGAGGATGTCCACCAGCACCGCGCGCTCGAACCACGCATAGGCGGCCACGCGCGAGCGGCGCAGGGCGAGCAGCCCGACGATCACCAGCACCGCCGCCACCAGGGCCGCCACGGCCTGGATCCAGTCGGGCACGGTGATCTCGCCCGGGTGGGCCACGGCGAAGCCAGCGGCCACCAATGAGGTGATGGCGCTGAGCGCGAAGACGGTGATGAGCGCCGGCGCGAACCAGCGCTTCGCCGCGAGGCGCGCGTACCCGCGGTAGGCGCGCAGGCGCAGGCGCTGCCACCGGGTGGGTGGCGCCGTGAGCGTGGCATCCGCGCGCTGCACCGCCGCGCGCATCACCGGCACGAGCGGGTCGTGCTGGTCGGCGATGCGCAGCAGCGCCAGGCACTCACGGCGGGCATCCGCAGCGGCCGCGTCGGTGACGGCCTGGTCATACAGCCACATGGCGTTGGCCAGGGCGGTGCGCGGGTCCACCGTGATGCGCCGGCGCACCACCGCCAGCACCAGCGCGATGGCCACGAAGATCACGTAGATCATCGCGATGGCCGGCTCAAAGAAGTAGTTGACGTCCGATGTGACGAACTTGCCGATCTCGTCGATGAAGAAGCCGAACCCCACGCCCGCCACGAAGGCGCCCAGTCGCAGCGCGGGCCGGCCCAGCCGCAGCAGCATGGTGAAGATGCCCACGAGCATCAGCAGGCCGCCCCACAGCACGTGGGCGATGTGTAGGCCGCTGCCCCCCAGCTGGGGGTATCCGGTGGCCGACAGGTAGGCGCGGATGATGATGACCGTGACCACCGCCGACACCAGGAAGGTCTCGGCGAGGGGCACGCCGTCCACCCGCGACAGCATGAACTGCCGCCGCACCTGCCGGGCACCGGTCGCCAGGGGCGCGGCGGGGCCGGAGGGCACAGCGGAGCCCGAGGGCTCGGTGGGTCCGGTCGGGCCGGAGGGCCCGGTGGGTCCGGGCGCAGCGCCAGGGGGTGGATCGGCCATGGGGCCAGCCTACGCGCGGGCGAGGAAGCGCTTGTCCCATCACGCAAGCGCGGTGGTTGCACCAGAACATGCGGCGTCGTCCCGAACCCCGTGCGGTACATCCGTACCACCCGCTCACAAATCCCTCATCCGGGATTCCGATCGTGTGTGGCGTGCAAACCACCGACAGATCGGATCTCCCAATGTCCCCTTCCGCTTCCCGCAACGTGCGCCGCCTGGCCATCGGCCTCGCGTGCGCGGGCACGCTCGCCGTGGTGTCCGGCGCCAGTGCCGTCAGCGGACCCCTGCAGACCAATGGATCGCGCATCGTCAACGCCGCCGGCAACGAGGTGGTGCTGCAGGGCGTGAACTGGTTCGGCCTCGAGACGGCCAACCACGCCCCGCACGGCCTGTGGACCCGCGACTACCGCGACATGCTCGCGCAGATCAAGGCGCAGGGCTTCAACGTCATCCGCCTGCCGTTCTCGCTGCAGGCGCTGAAGTCGACCACCACATCGGGCATCGACTACTCCGGTGGCCGCAACGCCGCGCTGCAGGGCAAGACGCCGCTGCAGGTGATGGACGAGATCATCGCCGAGGCGGGCAGGCAGGGGCTCGGGATCATCCTCGACAACCACTCGGGCGCCGACGACAGCTTCATGTCGCCGCTCTGGTACGGCACCGGCGGGTTCACCGAGGACGACTGGGTGGCCACGTGGGAGATGCTGGCCGGCCGCTACGCGGGCAACCGCACCGTGCTGGGCGCCGACCTGAAGAACGAGCCCCACGGCGAGGCCACGTGGGGCACCGGCCAGGCCAACGACTGGCGACGCGCGGCCGAGCGGGCCGGCAACGCCGTGCTGGCCAAGGCGCCGTCATGGCTCATCGTGGTGGAGGGCATCGAGGGCCCGGTGGCCGGCGGGCAGCAGCTCGACCGCCACTGGTGGGGCGGCAACCTGGAGGGCGTGCGCAACAACCCCGTGCGCCTCTCGGTGCCGAACCGCGTGGTGTATTCGCCGCACGAGTACGGCCCGGGCGTGTTCGCGCAGCCGTGGTTCAGCAGCCCGGACATGGCGAACATCCTCGCCGACCGGTGGCAGAAGGGCTTCGGGTACATCCACGAGTCGGGCACGGCGCCGATACTCGTGGGCGAGTTCGGCGCCAAGAACGTAGGCACCGACACCGTGGAGGGCCGGTGGATCCGCCAGTTCGCCGACTACATGAGCCGCAAGGGCATGAGCTGGACCTTCTGGGCCTGGAACCCCAACTCGGGCGACACCGGCGGCGTGCTGCAGGACGACTGGCAGACCGTCAACCCGGCCAAGATGGCCCTGCTGACGTCGCTCATCAACCGCCAGCCCATCAACTACGCGCCGGGCGGGGCGACGCCCACGCCAACCCCGACCCCGACACCCACGCCCACACCGACTCCGACTCCGACTCCGACGCCGACTCCTACGCCCGCGCCGGGCACGGGCACCGGCACGCCGACGGTGCGCGTGGCCGTGGACAGCCAGTGGGCCGGCGGCTGGTGCGGCAAGTTCGTGGTGTCGAACCCCGGCAGCACGGTCATCACGCCCACCGCGATCGCCTTCACCCTGCCCACGGGGGCATCGGTGACCAGCACCTGGAACGGCACGGTGTCGGGCACTGGGACCGGTCGCTCGATCGCCCTGCCGTCGTGGGCTCGCGTGCCCGCGGGCGGCACGTACCAGGACACCGGGCTCTGCGTGCAGGGCTCCGGGTCGCTCAGCGCCGTGACGGTGAGCATCGCCGGGGCGGTGGCGCCGAGCCCCGCGCCCACTCCCACTCCCACGCCAACCCCCGTGCCAGGCACCGGACCGGTGCCAGGCACGCCCTCGCCCACGCCCACCCCGACGCCCGCACCGGCTCCGGCTCCGGTGACGGGATCGCTGGCGGTGTCGGTGGTGCGGGATTCCACGTGGGAGACCGGCCTGTGCCGCAGCTTCACGGTGCGCAACACCGGCACCACGCAGGTGTCGGGATGGCGACTGGCCTTCACC
>JBJTJN010000030.1:0-8475 GCA_046095485.1 Actinomycetota bacterium
GACGTGCTGTCGGACGACATCAAGGAGCAGTTGATCGGCCACACCCCGCTGGGGCGCCTTGGCACGCCGGACGACGTCGCGGGACTCGTGGCGTTCCTGTGCTCGGACGCGGCTGCCTTCATCACCGGGACGGTCATCCCGGTGGACGGCGGCCTGGGGATGTAGGCGGGAGACGTCATGGCAAGCACCCTGATCGACGCAAACGGCCTCCGGCGCGTGGTGATCACCGGTATCGGCCTGGTGTCGCCGCTCGGCCTGGGGCGCGACGACGCCTGGGCCGCGGCGAAGGCCGGAACGTCAACGGCCGCGCCCATCCGGCAGTTCGACCCCTCCGACTGCGACACGCACTTCGCGTGCGAGGTGCCCGAGGCCTTCGACATCGAGCAGTTCCTCGATCGCAAGACCGCCCGCCGCATGGACCGCTTCTCGCACCTGGGCGTGGCCGCCGCGATGCTGGGCTACGAGGACTCGGGGATCAAGGGGACGGTGAGCCCCGAGCGCATGGGCGTGCTCATCGGGTCGGGCATCGGCGGCATCCAGACCTGGCACGACCAGACCGTGCGCCTGCGCGACCTGGGCCCCACCCGCGTGAGCCCGCTGTTCATCCCCACCATCATCGCCAACATGGGCGCGGCGCAGTCGTCGATGGAGCTCGGCCTGCAGGGCCCGCTCTCATGCAGCACCACCGCCTGCGCATCGGCCAACCACGCCATCGGCGACGCCTTCGACCACATCCGCCTGGGCCGCGCCGACGCCATGATCGCCGGGGGCGCCGAAGGCGCTGTGGCCCTGGTGGGCATCGCGGGCTTCAACGCCATGAAGGCGCTCTCCACGCGCAACGACGACCCGGCTACGGCCAGCCGCCCGTTCGACAGCGGGCGCGATGGGTTCGTGATGGGCGAGGCCGGCGCGGTGATCGTGCTCGAGGAGATGGGCCACGCCATCGACCGCGGCGCCGACATCGTCTGCGAGCTGGCGGGCTATGGCCTGTCGGGCGACGCCCACCACATCACCGAGCCCGACCCCACCGCGGTGGGTCCCGCCCTGGCCATGACCATGGCCCTCGCCGACGCCGGCATCGAGCCGTCGGAGGTTGACTACGTGAACGCCCACGGCACCTCCACCCCGGTGGGCGACCCGTCGGAGATCCGCGTGATCAAGCGGGCGCTGGGCGACGACAAGGCCGCGCGCACCATGGTGAGCAGCACGAAGTCGATGCACGGCCACACCCTCGGCGCCGCCGGCGGGCTGGAGGCCGCGCTCACCGCGCTGGCCGTGCGCGACGGCGTGGTGCCGCCCACCATCAACGTGAGCGAGCTCGACCCCGAGTGCGCGGGCGTGGACCACGTGCTGGGCGAGGCCCGCGAGGCCGACGTGCGGGTGGCGCTGTCGAACGTGTTCGGCTTCGGCGGCCACAACGCCACGCTGGCGTTCCGCCGCATGGAGGACTGATGGCGAAGTCGGCGGGCCACGCCGGGGGCCACTACCCGAGCCGGCTGCGCGTGGCGTTCACGCCGATACGCGACGCGTGGTTCCGGCTGGCCACCAAGGTGTACGGCCCGGGCACCAAGACCCGCCCGTGGACGTGGATCGGCGACGAGCGCATCGCCATCGGCAGCGTTCCCACGCCCGAGAGCCTGCAGGTGCTGGCCCGCGAGGGCGTCACCCACGTGGTCAACTGCCGCGCGCGCCTGCAGACGCACTTCAGCCAGGATCTCTCGGCCGAGCGCGCGGTGTTCGGCGACCGCAACGTGGCGGTGGCCCCCATGTGGGACCACGGCCGCCACCAGCCGCCCGAGAAGTGGGCGCGCGCGGCCGAGATCGCCGCGGGGTGGCTGGACGACGACCCCCATGCCCGGGTGCTCATCCACTGCCAGCGCGGCCGCCGCCGGTCGCTGTTCGTGGCCTACGCGGTGCTGCGCCTGCGCGGGCGGTCGCCCGAGGTGGCGGCGCGCGACCTGCTCGAGTACCGCCACGAGGCCCGCCTGGTGCCCACCTACCGCAAGGCGGTGGAGGACTGGCTGGCCACCGGGGTGAAGCCCATCCACCAGGCCGACCTGGACGCCGTACGATGATGGCCAGGCCATGAGTCGCGTCGGACGCAACATCCACGTGTCGGTGGACCGCCTGCGCCAGCTGGCCCAGCGCGAGGGCCGCCCGCGGCGCATCAAGGCCGACGCCGGCACCTGCCCCAAGTGCGACAGCCACTACTCGGCAGATGAGATGCGCCGCAACATGCGGGTGTGCCCCGCCTGCGGCCACCACTTCGCGGTGATGGCCCGCGAGCGCATGGAGCAGTTGGGCGAGCCCGGTGGCTACGTGGAGCTCTGGCCCGAGCTGAGGGCATCGGATCCGCTGCAGTTCACCGACCTCAAGCCCTACACCGAGCGCATCGTGGAGGCCGAGAAGTCCACGGGCATGGGTGAGGCCATCGTGTGCGCCGAGCTCGAGGTGCGCCACCAGCCGGCCGTGGCCGCGGTGATGGACTTCTCGTTCATGGGCGGCAGCATGGGCGCGGTGGTGGGCGAGAAGTTCGCGCGCGCCTGCGACTACGCCGCGCAGAAGGGCCTGCCGCTCATCGTCGTGTCGGCGTCCGGTGGCGCCCGCATGCAGGAGGGCACCCTGGCGCTGATGCAGATGGCCAAGACGGTCATCGCGCTCGACGCCCTGGCCGAGGCCCGCGTGCCGGTGGTCGTGGTGCTGGCGCACCCCACCACGGGTGGCGTGTGGGCATCGTTCGCGTCGCTGGGTGATGTCACCTATGCCGAGCCCGGCGCGCTCATCGCCTTCAGCGGCCCGCGGGTGATCGAGGAGACCACCCGCGAGGTGCTGCCTGAGGACTTCGGCCGCGCCGAGGCCCAGCTCAGGAACGGCCAGGTGGACGCCGTGGTGGATCGCCGCGAGCTGGCCCAGCGCATCGGCCGGGTGCTGCACATCCTGTCGCGGCCGCCCGGAGAGGACGCCAGCACCGCGGCACCCGCGCTGCAATGGGCGCAGGGCGGCGCGCAGAAGGTGGGCGAGGCCGTGCAGGCGCTGCCGTCGCTGCCGCGCAAGATGATGGACCGCATGCGTCCGGGATCCACCGACGGCGAGGACCCCGGGGAGACCCCCGCATGACCGACCGCAAGCAGGGCGGGCGGTTCCGCAAGGTGACCGACAAGGTGCGCCGCGCTCCGGAGGCCCAGGACGAGGACCTCTGGGAGCGCGTGCAGCTGGCGCGCCACGCCGAGCGCCCCTACACCCTCGACTACATCAATCGCCTGTGCAGCGACTTCGAGGAGCTCCACGGCGACCGCTACTTCTCGGACGACGCCGCGCTGGTGGCCGGGTTCGGCCGCTACCACGACACCCCCGTGGCCTTCATCGGGCAGCAGAAGGGCCGCGACACCAACGAGCGCACCTATCGCAACTGCGGCATGGCCGGGCCAGAGGGCTACCGCAAGGCCATGCGCGTGATGGAGATCGCCAACCGCCTTGGAGTGCCGGTGGTCACGCTTATCGACACCCCCGGGGCGTTCCCGGGCGCCAGCGCCGAGGAGCGCGGGCAGGGTGGCGCCATCAGCCGCAGCATCCAGATGATGTGGCGGCTCGACGTGCCCACGGTGGCCGTGATCATCGGCGAGGGGTCGTCGGGCGGCGCGCTGGGTCTGGGCGTGGCCGACCGCGTGCTCATGCTCGAGAACAGCACCTACTCGGTGATCAGCCCGGAGGGCGCCTCGGCGATCCTCTGGCGTGACGCCAGCAAGGCCAAGCTGGCCGCGCAGGCCTTCAAGCCCACCGCGGCCAACTGCTACCGGTGGGGAGTGGTGGACGCCGTGGTGCCCGAGCCCGAGGGCGGCGCCCACACCGACCCCGAGCAGGCCGCGGAGATCGTCGACCAGTACCTCTCCCGCACCCTCGCCGAACTCGGCGCCATGCCCACGGCCGACCGCCGCCGCGCGCGGCGCGAGCGCTTCCGCAAGCTCGGTCCGCTGCGTGATCCCGAGGGCGGCATGGGAATGGCCACCGGGCGCGAGACCCCGCCCCCGGGCTGACCGTGCCGCCCCAGGAGGACCCCGGGGAACGCCGCATGGACGCCAGTCGCCTGGCGCCGATCGACGACCCGCTCGCCCTGGCCCGTCAGGTGGCGGACGGCGAGCCCTCCGACCCCTGGCCCCAGGTGCGGGACATCCTCGACGACGCCCGCGCGGGACTCCCCGACACCGAGTTCGAGGCCGTGGTGGGCGCCACGCGCCGGGTGATCCACCCGCTCATGCAGGGCCGCCCGGCTGAGTGGCCGCCCGCGGGCCCGTCAGATGGCGGCAGCCTGCCCGCCGGCGCCGCGGCCGCCATGCGCGACCTTCGCGCCACGCTGTGCCTGTCGGCGCGCCATGGAGGCCCCGGCAGCGCCCGGGCGCTGGCCATGCTGGGCCGCCGCATCGACGCCCACCTCGATGACCTCGTGACCGGGCAGGACATCTAGCGGCGCGGCGGGGTGTCGCCCCTCAGCACCAGCAGCCCGGTGGCGGGGCGCACCACGATGCGCCGGTGACGCCCCAGCGGCTCGCCGTCGGCCTGCACCGCCACGCCATCGGGTGACTCCATCACGATCTCCTGGCTGGCGGTGCCGTGCGCGATGCGCGGGGAGTCGAGGTGCCATCCGCCCGTGAAGGCGCCGGCGGCGGCCACGGCCGGGCCCGTCATGCCGCGGCCCACCGAGCCGAGCCAGCCCAGCGCCCCGTCGTTACCGGCATCGGGGATGAGGTCGAAGGCGCGGGTGCGGAAGTACGCATAGGGCCGCGTGCAGGCAATGCTCACCGATGCCAGCGGGAAGGGCGTGCCGTGGTCCACGCTCACGCGCATGGGGGTGCGGCGCACCTGCCGGGCTGCCGCGACGAACGTGGCGCCCGCGAACCACAGCTGGCCGATGCGGCGCTTCATGTCGGGGTGGCGCTCCACCATGTCGGCGGCCTCGGCGTCTATCCCGACGCCGGCGTTCACGATGAACGGCCGCTCCTGTCCGCCCGCCTCGACGATGCCGATGGTCACGGGCTCGGCGCGCTGGCCGCTGGCGAGCACGTCGACCAGGCGGTCAATGGCCTCGCGGGCATCCGTGGGCCAGCCGATGGTGCGCGCGAACACGTTGGTGCTGCCGGTGGGCATGGGGGCCAGCGCCGCGCCGGTGTCCACCAGGGCACCCGCGGCCTCGGCGGCGGTGCCGTCACCGCCCAGGGTCACCACGGTGAGGGCGTCGTGCTCCTTCATGGCCAGCTTCGCCAGCTCGGCGGCGTGCCCGAGGTGCTGGGTGGTGAGCACCGCCTGCAGGCCGAAGGGCTCGAGGCGCGTGGTGGCGTACTCGGTCACCCCGGGATGCGCCGCCGTGGATCGCGGGTTGACCAGGATCGCGATCGGGTGGCCCGCAGCGTGCCGCGGTTCGGTCAAGCGTCCCCCGCCAGCGAGAGCTCGAGGCGCGCGAGGAACGCCGCGATGAGCAGGTCGATCATGTCGGGGCGCTCCAGCTGCGGCACGTGGGCGGTCTCGGCGATGATCGCCAGCGTGGCATCGGGCAGCTCATCCGCGAGCTCCTCCGACAACCACATGGGCACCAGCGGGTCGGACTCCCCGGTCATCACCATGGCGGGAACGTCCACGCCGCCGAGCTTGCCGCGCAGGTCGTGCGCCTGGGCCGATAGGTAGTCGGCGCGAAGGGAGTCGGGCCCCATGGAGATGACCGAGTTGGTGCCGCGTCGGATGAGGTCGGGCTCGTGGTGCAGCCACGACTGCTCCACCATGCGCGCGCACTCGGCCTCGAAGTCGGCGTCGATGCGCGCGATGGCGTCGTCGGGCACCGGCAGGCGCGCACCCGTGGACACCAGCACCAGGCCGGCCACCAGGTCGGGGCGCGCCAGGGCGATCTCCAGCGCCACGGCGCCCCCCAGCGAGTGGCCCACCATCACCATCGGCCCCTCGACCCCCTCCACCTCGGCGATCACCCACTCGGCCATGGCCTGGGTGCCCACCAGCGGCGCGCCGTCGGGATGCCCGGGCAGGGCAACGGCCAGCGCGCCCTCGAACCGGGCCAGCTGGGGGCCCCACGATGCGGGCGTTCGGCCCGCGCCGTGGATGAATACGGGACGCGGGGCGTCTATGGGGTCACCTCCTGCACGGCGATCATGGTAGCGGTGCCGCTGGTAGCCTCACCGGCCGTGGCCCCGCTCCTTCTCGCCGTGGATTTCGACGGCACGATCACCATGCGCGACACCCTGCACGTCATCGTCGACGAGCACGGGTGCGAGGGCGTGTGGGATGCCCTTGAGCCCGACCTGCGTGCGGGGCGCATCACGATCGAAGAGGCCATGTCGCGCCAGTTCTCCGAGGTGAAGGCGGCCCCTGAGGACATCATGGCGCTGGTGCGCGAGCGCGCCGGCGTGCGCGACGGCATTCGCGAGCTGGTGGAGTGGGCCGAGGAGCAGGGCCACCGCCTCATCATCATGTCGGCAGGCTTCCGCACGGTGATCGACATGGTGCTGGACGACATCGGCCTGGGCCACCTGGAGGTGGTGTCGAACGAGGCGATCTTCAGCGAGGACGGCTGCACGCTGGTGTTCTCCGACGACCGCGGCGAGATCTGCGAGCTCTGCGACCGCCGGTGCAAGCGCCACGCGCTGTCGGTGCGCCACGAGGGCGAGCGCATCGTGTTCGTGGGCGACGGCATCAGCGACCGCTGCGTGTCGGGCATGGCCGACCTGGTGTTCGCGCGCGCCCACCTGGCTGAGTGGCTCGACGAGCGCGGCGAGCCGTATGAGCCCTTCGAGGACTTCCACCAGGTGATCGCCCGGGTGCGCGAGTGGGATCACCAGGAGCGGGCGGCCGCGTGAGTTGCTGGAAGCCCGTGGGCCCGGCGTCCGACTGGACGTCGATGGAGGAGCGCGTGCTGCAGGGCTGGCGCGACGGCGACGTGTTCCGGCGCAGCGTGGATGAGCGCAAGGGCCACGACCCGTACGTGTTCTACGAGGGCCCGCCTACTGCCAACGGCCGGCCGGGGTCGCACCACGTGCTCTCGCGCGTGTTCAAGGACATCTTCCCGCGCTTCCACACCATGCGCGGGCGCTACGTGGAGCGCAAGGCCGGCTGGGACTGCCACGGCCTGCCCGTGGAGCTCGAGGTGGAGAAGCAGCTGGGCATCAGCGGCAAGCCCGAGATCGAGGCCTACGGCATCGCGGAGTTCAATGCGCGGTGCCGGGAGTCGGTGGGCGAGTACCTGGATGAGTGGGAGCGCCTCACCGAGCGCATCGGGTTCTGGGTGGACACCTCCGAGGCCTACCGCACCATGGACACCGACTACGTGGAGAGCGTGTGGTGGAGCCTCGCCACGCTCTACGACAAGGGCCTGGTGTACGAGAGCGACAAGGTGGTGCCGTACTGCCCGCGCTGCGGCACGGCGCTGAGCAGCCACGAGGTGGCGCAGGGCTACAAGGACGTCACCGACCCGTCCATCTATGTGAAGTTCCCGCTGCGGGCGCCGGCTTCGGGCGGCGGCGATGCCTCGGCGACCGGGCCGGGCTCCGGCGCTGCCGCGCTCGGCCCCGGCACGTCGCTGCTGGTGTGGACCACCACGCCGTGGACGCTCCCCGCCAACCAGGCGGCCGCCATCAACCCCGGCACCGACTACGCGGTGGTGGTGGACGGCGACGAGCGCCTGGTGATGGCCGAGGCCCTGGTGGGCGCGGTGATGGGTGAGGGCGCGGTGGTGGAGCGCGTGGTTGCGGCCACCGACCTGGCGGGCGTGGAGTACGAGCCGCCCTTCGACTTCATCCCCGGCCGCCACGCCGTGGTGCTGAGCGACTTCGTCACCACCGAGGACGGCACGGGCATCGTGCACATCGCGCCGGCCTTCGGCGAGGACGACATGCGCGCCGCCCGCGAGCACGGGCTGGACGCCCCCAACCCGGTTGATCGCCAGGGCCTGTTCACCAAGACGGTGCCGCTGGCCGAGGGCGAGTTCGTGAAGGACGCCGACCGGGCGCTGATCACCGATCTCGAGGGCCGCGCGCGCGTGCACCGCGAGAAGCCGTATGAGCACTCCTACCCGCACTGCTGGCGCTGCGGCACGCCGCTCCTCTATTACGCCAAGCCCTCGTGGTACATCCGCACCACCGACGTGCGCGACCGCATGCTCGAGCTCAACGCATCGGTGGGCTGGCACCCCGAGCACGTGCGCGACGGCCGCTTCGGCCGCTGGCTCGAGGGCAACGTCGACTGGGCCATCTCGCGCGAGCGCTACTGGGGCACGCCGCTGCCCTTCTGGCGCTGCGACGACTGCTCCGAGGTGACGGCCATCGGGTCGTTCGCCGACCTGCGCGAGCGGGCCATCGGCGCCGTGCCCGACCCGCTCGACCCGCACCGGCCCTACGTGGACGACATCGACGTGCGCTGCCACTGCGGCGGCGTGGCGCACCGCGTGCCCGAGGTGGCCGACGTGTGGTTCGACTCCGG
>JBJTJN010000031.1:0-14587 GCA_046095485.1 Actinomycetota bacterium
CTCGACGGCGACTACATCACCCTCGGCCTGCCGTCGCTCAAGGCCGAGTGGAGCGAGGGCACCCTGCAGGCGGTGAACGACCTGGCGTTCCTGCGCGGCGGCGAGTCGCGCCTGGCCGACCTGTCGTACTCGGTATCCGGCGAGCCCGTGGCCACCGTGCGGTGCGACGGGCTCATCTGCTCCACCCCCGTTGGCTCGACGGCCTACAACCTCGCCGCGGGCGGCCCCACGGTCTCGTGGCGCGTCAAGTGCTTCGTGCTGTCATTCATCGCCGCCCACCACCTGGACACCCGCCCGCTCATCCTGGCCGCTGACGAGAAGCTGACGGTCACCAATTCGGCGATCGTGGGCGACTGCGACGTGCTGGCCGACGGCGTGCGCATCGCCGCGCTGCCGCCCGGGCGATCCATCACCGTGGGGCTCGGCGGCGAGGAGGTGCACCTGGCGATCTTCCCCGAGTCATCCTTCTTCCGTCGCTACCGCGAGAAGTTCGGCCGATCGTGACGCCGGGGTGCCTGCCGGCGTGATCCGCGAGATCGAGATCCGCGACCTCGTGGTGATCGAGCGGGCGCACATCGAGCCCGGCGCGGGCCTCACGGCCATCACGGGCGAGACGGGAGCGGGGAAGACCGTGGTTGCGCAGGCCCTGGGCCTGCTGGCCGGCGGGCAGGCCGACTCCAAGGCGGTGCGCCCGGGCGCCAAGCACGCCCTGGTGCAGGCGACCGTGGCGGTGCCCGACGGCTTCTGGGACTCCCTCGACCCGGACGACCCCGCCCAGCAGGTGCGCGAGCTGGCTGACGACGACGCCGAGGTGGTGGTGGCCCGCCGGGTGCCCGCCGAGGGTCGTGCCCGCGCGCTGGTGGACGGCCAGGTGGCGTCGCGCGAGGGCGTCGCGGCGTTCGTGGGCGCGCTGGTGCGGTTCTCGGGCCAGCACGAGCAGCGGCGGCTGGTGGGCCCTGCCGCGCAGATGGCGATACTCGATGCCTTCGCAGGGCCCGATGCCGTGGCGCTGGAGGCCCGGCTGCGTGGCATGCGACGCGACCTCGCGCGCCTCGATCGCCAGGTGGATGAGGCCCGCGAGCGGCGCGAGAGGGCCGAGCGTGAGCGCGAGGCGCTGGAGGCCCTGGTGGCCGATGTGGACGAGGTGGCCCCCGACGTGGCCGAGGAGGAGTCGCTGCTGGCCGAGCGCAGCCGCCTGGCCCATGCCGAGCGGCTTGCGACCGCGGCGGCCACGGCCATCGCCCTGCTCGACGGCGACGGGGAGGGGGGCGCTCTCACGGCTGCGGGGCAGGCCATGAGAGCCATCGAGCAGGCCACCGAGCTCGACCCGACGTTGCGCGATGTGCTGGGCGACCTCGCCGCCGGCGAGGCCGCACTGCAGGAGGCCCTCATCGGCGTGCGCCGCTACGCCGATGATCTGGGGGCCGAGCCCGGGCGCCTCGACTGGGTGGAGGATCGCCTGGCGCGCTACGACGCCCTGTCGCGCCGATACGGGCCGGGCACCGACGCCGTGCTGGCGCGCGCCGAGGATGCCCGGGCGGCGCTCGACGCGCTGGCCACGGGCGAGGCGGGTGACGACGCCATCGCGGCCCAGCGCGACGGCCTGCTGGGCCAGGCCATCGCCGCCGCCGGTGAGCTGCGGGCCCTGCGCGAGAAGGCCGCGCCGCGCCTTGCCGATGCCGTGCAGGCCGCCCTGCAGGACCTCGCCATGGCCGGGGCCTCGCTGCGCGTGGAGGTGACCACCGACGACGACGAGGTGCCCCGCGACCGCGTGTCGCTCGTGATGCGGGCGAACCCCGGGCTGCCCGAGGCCCCGCTCGCAGATGCCGCATCGGGCGGCGAGCTCTCGCGCGTGCTGCTGGCGCTGCACGCGGTGGCGGCCGCCGCCGATCCGGGCGTGGCATGGGTGTTCGACGAGGTGGACGCCGGCATCGGCGGCGTCACCGCCGCCGTGGTGGGTGCGAGGCTCGCCGAGATGGCCATGGGACGCCAGGTGCTGGTGATCACCCACCTGCCGCAGGTGGCCGCCGCCGCCGACCGGCACTACCGCCTGGTGAAGGGCGCGGCTGACGATGGCCGGGCCATCACCACCATCGAATCGGTGGAGGGCGACGATCTGGTGGATGAGATCTGCCGCATGCTGGGGGCGGCTGCAGACGATGCCGCGGCGCGCGGCCATGCGCAGGAGCTGCTTGCCCGCAGGGGGTGACGCCTGCGGGCGCCCATGGCCACCCGGCGCGCGCCGGTGCGCGGGGTATGATGGGGCCCCGTACGGTGTGCGGGTCGGGGGGGCCGGTCGGTGAGTGATCTTGGTGAGCGCTACGTGTTCGTCACGGGTGGCGTGGTGTCCGGTCTCGGCAAGGGCATCACGGCCGCATCGCTCGGCACGCTGCTGAAGGCCCGGGGCTACAAGGTGTCGCTGCAGAAGTGCGACCCGTACCTGAACGTCGACCCCGGAACCATGAGCCCGTTCCAGCACGGCGAGGTGTTCGTCACCGAGGACGGCGCCGAGACCGACCTCGACCTTGGCCACTACGAGCGCTTCACCGACGAGGCCCTCACGCGTACGTCGAACATCACCACCGGGTCGGTATACGACGCCGTCATCCGCCGCGAGCGCCGCGGCGACTTCCTGGGCGCAACGGTGCAGGTGATCCCGCACATCACCAACGAGATCAAGGACCGCATCCGCCAGGCGGCCACATCGTCCAACGCCGACGTGGTGATCGTGGAGATCGGCGGCACGGTGGGCGACATCGAGTCGCTGCCCTTCCTCGAGGCCATCCGCCAGATGCGCAACGACGTCGGCCGCGACAAGGTGGCCTTCGTGCATGTGACGCTCGTGCCGTTCCTCGAGGTGGCCGGCGAGCTCAAGACCAAGACCACCCAGCACTCGGTCAATGAGCTCAGGCGCATCGGTATCGAGCCCGACGTGCTGGTGCTGCGGTCGGACCGCCCGCTCGACTCTGGCGTGCGCGAGAAGATCGCCCTGTTCGGCGGCATCCCTTCCGAGGCCGTCATCTCGGCTGAGGACAGCGACGACATCTACAAGGTGCCGATCGCCATGGAGCAGGAGGGCCTCGACCGCGTGGTGTGCCAGCGGCTCGGCCTGCCGCTGCACGACATCGACCTCAGCGACTGGCGCGAGGCGGTGCAGCACCTGGGCAGCACCACGGGCACGGCCCGCATCGCGCTGGTGGGGAAGTACGTACAGCTGCACGACGCCTACCTGTCGGTGGCCGAGGCGCTCCGCCACGCGGGCCCTGCCCACGGCGTGGAGGTGGACATCGACTGGGTGGACGCCGACGCCGACGACCTCGCCGACCACGTGCGCGCGGCCGACGGCGTGCTGGTGCCCGGCGGGTTCGGCGGGCGCGGGGTGGAGGGCAAGATCGAGGCCGCCCGCATCGCGCGGGAGGAGGGCATCCCGTACCTGGGCATCTGCCTCGGAATGCAGATCGCCGTCATCGAGTACGCGCGCAACGTGTGCGGCATGGACGGCGCCAATTCCACCGAGTTCGACATGGAGACCCCCTTCCCGGTCATCGACCTACTGCCCGAGCAGCGGCAGATCGAGGAGCGCGGCGGCACCATGCGCCTGGGCGCCGACCCGGTGTCGCTGGTGCCCGGCACCATGGTGCGGGCCCTCTACGGCGACGTCGACTCCATCCAGGAGCGCCACCGCCACCGCTACGAGGTGAACCCGGCGCTGCGCCCGCAGATGGAGGAGAAGGGCCTCATCACCTGCGGCCGGTCGCCCGACGGCCGACTGGTGGAGTGCATCGAGCTTCCCGACCACCCGTTCTTCGTGGCCAGCCAGTACCACCCGGAGTTCAAGAGCAGGCCCACCCGGCCGCAGCCGCTGTTCCGCGCGTTCGTGGGTGCCGCGGCGGCGCGCGCGGGCGTAGGTGGCGGCGGGGCCGTCGCCGCCTCGCGCGCGGCGTGAGCACGCTCGACACCGCGTCGCTTCCCGAGGTGGCGCGGCTGTTCGCGCGGCTGTGCGAGATCCCCTCGCCGTCGGGCGAGGAGGCCGCGATGGCCGAGGTGGTCATCACCGAGCTCACCCGCATGGGGGCGGAGATCTCGCAGGACGACGCCGCCACGGCCCTGCCCGAGGCCGGGTGCAACAACATCGTGGCCCGGTTCGCCCCCACCACCGAGGGCGTTCCCATCATGTTCTGCGCCCACCTCGACACCGTGCCGCTGCTGGCGCCGGTGCAGGTGGTGCAGCAGGGGGAATGGCTCACCAACGGCAACGAGGCGATCCTCGGTGGCGACGACAAGGCCGCGGTGGCGGCCATGCTGCACGCCGTCGACCGCGTGGTGCACGAGGGCATTCCCCACGCGGGTATCGAGCTGGTGTTCACGCCGTGCGAGGAGATCGGGCTTCGCGGCGCGGCGTACTTCGACACCTCGGTGCTGCGCGCGGCCTACGGCTTCGTGTACGACCACACCGGCGAGGTGGGCGGAATCGTCACGCAGGCGCCCACGCACAAGGAGATGGCCGTCACCTACCGGGGGGTGGCCGCGCACGCGGGAATCCAGCCCGAGGCCGGCCGCAGCGCCATTGGTGCTGCCGCACGCGCCATCGCGGGCATGCCGCTGGGGCGCATCGACGATGCCACCACCGCCAACATCGGCACGGTGGATGGCGGCACGGCCACCAACGTGGTGGCCGAGGAGTGCATCATCACGGCGGAGTGCCGCTCGCGCGACCCCGAGGCTCTCGACCGCCAGCTCACCGCGATGATCGACGCCTTCGCCTGGGCGGGCACCGAGTGCGAGTGCGACGTGGAGATCAGCGTGCGCGACCACTTCACCGGGTACGCGCTGGATGAAGACGCCCCCCAGGTGCAGATGGCGGCTGACGCCATGCGCGACTGCGGCATCGAGCCCCGCTACGTGGCGTCGGGCGGGGGATCCGATGTGAACGCCTTCCTGCTGAACGGCTTCCCGAGCGTCAACCTGTGCAACGCCATGGTGGACGTCCACACGCCGGATGAGCGCATCCGCATCGCGGACATCGAGTCGATGGTCGACCTCACCCTGGCCATCGTGGCCCGCGCCCGCGGCCCCCGGTGACGGCCGCACGCCGGTGAGCGATGCGGCGCCGGGCGGCGACCCGCTCGATGGCGGGCGGCCAATCGAGGGGATGTCCGTGGAGGGCACCGAGCCCATCTACGCGGGCGAGGTGGTCGACCTTTCGGTGGTGCGCTACCGCCGCCCCAGCGGCATGGTGGTGCGCCGCGAGGTGATCGCCCACCCCGGCGCCGTGGTGATGGTGCCGGTGGAGCGTGACAACGTGCTGATGGTGCGCCAGCCGCGCGAGGCGGTGGGGGAGTACCTGCTGGAGCTCCCCGCGGGCAAGCTCGACGTGATGGGCGAGCCGCCGCTCGAATGCGCCCGGCGCGAGCTGGCCGAGGAGGTCGGGCGGGCCGCCGGTACCTGGCAGGACCTGGGCGGCTTCTACACCGCCCCGGCGATCCTCGAGGAGTTCATCCACTGCTTCCTCGCCACCGACCTCACGCCCGTGGGTCACGAGCCGATCCCCGAGGAGGAGATCGAGGTGGTGCCGGTGCCCCTCGCGCGGCTCGACGACCTCATTGCCCGGGTGCACGACGCCAAGAGCCTCATCGGGCTGCTCAGGCTGCGGGCCCTCATGGGGCCTGCGTCCGCGCCGTCCTAGGTACTTCTCGCGCATCCCCGTGGGGATGCGCGGCGCGTGGCTGTGCTGCCGCACAGGAGCGCGTCCCCACCCCGAAATCCCACGGACGACTCGGTGCCGGATCGCGACATCAGGCCGGATCAGACGGTGAAGGTGGCGCCTGGCGCTCATACGAAGAGGCTCGCCACGGGCGTGCTGCTCAACGTGGTCCTGCAGGCGCGACAGCCCTTCGTCGGTGCGGGGCTTCCGCGACCCGCGGGTCAGTTGCGGCGGGCCCGCACCTCGTTCTCGAGGCGGTCGAGGGCCTCGCGCATCGCGGTGATGCTCGCTTCGAGGTCGTGGTCCTCGGGGTGGGCCCGGATGTCCTGCTTGAGCTCGGCCTCCTGCTGCTCGCGGTGGCGCTCGCGGGCCTGCTCGAGCGAGTTGACCATGATGCCGATGAGCATGTTGAAGAAGATGAACACGGCCAGCAGCACGAAGACGATGAAGTACGCCCACGCCCATGGGCTGGTGGCGTTCACGGCTTCGGCCGCCACAGAGTTCCAGCCCTCGAGCGTGAGCACCTGGAAGAGGGTGATCATCGCCACGCCGATGTCCCCCCACTCGGCGGGCAGCACATCGCCGAAGAGCATCCAGCCCAGGATGCCGAATACGTAGAGCACGAAGATGATGAGCAGGAACAACGAGGCGATGGGCAGCACCGACCGCCCGAGGCCCGAGATGATCACCCGCAGGTCGGGCAGCACCGACACGATGCGCACCACGCGCAGCAGCCGCACCAGTCGCAACAGCTGGGCGTTGCTCGACACCCCGGGGATGAACACCGCCCCGATCACGATGATGTCGAAGATGTGCCAGCCGCTCTTGAAGAAGTCGGCCGGGTGCGTGGCGTAGGCGCCGAAGCGCAGCAGGATCTCGACGATGAAGATGCCGAGGAACACGTGGTTGGCGTTGGTGAGCGCCTCGCCGTAGGGGTTGTTGATGGCCGGGTAGGTCTCGAGCCCGATCACCACGGCGTTCAGCGCGATGACCCCGACGATGAAGGGGTTGAACCAGCGGGCATCCACGATGCGCCCGCACTGGTGCTCGATGCGGGCGCGTATGCCGGGTGCGGGAGCGGTGGCCATCGCCGCGGCAGGATATGGAGTCGCGAAGAGCCGCGGCCGGGGAACCGCTCCGGGCTCTTCAGCGCACGACGCTGAGCGTGATGCCGTCGCCGATCGGCAGCACCACGGTGGCGAGGCCGGGATCGGCCATCGCGCCCTCGGCGAAGTCGCGCAGCGCCGCCACCTGGGTGGCGTCGCCCTGCCCGCCGAACACGTTGTCGGCCACGATGATGCCGCCGGGGCGCACGAGGCGCGCGCACTCGCGCAGGTAGGCCGGGTACGCCGGCTTGTCGGCATCGATGTACGCCAGGTCATATCCGGGGCCGAGGGCGGGGAGGGTGTCGAGCGCCGGGGCCACGTGGATCGTCACCTCGTCGTGATACCCGGCCTCACGCAGCACGTCGGCGGCGCGGTCGGCGTGATCCTGGCTCACGTCGAGGCAGTCGATGTGGCCGTCGGGCGCCAGCTCGGGGGCCATCCACAGCGCCGAGGTGCCCACGAAGGTGCCGATCTCGAGCACCCTGTGGCCGCCGGTGGCGCGCACCAGCACCGCGAGCAGGGCGCCCAGCTCGGGGTGGGTCATCATGTTCTCCTGCGGGTGACCCACCATCTGCGCCGCCAGCCGCTGCACCGGCTCGGGGGTGGCGGCCACGGCGTCCAGCCACGCGGCCAGGTCGGGCGTGATGGTCGTGCGCTCCACGCTCATCGGTTCTCCAGGTGTCGAAGGGGCAGGATCGCGAAGGCGCCGACGACCACCAGCAGGATCGCCGCCGAGAGCAGGCCCGGCCAGGTGTTGGACCAGATGACGGTGCCCGTGAGCTCGGCGCTGCGCGATGCGTTGAGGATGTACGTGACCGGGTTGTACTTCGCCACCACGGCGAGCCAGCCGTGCATGGCGTCCTGCGGCACGTAGGCCACCGACATGAACACCGACAGGAACACCACCAGCTGCATGATGGGCGCGGCCTGCACCGTGCGGGCGCGAAGCGCCACGCCGATGGCCCAGAACGACGCCGCTGCGGCGAACATCAGCGCGAAGGCGACGATGAGCAGGGTGGACGCCACGCCCGGCAGCATCACGCCGCCGATCATCCCGGCGACGAACACCACCACGGTGGTGAGGATGCTGCGCGCCTGGGCGGCCAGCATGGGCCCGAAGACCAACGCCATGCGGGGCGCGGGGCTCGACTGCAGGCGGTCGAAGAACCCGCCCTCGAGGTCGCGTGCCAGGGTCATGCCCGAGTTGATGCCCGCGAAGCCCGCGCCCATGGTGGCGGCCATGGGGATGGTGAAGGCCAGGTACGACTCACCCGCGAACTGCGGCAGCGCGCCGATGCCGTGGAACGCCCCCGCCGTGGCGATGAGGATGAACAGCGGCATCACCAGCGACGGGATGAACACCGACGGCACGCGGCGCACCAGCAGCAGGTTGCGCCCGGCCAGCCCCAGGCTCACGGCCATGAGCCTCATGCCGCCACCCGCAGGCGCCGCTTCAGCGCGATGGCCGACGCCCCGATGGTGATGGCGGCGAGCCCCAGGGCGGTGCCGATGCCGGCCATGGTGGTGCCCAGCGTGGCGCCACCGATGATCTCCAGGCGCATCGACTCCACGAGCCAGCTGATGGGGTTGACCCGCGCGATGGCGGCGTACCAGCCGGTCATGGTCTCGATGGGGAAGAAGGCCGACGAGAAGAACAGCAGGGCGAAGAAGAGCGGGAACATCCCCTGCACGGCCTCGCCCGATCCGGTGCGAAGTGCGAGGCACACCCCAAGCCCGCCCACCGCCGCGGCGAAGATCACCGCGATCAGCAGCACGATGAGGAACCCGGTGATGCCGCCATCCACCCGCGCGCCGAAGATCCACGCGATGCCCACGAACAGCACGGCCTGGAACAGCCCGAGGGCCATCGACGCTCCGAGGCGCCCGGTGAGGATTGCCACCCGCGAGATCGGGGACGCCACCAGCCGGTCGAAGAAGCCCCCCTCGATGTCGGTGGCGAACGCCGCGCCGGCTGAGGTGCCGCCGATCAGCACCCCCTGCACGATCGCGCCGCACACCGCGAAGTCGAGGAACCCGCGCACGGGCGGGAACCCCGGCACCGCGCCCGGCGCGCCGCCGAACGACGCCGTGAAGATGGCCATGAGCACCAGGGGGAAGAACAGCGCCGGGAACCACGCCTGGGGCAGCCGGATGGTGGTGATGATCGACCGCCACGCGAGGGCGGCGGTCTGGCGCACTGCGGGCGCGGCGGCCGTCACGCGGCGGGCACCTCGTCGCCGGCGCCCTCGAGGTGGCGTCCCGTGCACTTGAGGAACACGTCATCGAGCGTGGGCTCGGCGAGGTCGATCGACTGGAAGCGCACCCCGGCGTCGTCCAGCGCGCGCACGGCATCGGCCATCGCCGACGAGCCACCGGGAAGGCGCACGCCCGCGCCGTGGTCCACCGAGCCGGGCACGATGGCCCCGAACCGGGACAGCACGGCGGCGATGTCGTCCGCCGAGCATCCCTCGCCGGCGGTCACGGTGAGCAGGGGCTCGCCGATGTCGGCCTTGAGCGCCGCGGGCGCGCCATCGGCCACGATGCGCCCGCCGTCGATGATCGCCACGCGGTCGGCCAGCTGGTCGGCCTCCTCCAGGTACTGCGTGGTGAGGAAGATCGTGGTGCCGTGCTCGGCGTTGAGGCGCCGCACCTCCTCCCAGAGGGTGACCCGCGAGGTGGGGTCGAGCCCCGTGGTGGGCTCGTCGAGGAACAGCACCACGGGCTCGTGCACCAGCGACAGCGCCAGGTCGAGCCGGCGCCGCATGCCGCCCGAATAGGTGCCCACGCGGCGGTCGGCGGCGTCCTCCAGTCCCACGCGGGCCAGCAGGTCGTCGGCGCGCGCGCGGCAGGCGGCGCGTGGCAGGCCGTGCAGCACGCCCTGCAGCCGCAGCAGCTCGCGGCCGGTCATGTAGGGGTCGATGGCGGCGTCCTGCAGCGCCACGCCGATGCGCCGACGCACGGCGTCGGGGTCGGCCATCACGTCGTAGCCGGCCACCATGGCGGTGCCGCCCGTGGGCCGCAGCAGGGTGGTGAGCATGCGCACCGTGGTGCTCTTGCCGGCGCCGTTCGGCCCCAGGAATCCGAAGATGCCGCCCGACTCCACGACCAGGCTGACGCCGTCCACGGCGCGGATCCCGCCCTTGAACTCGCGCACGAGGTCGCGGGTCTCCACTGCCGGTGCATTCACTCCCTTCACCCTACAACCATCGCCGTGCGCAGTGGGGGCGGGGATGCCGGCGCTAGAGTCAGGCCATGCCGAAGGGGGAGGATCAGGCGGAACGCCTCGCGCGCCTGGCGCGTGAGGCCCACGAGCGCGCCGAGGCGTTCGACCTGGCCGCCGACGGCAGCGAGGCCAGCGACGCCCACCATCATCCGGCGGAGGCCGCCACCGATGCCGAGGCCCGCGAGCGGCAGCTGCAGGCGCAGCTGAAGCTCAAGGAGGAGGAGGAGCGGCTGCTGCGGCTTGCCGAGGCCGCCCAGCGCGGCGAGTACGGCATCTGCGTCGACTGCGGCGGGGCGATCCCCGCGGCGCGCCTGGAGATCGTGCCCGACGCCGAGCGGTGTGTGGCCTGCCAGGAGGCCGCGTCCGGCGGCCGCCGGCGCTAGGCCGGGGCGGAGCCCCGGGTGATCGGGCGCGCGAGGCGCCAGAGGGCCGCGATGCCAACGCCCCACACCAGGCCGGCCACGCCCACGTGGAACACCACGACCTCCCACGGAAGCTGCGTGCGCCACTGCACCTCCCCGATGATCACCTGGGCGATGAAGAGCGGGATGAACAGCAGGGCCGGCACGATGAAGCCCCGGTCGTCGCGGCGCCCGCGCGCGACGATGGCGATGATCAGGCCCACGACCCCCAGCACGATCACCGCGCGCACGTGCCAGTACGCCGCCGCATCGATGCTGCCGATGCGGTGCGTCACGTCGGGGTCGCCGGAGTGCGGCCCCGCTGCCGTGGTGAGCACGCCGGTGGTGAGCGTGGTGGCCAGCGCGACGGCGCCGAGCGCCGCGAGCCAGCCCGATGCCGCGGTGACGGCGCGGCGCACGCCCCGCACCACGTCGTCCGTGCCGAGGAAGGCGATCACCCCGGCGCCGAGCGCCACGAGGGACAGCAGGAAGTGCGATCCCACCAGCAGCGGGTGCAGCTCGAACACCACGGTCACCGCGCCGAGGGGCACCTGGCCCACCGTGGCGAGGGCGGCCACGACGGCGGCTGCTCGGGTGCCGCCGGACGTCACGCGTGAGAGCACTACCACGATCGCCGCCAGCACCGCCACGGCCATCACCACCCCCGACAGCAGTCGGTTGGTGTATTCGATCCACGCGTTTGCGTCCATGGCGGGGATGACGCTGGTGTTCTCGCACAGCGGCCAGTCGGTGCAGCCGAGCCCCGAGTCGGTGAGCCGCACGATGCCGCCGCTGGGGATGATCACCCACAGCAGCGCCATGGCGATTCCGGTGATCCAGCGCACCCCGCGCGGCGAGGTGAGCCCGGCCCAGGCGCGGCGCACGCCGCCCGTGGGCGGAGCGGTCTCGGAGTGGGTGGTCACAGGGCGATGGTAGACCCGCATCCGCCCGCGCCGAGCGGGACGACCGTCCGTACCGAGAGCGACGATGCACCCCCGCGCGGGCTGGGAATCGGCCTGGGCATCACCGTGCTCGCAGTGGGGGTGGCCATCGCCTTCGGGTCCACCACGGGCGCACCGGCGCAGGTGGCCACGGACGTCGTCGCGGCACAGGCGCAGCCCCCCGAGGGCGGGGCACCGCCCACCTCGGCCACCGGGCGTCCGCGTGCCGGCGCGTTCGGGGTGGCGTTCCCCGATCTGGCGCATCGCCTCGGATGGATGCCCGTGGGCCGGCGCGACGACGTGGTGGACGGTCGCCAGGTGCGCACCCTGGTGTACGCCCGCGCGGGCAGGCGCATCGCGTGGTCGGTGGTGGACGGCCCGCCCGTGCCGGTGCCGCCCGGATCCACCTCGGTACCCGTGCGCGGCGCCGCAACGGCGCAGTTCGAATCGGGCGGGCGCGTGGCGGTGCTCACCACGCGCGAGGGCCACTCGGTGGTGGTGTCGGCGGCCGGCGTGTCGTCGGTGGCGATCATCCGGGCGGCACGCGCCAGGTGAGCCTGCGACCCCCTCAGGGGCCACCGCCCGGCCCGGGGCCGGAGGAGGCGCTGCCCGGTGACGCCCTGGTGCTGCGCGCGGCCGAGGAGTCGCTGTCGGGCCGCCGGTCCGGGATCCGTCGGTTCACGCCGTTCCTCGGGCCGGCGTTCATCGCCGCGGTGGCCTATATCGATCCCGGCAACTTCGCCACCAACATGGCTGCCGGTGCGGAGTTCGGGTTCCTGCTGCTGTGGGTGATCGTGGCGGCGGTGCTGATGTCCATGCTCATCCAGTCGATGTCGGCCAAGCTCGGCATCGCATCGGGCATGAACCTCGCCGAGGCCTGCCGGGCCCGCTACAGCCGCCCGGTGCGGCTGGGGCTGTGGCTGCAGGCCGAGCTGGTGGCCATGGCCACGGACGTCGCGGAGTTCGTCGGTGCCGCGCTGGGCCTCTACCTGCTGTTCGGCATACCGCTACTGCCCGCGGCCGTCATCACTGCCGTGGCGTCCTACGCCATCCTCGCCATGCAGGCGCGGGGCTTTCGCCGGCTCGAGGCCATCATCGCGGCGTTCGTCGGGGTGATCGTGGTCGCGTTCGCCGTGCAGGTATTCCTGGCCGACCCGTCGGCGTCCGAGGTGGCCGGGGGCCTCATCCCGGGGTTCGATGGCAGCGCCAGCGTGCTGCTGGCCGTGGGAATCCTCGGCGCCACCGTGATGCCGCACGTCATCTACCTGCACTCCGCGCTGACGCAGCGCCGCGTGCCGGTGGCCGACCCCGCGGCCAAGCGGAAGCTCTTCCGGTTCGAGGTGGTCGACGTGATCATCGCCATGACCATCGCGGGACTCGTGAACATCTCGATGCTGGTGATCGCCGCCAGCGTTTTCAACTCGGCCGGCATGACCGGCGTGGGGGAGGACCTCACCCAGGTGTACGAGGGCCTCGGCACGGCGCTGGGCAGCCACGCCGACGTGCTGTTCGGCGTGGCCCTGCTGGCCTCGGGGCTGTCGTCGTCGAGCATCGGCACGCTCGCGGGGCAGGTGGTGATGGAGGGGTTCCTGCAGCGGCGCATCCCGGTATGGCTGCGCCGGGCCATCACCATGGCGCCGGCGTTCATCATCCTGGCGATCGGGGTCGACCCCGTGGTGGCGCTGGTCATCTCGCAGGTCATCCTCTCGTTCGGCATCCCGTTCGCGCTCATCCCGCTGCTGCAGGCCACGTCTGACCGGCAGGTGATGGGGGTGCTCGTCAACCGGCGCGCCACCACGGTCATCGGCATCGCCATCGCCGTGGTGGTCATCGCCCTCAACACGGTGCTGCTCGTGCTCACCTTCTCGGGGGCCTGATGCGCCTGCGCCTCATCGCGCCCGTGCTGGTGGCGCTGTGCGCGCTCGTGGTGCTGGCCGCCTGGCCCGCGGCGGCGCACTCCGCTGTGGTGGTCGCGCCCGCGAACGGCGCGGTTCTCGCCGCGCCTCCGGCATCGGTGCGCATCGCCCAGGCAGCGCCCGTCGAGCCGGATCTCGTGCAGGCGCAGGTGCGCGGGCCGCGCGGGGCGCAGTCGCGCGAGGCGGCGGTGCGCTCGGACGACCCCCAGGCCATCGTCATCGCCGTGCCGCGTGATGGGCCGGGCACCTACCGCGTTGCGTGGTCGGGCATGACCACCGATGGGCATGCATTTGCGGGTACGAGCACGTTCGCGGTGCGGGCGGCGGATCCCGTGGCCGCCCCGGTGGTGCCGGCGGGCGCGGATGGCGCCGGGCCCCTCGCGGTGATCGCCCGCCTGCTGGTGCTGATCGGCGTGTTCGGCACCGCGGGCATGGCACTCGCGCGCGAGTGGGTGCTGGCCCGCGCGTGGTCGGCGGGCGGCATCGCGCCCCCGGGCGCCGAGGGAGCGGATCGCCTGCGCGCGCATGCAGAGGCGGCCTCCGGTGGTCCCGTGGGCCGGTGGTGGCGTGCCTGGTGGGCGCTGCTCGCCGCGTGGGCAGTGGGACTCGCCATCGCGCTGCCCGTGCAGGCGGTGGCGGTGGATGGCGCGTGGGCCGGCCTGCTCGGGGGCACGCGGTGGGGCACCGCGTGGATTGGCCTGCTGGCCCTGGCGGTGATCGGCGCCGTGGCGGCGCTGGCGGTGCGCGGGGGCAGGCCATCGCCCGGGCCATCGGGTGCGCGCATGTACGTGCTCGCGGTGCCCGGGCTGCTCGGCGCCGTGCTGCTGTCGTGGTCGGGCCATGCCGCCAGCGGCACGGATGCCACCCTCGGCACGGCGATCGACATCGTGCACGGGTGGGCCACCGCGGCGTGGCTCGGCGGCCTGGTGATGCTGATGGTGCTGGCGCTTCCCCTGCTGCGCGCCCTGGGCCCCGATGACCGGGTGCGCCTGGGCGCTGGGGTGGTGGTGAGGTTCTCGGCACTGGCCGTGGGGGCGGTGGTGATCCTGGTCATCACGGGCGTGTATCGCGCGCTGGCCGAGCTGCCCTCGCTGTCGGCGCTGTGGAGCACCGCCTATGGCCTGGCGCTGCTGGCCAAGCTCGTCGTGTTCGGGGCGATGATGGTGCTGGCCGCGTGGAACCGCCTGGTGCTGCATCCGCGTCTCGAGCGCGTGGCGCTGGGCCTCGAGCCCGCGGGCACATCGGATGGCCTTCCCGCCCTGGCCGCGAGCGTGCGCGCCGAGGTGCTGCTGGGCG
>JBJTJN010000032.1:0-23147 GCA_046095485.1 Actinomycetota bacterium
GGCGCGGGCAGGGGCGTCGGTGCGGGCTCCGGCGTGGTGGGTGTGGTGGGCGTGGTGGGCACCGGATCCTGCGCGATAGCCAGCGGCGCGCCGATCAGCAGCGCGCCCAGGGCGGCAGTCATCAAGATCATCCGTCGCACGGTCGGAAACTTATCCCAGCCGGCGACCACCGATGCACCGGGGGGTGCCGCCGCGCCATGCCATCATCCGTGCAATGGACCTCTCCTTGAGTGGCTTCGCGCTCCCCGCCGCCACGGGGTTCTTCCAGCAGATCGGCGACTGGGCCGCCGAGTACGGCTACCTGGCCATCTTCCTCGTGGTCGCCGGCGACGGCATCTTCCCCATCCTTCCCGGCGAGACATCCATCGTCGCCGGCGCGGTATTCGCCGCCGAGGGTGATCTCACGCTATGGGGCGTGGTCGTGGTGGGCGCGGTGGGCGCGGTGGTGGGCGACTCCATCGCCTACTGGGTGGGGCGCGGCGGCGCGCCGTGGATACGCCGCGCCGTCACGCGCATGGCGGGCGAGCACCGCACGCACTCTGCTGAGCGCATGGTGAAGCGGCACGGACCCGCCCTGGTGTTCACGGGGCGCTTCCTCCCGGGCATCCGCATCGGCATCAACATGGCCTGCGGTGCCGGGCAGATGTCATATCGCCGATTCCTGCTGTTCGACATCGCAGGGGCCATCTGTTGGTCGCTGCAGGCGGCGCTCATCGGGTACTTCGCGGGCAAGGCATTCGCCAACCAGATCTGGGTTGCGCTGGTGGTGGCCCTGGGCGTGGCGGCCCTGGTGGCGCTGTTCGTGATCATCCGCGAGCGGCGCATGGTTGCCCGGGAGGACGCCCTCGAGGCCGCGGAGGATCGCGCCGCCGTCCTCTCCCCCGACCCCGCCAAGGCCACGTCGAAGGAGAACGCATGACCCGCCGTCAGGTCGTTCGCCGGGCCGCCCGCGCCCTCGCCGCCGGCTCGGCGCTCACCACCTGCGCCCTCGTCGCGGCACCAGCGCTGGCCGACGGCGGGCGCACCGCATGGCCCGGCTCGGCACTGCTGGCGGGCGCGTGGAGCGGCACCGCGAGCAGCACGAGCAACGCCGCGTTCACCTTCCCCCTGAAGACCACCATGACCGTGGCCGCGACGGGCCGCCCCACGGGCACGGTCGACCTCGGTGCCCCGGTGAACTGCGCCGGCACGTGGACCCCGGTGTCCACCACGGGGCGCGTGACCACCTTCACGGAGGGCATCACCAGCAAGGTGCCCGGCGGCGACTGCATCAAGGACGGCACGGTGCGCCTGTCCCCGGCCAGCGGCGGCCGCCTGCGCTACGTGTGGACCAAGGGCGATGACGGCAGCGTGGCCTACCTCGATCCGGTGGGCGTGTCGGGGGCGTGGACGGGGACCCTCACGGAGGCCGGGCTCGGAACGGTGCCCATGCGCATTCGTGTGGTGGGCGTGAGCGCCGGGCAGCTGCACGGGATGTCGTACTACGACGCGCCGCTCTCGTGCAGCGGACGCCTCGAGCCACAGGGCACCGGATCGCAGCGGCGCGCCGTGCTGCGCGAGGTGATCACCCGCAGCGCGAGCAGCGTGTGCCTGGGGATCGGCACGATGACGGTCGCCATGCGGTCCGACGGGCGCCTCTCGTATCGTTGGGAGGGCGGGGGCGTGGTATCGACCGCGACGCTGAGGAGGGCCGGGTAGGCATGGGCACGCGCATTGACATCGACGGCCGATCGCTGGCCGGGCGCATGGACGAGATCGCGGCGGCTGATGAGGCCGTGCTGGTGATCGGCCGCCCCGTGTGCCCCGCCTGCCAGGTGACCGGCGCCGGGCTCGAGGCCCTGGCAGACGCCCGGCCGCGGCTGTTCATGGCGTTCGTGGAGATGTGGGGGCCCGAGGACTGGCGCGCCCGCGGCCAGGCCGGCTGGCCCGATGGCGTGAGCGTGAGCCCGTCCGCCGTGCCGGCCACGGTGCTCATGCGCCGCGGCGAGGTGGTGGCCAAGCGCTTCGGCGCCGTTCCGGCCCACGACCTGGACCGCTGGATGGATGACCACTTCGGCCCCGCCGATGCGCCGGTGCCCGAGGGCATCACCGCGGCCGAGCAGGAGGTGCTCGACCGCACCGCCGCGCGCCGGGCGCAGCACGACGCCGTGAAGGGGCGCTGAGCGCGCCCACCATATGGGTGCTCGGGGATCAGCTCGATCCCGCGGGCCCGGCGTTCCGGGGCCACCGCCCGGGCGAGGCCCGGGTGCTGATGATCGAGAGCGACCACGCCATCGGTCGCCTCCCCTACAACCGCGAGCGGCGCGTGCTGGTGATCGGCGGAATGCGGCGGCTGGCCGACCGGCTGCGCCGCGACGGCTGGGCCGTTGACCTGCGCCGCGCGCCCACGCTGTTCGCGGGCGTGATGGCACATGCCACGGAGGAGCAACCCGATCGCGTGGTGGTGGCCCACCCCACATCACGCAGCGGCCTGGCGCTGGTGCAACGCCTGCGCGACGCCCTGCCCGTGCCCGTGGAGATGCGCGAGCCCGTGGGGTTCATCACGCGGCCGGGGGAGCTCGACGAGATACTGGGTAAGCGCGCGCCGCGCATGGACAGCTTCTACCGCGACATGCGCCGGCGGCTGGACATCCTCGTGGATCCCGACGGCCAGCCGGTGGGCGGCGCGTGGAGCATGGACAAGGAGAACCGCAAGCCCCCGCCGCGCACGCGCGACCTGGGGGTGCCGGCGCCATGGCTGCCTCCTGCGGATGACCCGCTCGACGCCGCGCTTCGACGCGAGTTCGCCGCGCTGCCCGAGACCGGCGAGGGCGGCGAGCGCGTGATGGCGGCCGATACGGATGAGGCCGAGGCCGCCCTCGACCGCTTCATCGACGCCCGCCTCGCCGGCTTCGGCCCGTACGAGGACGCCATGATGGACGACGACTGGGCCATGGCGCACTCGTTGCTCTCGGGCCCCCTCAACCTGGGCCTGCTCTCGCCCGAGCGCGTGGCCCGGCGGGTGGCGGACGCCCTGGGCGACGGCGCTCCCATCGCGTCGGTGGAGGGCTTCGTGCGCCAGGTGATCGGCTGGCGCGAGTACGTCTGGGGCTGGTACTGGAAGCGCACCTGGCGCGACGCCAACGCGCTGGGTGCCGAGGCCCCGGTGCCCGCGGCGCTGTGGGGCGGCACCACGCGCATGCGGTGCGTGCAGGTGGCCATGGACGGCATCCACCGGCGCGGGTACTCGCATCACATCCAGCGGCTCATGGTGCTGGGCACCCTGATGCTGCTGCGCGGCACCCGGCCGTGGGATGCCACCCGGTGGTTCCAGGCCGCGCACGTGGATGGATCAGCCTGGGTGATGGCCCCCAACGTGATCGGCATGGCGCTGTATGCCGACGGCGGGTCGATGATGACCAAGCCCTATGCCGCCAGCGGCGCGTACATCAACCGCATGAGCAACCACTGCCGGTCATGCCCGTACAACCCGAAGTCGGCCACCGGGGCCGACGCCTGCCCGTTCACCACCCTCTACTGGGACTTCCTCGACCGGCACCGGGAGAGGCTCGGGCAGAATCCCCGCATGTCGCTGTCGATGCGCAACCTCGAGAAGCGGCAGGACATGCCGGCCATCCGCGCCCGCGCGCGCGAGGTGATGGCCGCCCTCGACACGGGAGTGGACTGATGGCCGACCAGCCCAAGCGCCGCGGGCGCATCACCACGCGGGGCCCAGGCGCCGAGCGCGTGCGCGACGCCGACCTGGCGCTGCTGCAGGGTCCCGAGCCCGACTTCGTATCCACCGACCCGTGGCGCGCGCTGCGCATACTCGGCGAGTTCGTGGAGGGCTTCGACCTGCTGGCGCGCGTGGGCCCGGCGGTGTGCGTGTTCGGATCGGCCCGCACGCCACCCGACGACCCCGACTACGCCGCGGCCGTGGAGATCGGGCGCCTGCTGGCGCACGAGGGGCGGGCGGTCATCACCGGCGGCGGACCCGGGCTCATGGAGGCCGCCAACAAGGGCGCGGCCGAGGGCGGCGGGCTGTCGGTGGGCCTCAACATCGAGCTCCCCCACGAGCAGTACCGCAATCCCTACGTGAACCTGGGCGTGGACTTCCGGTACTTCTTCGTGCGCAAGACGATGTTCATCAAGTACTCCGAGGCCTTCGTGGTGATGCCCGGTGGCTTCGGCACCCTCGATGAGCTCTTCGAGGCCCTGGTGCTCATCCAGACCGGCAAGGTGCGCGACTTCCCGCTGGTGCTCTACCGCAGCGCCCACTGGCGGGGGCTCATCGACTGGATGCGCGAGACCACCCTGGGCGAGGGCTGGGTGGACGAGGCCGACCTCGACAGGATCCTGCTTGCCGACACCCCCGAGGAGGTCGTGCGCCTGGCCACCGGGGGCGCGGCCTAGGGGTCGGGCCCGAGTGGGTGCCGGGCCCGGGGGCCCTGCCCTACCGCGGCGCTGGGGTACGCACCGGCACGCTCACCGACTCCAGCGTCGATCCGTCACGGCGCACCGCGCGCACGTTGATGGAGGCGGGCGACGCGTCCACCTCGAGGAAGTGGTACTCGGGCGTGCACTTCTTGAGGCCCGCCGGCAGGCGCACGCAGGGGTACACCTGCGCCCCGCCGCCCCCCGACACGATGTAGGTGACGCCGCCGGTCACGATGCGCTCGTACGAGTGGTTGTGCCCGCTCAGCACCAGCGACACGCCGTGCCTCTTGAAGAGCGGCACCATCAGCCGCTGCTGGGTGGTGCTGGGCTCGTGCAGCCCCGCGGTGTAGGGCGGCTGGTGGATGGTGACGATGCGCACGGGCTCCTTCGCGCGCTCGAGGGTACGGCGCAGGAACGCCACCTGGGCCGACGACGACGGCTGGTTGCCGTCGAGCACGATCACCCGCACCGGCCCCTGCGTGAACGAGTACCAGCGCTTGGGGCTTCCCAGCCGGGTGGCCGTGGAGTTGCCGCCGAGGTCGTGGTTGCCCCAGGTGGCCCGCCAGGGAAGGCCTGTCGCCAGCAGGCAGGCCTCAGGACGGTCGAAGCTCGCGCGGGTGGCGGTGCCGTCCGGCGAGTAGAAGTTGTCGCCCGTGGTGAGGATGAACGACGCCGGGGTGGCGGCGTGACTTGCGCACATGCCCTTGGTGACGGCCGCCTGCGCGCTGCTGCCAGTGCCCCAGTCGCCCTTCACGAGGAACCTCACCGAGCCCGTGGGTGACGCGGCCGGGGTGGCGGCCGCGCCTGCCGGGGATGCCGCCGTGCCGCCGGGTGCTTGCGACGATGCCAGGGCGGTGCCGCCGAGGGCCAGGGCGCCGGTGCTGAGGCCGACGATGCCCAGGGTCGCAAAGGTGACCAGGCTGGCGATGCCGGAGGTGGTCGTGCCGCCAGTGGTGGTGCCGGCGGTCGCGTCCCTGCGCGAGCGGGGCTGACGGGGTGCGTACGGGCGATTCATGGGTGCCATGCTTGCACCGCGTGCGGCGTCACCGGCCCGCGCGGGGTCTGGCACGAACGTCGGTGACCGGGCACAGGGCGCTGTTATAGTCTCCCGCCTGCCGCGACCGGGTGGGGCGCACTGCGCTCCCTCGGCCATCGCATGCGGCCGACCAGACGAGCATCGCAAGACCAACACCGGAGGACCGGCGATCACCGCGTATCAGATCATGATCATCCTCAACCCTGAGGCTGACGGGGAGCAGCAGGCCGAGGTCATCTCGCGCGTGCGCTCGCTCATTGAGGATGGCGGCGGCACGGTCGACGACGTCGCCGAGTGGGGACGCCGCAAGATCGCCTACCCGGTGCGCAAGCAGGCCGACGGCGTGTACGTGGTGGTCACCTGCCAGACCTCGCCCGAGGTGCTCGACGAGATCAGCCGCGTGCTCGCCATCACGAAGGACGTCGTGCTGCGCGCCATGCCGTTCCGCCTCACCGAGGCCGAACTGGCGACGGTGCAGGCCAACGGCGTGCCGGAGCCCATCGACGAGCGTCCGGAGCGCGAGGAGCGCCCGCGCAGCGGTCGTCGCGGGGGCCCGGGTGGCGGCGGCCGCCGGCGCGACCGCTAGTCGCGCAACCCCTTCCGAGGAGCTCAAGTGCCCGCCGATCTCAACCGCGTGACCCTCATCGGTCGCCTCACCCGTGACCCCGAGCTGCGCCACCTGCGCTCGGGTGACGCCGTGGCGTCGCTGCGCATCGCCGTCAACGGCCGTGCCCGCGACGAGGGCGGCCAGTGGGTGGACAAGCCCAACTTCTTCGACGTCAGCGTGTTCGGCCGCCAGGCCGAGACCGTGGCCAACTACATGGCCAAGGGCCGCCGCATCGGCATCGACGGCCGCCTGCAGTGGCGCGAGTGGGAGGCGCAAGACGGCGCCAAGCGCCAGAGCGTCGACGTGGTGGCCAACGACGTCTTCTTCCTCGACAGCCGCGATGGCGGCGAGGGTGGTGGTGGCTGGCAGGCGCAGGCCGCGCCCGTGAGCCCCGGCGGCGACCTGCCCGTGGACACCAGCGACCTTTCATCACCGGCCCCGGATCCCGCCGGGGACGACGACATCCCGTTCTAGGAACCGACTGATGCAGGCGATCCTCATCGAAGACGTCAAGGGGCTCGGTCACGCCGGGTCCGTGGTCAACGTGGCGCGCGGCTACATGCGCAACTACCTCGAGCCCCGTGGGCTGGCCGAGGCGGCCACCCCGGCACGCATCGCCGAGGTGCAGCGCACCCACGAGCAGCGCGCGGCCGCCCGCGAGAAGAAGCTGGCGGAGGACCGCGAGCTGGTCGACCTGCTCGGCCGCACGATCCTCACCCTCAAGGCCAAGGCCGGGGGCGACGGGCGCCTGTTCGGGTCCATCACGTCCGGTGATGTCTCCGACGCCATCTTCGAGGCGCGCGAGGTGCGCATCGACCGGCGCCACATCACGGTCGACCCGCCCATCCGCACCACGGGCACCTATGAGGTGCCGGTCGACCTCGGCGAGGCCGGCGTGGCGGAGGTCAAGACGATCGTCTCCCCGCTGCTCGACGAATGAGCTCTGAGGCCGGAGCGGTCGCCCGCCGTCAGGCGGCGCCTCCCGCACCGGTCGGCGGCGGGCACATTCCCCCGCCGCAGAACGTCGAGGCCGAGGAGCTCCTGCTGGCCTCGCTCATCGACGGCCCGCAGAACAACATCGCCGAGGCCATGGCGCTGGTCTCTCACGAGGACTTCTACCGCGAGGGCCACCGGCGCATCTTCAACGCCATCACCGAGCTCTTCGGCGTGGGCGAGCCCATCGAGCCCATCACGGTCATCGAGCAGCTCACCAAGACCGGCGACCTCGACATGGCGGGCGGGCGCGATGCCGTGCTCGACCTCATGACCACGCCCTACATCGCGGCGTCGTACCGCTCGTACGCCGAGATCGTGCGTGACACCGCCACCCAGCGGCGGCTGCTGCAGGTGGGGCAGGAGATCGAAGTGCTGGTGGCCGAGCGCGAAGGCGAGACCACCGACATGGTGCAGCGCGCCGAGGACCTCATCTACGACCTGTCGCAGAAGCGCACGCGCGGCGACTTCGTGGGCACCGACGCCCTGGTGATGAGCAGCATGGAGCGCCTGGTGGCCGCCAGCGAGCACGGATCGGAGGTCACCGGCCTTCCCACCGGCTTCGAGGACCTCGACCGCCTCACCGGCGGGTTCCGGGCGTCCAACCTCATCGTCATCGCCGCGCGGCCATCGATGGGCAAGACCGCCCTGGCGCTGTGCATGGCCGAGCACGTGGCCCTCACCGAGGAGAAGACCGTCGCCATCTTCAGCCTCGAGATGAGCGGCGAAGAGCTCACCCAGCGCATGCTGTGCTCGGTGGCCATGGTGGATGCCTCGCGCATGCGCAGCGGACGACTGTCGGCCGATGACTGGCCGCGGGTGAGCCAGGCCGCCGACCGGCTGTCGAAGGCGCCGATCTTCATCGACGACTCCGAGGGCATGACCGTCACCGAGATGCGCACCAAGGCCCGGCGCCTCAAGGCGCGCGAGGGCCTGGGCCTGGTGGTGGTCGACTACATCCAGCTCATGGAGGGCTCTCCCCTGCTGCGCCGGCGTGATGAGAACCGCGTGCAGGAGATCTCGGCCATCTCGCGCGGGCTCAAGATGATGGCCCGCGACCTCGACGTGCCGATCATCGTGGTGTCGCAGCTCAACCGATCGCCCGACGCCCGCACCGACAAGCGCCCCCTCCTCTCCGACCTCCGCGAATCGGGCGCCATCGAGCAGGACGCCGACATGGTGCTGCTCATCTACCGCGACGACTACTACGAGACCGAGAGCGAGAGCAAGGGAATCGCCGAGGTCAACGTGGCCAAGCACCGAAACGGTCCCACCGACCGCGTGAAGCTCGCCTTCATGGGCACGTATGCCAAGTTCGGCAGCCTGGCGTCCGACCACGACGGTCGGTAGCCCCGCCGGATACGGCGTCCGCGCAGAACCCACCTGACCAGAGGTACAGGTTGCACATGCCCGGAACCGTGGGCGGCACGACCCGGCCTCTGGATCGGCCGGCGCACCAGCGCATGCGCGTGGCAGTGATCGACGAATACCCCTCCCAGGTGGAGGGAGTGGTGCAGGTGATCGACGGGTCCCCCACGATGGAGGTGGTGATCACCGCCTCGTCCGGCCACGAGGCGCTGGAAAAGCTCGACCAGGCACATCCGGATGTGGTGCTCATCGAGCCCCGGATGCGCAGCGGCGACGGCATGTCGTTCGCCGCGCAGGCACTGCGCGAGCATCCGGACATCACGATCATCGCGCTCTCGCGCCTGTGGGACGATGACCACGTGGCCGAGAGCCTGGGCGCGGGCATGGCCGCCCATCTGCCGAAGACCACGCCGCTCGATGATCTTCCGGCGCTCATCCGGCAGACCACCTTGGGGGCAGAAGTACGGCCCGCGTCGAGCGGGGGGCCGGCGATTCGCACGCCGCTCACCACGCGCGAGCGCGACGTGCTGCGCCTCGCCTCGCGCGGTCTTTCAAACGTGGACATCGGACGCGAGCTGTTCGTCACGGAGCAGACGGTGAAGTTCCACCTGCAGAACGCCTATCGCACGCTGGGCGCCCGCAACGGCACCGAGGCCGCGGCCATTGCCCGGCGGCAGGGAATCCTCTCGTGACCCGCGCAACGGTGAGCATCGACGCCAGCGGGCTCTTCACCGCCTTCGACGCCGGCGCCGAAGAGGTGTTCGGCTACCGCGCGGGTGACGTGATGGGGAGCACATGGCCGAGCTGATAATCCCCGCTGCGCTACGGCCCGCCCACGAGGACGGCATGGCGCGGTTCCTGCGCACCGGCGAGGCATTCCTGGTGGGGCGCACCATCGAGATCACCACCCTGCACGCAGATGGATCGGTGTTCCCCGTGGAGCTATCCCTCACCTTGGAGTCGGAGGAACCCATGCGCATCACGGGCGTCATCCGGCCCATCTAGGGGCCCACCGTGCACGGAGGGTGGGGGTGCCTCCGGAAGCCCGTTCGCCTAGTATCCCGACCGTTCGGCCCGCGGCGACGCGGGTCGCGTCATGCAGGGACACATGCAGGGATACGACAGGCGAAGGACGCGCATGCCGGCGACGGTGGTGATCGGCGCCCAGTGGGGCGATGAGGGCAAGGGCAAGGTGGTGGACCTGCTCGCCGAGCGCAGCGACGTGGTCGCGCGCTACCAGGGCGGCAACAACGCCGGCCACACGATCGTGGCGGGCGACCAGACCTACGCGCTGCATCTGATCCCCAGCGGAATCCTCTACCCCGACACGCTGTGCATCATCGGCAACGGGGTGGTGGTGGATCCCTTCGTGCTGGTGAAGGAACTCGACCAGCTCGAGGAGCGGGGGGTGGACACCTCGAACCTGCGCATCTCGGGCGCCGCGCACCTGATCATGCCGTACCACGTGCAGCTGGACACCCAGAGCGAGATCCGCCTGGGCAAGCTGTCCATCGGCACCACGCGCCGTGGCATCGGGCCCGCCTACATGGACAAGGCCGCGCGCATCGGAATCCGCGTGCAAGACCTGTTGGACCCCAGCATCCTGCGCCGCAAGGTGGCGATCGCGCTGGAGCAGAAGAACGAGACGCTCGAGAAGATCTACGGCGAGCCGCCGCTCGATGCCGACGCCGTGGTGGACGAGGTGCTGGCCGTGGCGCCGCGGATTCAGCCCTACATCGCCGACACCTCACTCATCCTCGACACGGCGATACGCGATGGCCAGACCGTGCTATTCGAGGGGGCGCAGGGCACCCTGCTCGACATCGACCACGGCACCTATCCGTTCGTGACCAGCAGCAACCCCACGGCCGGCGCCGCCTGCACGGGCACCGGAGTGGGCCCCACGCGCATCGACCACGTGCTGGGCATCACCAAGGCGTACACCACCCGCGTGGGCGAGGGGCCCTTCCCCACCGAGATCGACGACGACGCCGGCCGCCACATGGCCGAGGTGGGCCACGAGGTGGGCACCACCACCGGGCGCGCGCGCCGCTGCGGGTGGCTCGACCTGGTGGCGCTGCGCTACGCCGTGCGGGTGTCGGGCATGACGCAGCTGGGCATCACCAAGCTCGACGTGCTCTCGGGGCTCTCCGAGGTGAAGCTCTGCACGGCCTACACGAAGCCCGACGGCACCGAGACGGCCGACTTCCCCTGGCACCAGAGCGACTTCCACGGGTGCACCCCGGTATACGAGACGCTCGAGGGCTGGGACGACGACATCGTGGGCGTCACCAGCCTCGACGACCTGCCGCCGCGGGCCAAGGCCTACGTGGAGCGCATCGCCCAGTTCACGGGCGTGCCGATCACCCTCATCGGCACCGGCCAGGGCCGGCACGAGGTGATCGACGCCGTGGAGCTGTAGGCGGGGGCGCTAGAGGTAGGCGGCGGCGCTAGAGGTAGGCGGCCAGCAGGCCGATGGACCACGCGAGGGCGGCGAGCCCGCCGGCCCAGCACGAGAACGCCATCGGGTGGTAGCGGCCTTCCTTGCGCAGCCAGAAGAAGTGCGCACCGGAGATGAGGAAGGCCCCGAGGCCCACCCAGAAGGCCGGCCAGGGGTTGTCGCCGGTGACCGAGTAGACGATCAGCACGATGTACGCCGCGGCGTTCAGCGCCCAGATCGCATACACCGAGTCGGGCGGGGATCCGTAGTTCTTCTCAGAGGAGCTCATGCGCTCGAGACTACGCGCGGTTGCGGCGCATGCGCCCGGGGCCATAGGTCCCCGGGGCCTCAGGCGTGAGGGCCAGGGGCGCTACGGCCTGAGCCGCCGGCCGGTGCGGAACATGCGCACGGCCCAGAGCGTGACGATCACCGCCACGACGGCGGCCACCAGCACCGAGAGCCACACGGCGCTCTCGTGCAGGCCGGTCACGCCCGCGCGCTCGGCGTCCACCAGGTAGTAGATCGGGTCGAACATGGTGAGGGTGCGCCAGGGCTCGGAGAGTGTCTCGACGCTGTAGAACACCCCGCCGAGCAGGGCGAGCGGCGTGATGATGAGCGCAGCGATGAACGCCTGCTGGTCGAAGGAGTCGGCCCATATGCCGGTGATCACGCCGAGGGCGCTGAAGATGATGCCGGTGAGCACCAGCACCACCATCGCCAGCGCCCAGTTGTCGACCCCCGGCACAAATGGCAGGGCGCAGGCGCCGACGATGGCCGCGGTGATCCACCCGCGGTAGAGGCCGCCCACCATGTACGACAGCACCACCTCGGCGCTGCGAAGCGGCGACGACAGCACATCGTCGATGTAGCCCTCATTCCGCGCCTGGTACAGGCTGGTGGACGCGTTGGCGAATGCTTGCCCCGACACGGTGGTTACCAACAGGCCAGGAAGGATGAACCACAGGTACTGGATGCCCGACACCTGGCGCAGCTCACCGCCGAGCGCCCCGCCGAATACCGCCATGAACAGCACGGCGGTAACGACCGGCGGCAGGATCGTCTGCGTCCAGAGCTTGCTGACCCGCCGCACCTCCCGGCCCGACAGCGCCACCGTGCCCCGCCGCGACGCCGCGCGAAGCTGGGCCTCCCCAAGCCGCGCGTCAGGCACCACGCATCACCCGCAAATAGGCATCTTCCAGGCGCGGGCCGCCGAAGCCGTCGATGATCTCGGTGACTGTCCCCTCCGCCACGATGCAGCCCTCGCGGATCATCGAGATGCGGTCGCACAGCGCCTCGGCCTCTTCCAGGTAGTGCGTGGTGAGCAGGATCGACGTGCGCTGCTCATCGCGCAGGCGGGCGAGGTACTTCCAGAGGTCGCGGCGAAGCTCGAGGTCCACCCCCGCGGTGGGCTCGTCGAGTATCGCCAGGCGGGGGCGGTGCACCAGCGCACGGGCGATGAGCAGCCGGCGGCGCATGCCGCCCGATAGCCGGTGCGGGCGCGTGCCGGCCTTGCCCTGCAGGTCGAAGGCCTCGAGCAGCTCATCGGCCCGGGCCTCGGCATCAGCCTTCTGCATGCCGAAGTACCGGCCGTGGTACGACAGCACCTCGCGCGCGGTGAGGAAGCGATCGAGGTGGACCTCCTGGGGGGCAAGCCCCACCAGGGTGCGCGCGCGGCGCGGGTCGGCCACGGCGTCGTGCCCGAACACCCGCACGTGGCCCGCGGGGCCACGCACCAGCCCGGTGATGATGCCGATGAGCGTGCTCTTGCCCGACCCGTTGGGGCCGAGCAGGCCATGGAATCCGCCGTCGGGAACCGAGAGCGACAGGCCCGCGAGGGCCTTCGTGCCGTCGTCGTAGACCTTGTCGAGGTCGGTGATGTCGAGGGCGTCCACGGCGCGCAACCGTAGCGGTCGACAACCATTGGTAGGGTGGCTGCCGTGGCGCGACGGGCACTTGTGGTGGGCAGCGGCGGACGCGAGCACGCGCTGGTGCGCGCGCTCGGCGGCAGCGGCTGGACGGTGTTCGCCGCGCCGGGCAACCCGGGCATCGCGGCCGACGCCGACGTGCGGCCCATCCCCGCGAGCGACCACGCCGCGCTGGTGGCGCTGGCAACGGACGAGGCCATCGACCTCGTGGTGATCGGGCCGGAGGCACCGCTGGTGGCAGGGCTTGCCGACGACCTGCGCGCGGCGGGCGCCGCGGTGCTGGGGCCGTCGAAGGCCGCCGCGCAGCTGGAGGGCAGCAAGGCCTTCGCCAAGGAGATCATGCTGGCGGCAGGCGTGCCGACCGGACGCAGCGAGACCGTCACCAGCGTGGATGGCGGCATGAAGGCCGTGGCCGACTTCGGTCTGCCGGTGGCCATCAAGGCCGATGGCCTGGCTGCGGGCAAGGGCGTGGTCATCGCGCAGAGCGAGACCGAGGCCCGCGAGGCGCTTCAGTCGATGCTCGACGAGGGAGTGTTCGGCGACGCCGGTCGCACCGTGGTGGTGGAGGAGGGCCTCACCGGCCCCGAGGTGTCGCTGCTGGCGATCAGCGACGGCACCGCCGTGGCAAGGTTCCCGGCCGCCCGCGACTACAAGCCGATCGGCGAGGGCAACACCGGGCCCACCACCGGTGGCATGGGGTCGGTGTCCCCCGTGCCCGACATCCCCGACACCCTGGCCGACCAGCTGGTGAGCGAGGTGCACCGCCCGGTGATCGCCGAGATGGCGCGCCGGGGCATCCCCTTCAGCGGGGTGCTGTACGCCGGGATCATGATGACCCCGGGCGGCCCCAAGGTTCTGGAGTTCAACGTGCGGTTCGGCGACCCCGAGACCCAGGCCCTGCTGCCCCGGGTGGGCGGCGACCTGGGCGAGATCCTTCTCTCGGCCGCCAGCGGCGGGCTGGCCGACCAGCCGGTGCCCATGACACCCGAGGCGTCGGTGGCCGTGGTGCTGGCCGCCGCCAACTACCCGGGCGACCCGCGCACGGGCGACGTGATCACCGGCATCGCCGACGCCCAGGCCACGGGGGCCGAGGTATTCCAGGCGGGCACGGCACTGAACGCCGAGGGTGAGCTCGTGACGAACGGTGGCCGAGTGCTGGCCGTGCAGGCGCTTGGCGACACCGTGGAGGACGCCCGCCAGGCCGCCTATGCCGCGGCCGACCTCATCCACTTCGACGGCATGCAGATGCGGCGCGACATCGCCGCGGGGATGGGCGGCTAACGGCACGAAGTCGTAGCGATCCGTGACGAAGGCGGGTGTCGCACGGTGTTACACTCAGGGCATGCCCACCACCAAGCCACGCCACGCAGTGACCGAGACGGGTGCCGTCGCTGACGCGCTCGCCGAGCTGCGGGCAGAGGACGGGGGCGAGGACGTGTCGATCTCCGAGCTGGTGGTGATCGGCGCCCGCGCCCTGGCGGCGCAGAAGCGCGCCCAGCGCAATGCTAACGACGTCCTACTCGCCGAGCTGGCGGACAGCATCCGGGCGGGCGGGCCGCCGCTGGGCGACCCGGTCGCGGCCGATGAGGTGCGCCGCACGGGCTGGGCCCGCCCTGTGTGAGCACGCAGTACCTGCTCGACAACTCCGCGTGGGCGCGGCTGTGGCATCCGGCGCTGCCCGAGGATCGGCGCGCCGAGCTCGCCGCCGCGATCACCGAGCGCCGAGTGCATGCCTGCCTGCCCTTCCTGCTCGAGGCCGGCTACTCCGCGCGGAGCACCGACGACTACGCCGAGCTCAGGCGCGCCCTCGGCGGCCTTCCCTTCGCAGCCATCGAGCAACCGACCGAGGATCGGGCCGTCGAGTTGCAGGGCGAGCTGGTGCAGACCGGCCATCACCGCCTGCCCCCCGTGGACGTGCTCATCGCGGCGATCGCGGAACGACACGGGCTCACCGTGCTGCACTGCGACAAGGACTTCGACGTGATTCGCGACAAGACCTCAGCCGTCATGAACGCGGAGTGGCTGGCCCCGGCCGCCACGTTCTCCTGAGGCGGGGTTCGACGGGGAACCCCATTGGTAGGGTGGCCACCGTCTCCGCTACCCGATTGGACGCATGATCCCGAGGTATTCGCGGCCCGAGATGGCCGCCATCTGGACCGACGAGGCCAAGCTGCAGCGCTGGCTCGACGTGGAACTCGCGGTGTGCCGCGCGTGGGCGCGCCGGGGGGTCATTCCCGCAGAGGACCTGGCCGAGATCGAGGCCAAGGCCGCCTTCAGCGTGGAGCGCACGCTGGAGATCGAGAAGACCACCAACCACGACGTGGTGGCGTTCCTCACCAACGTCAACGAGAACATCGGCCCGGCGTCGCGGTGGATCCACTACGGCATGACCAGCAGCGACGTGCTGGACACCGGCCTGGCGCTGGCCATGGTGCAGAGCGGGCGGATCATCGTGGAGGGGCAGGCGGCGCTCACCCAGGCGCTGAAGGCCCGGGCGCTCGAGCACCGCGACACCCTGTGCGTGGGGCGCACCCACGGCGTGCACGCGGAACCCACCACGTTCGGGCTGCGGCTGGCGGGCTTCGCGCTGGAGAGCCGGCGCAACGAGGATCGCCTGCGGCAGGCGCACGAGCAGATCGCCTTCGGCAAGTTGAGCGGCGCGGTGGGCACCTACGCCATGCTCGAGCCCGGGGTGGAGGCCGAGGTGATGCTCGAACTGGGACTGCAGTGCGAGCCCGTGGCCACGCAGGTGATCCCGCGCGACCGCCACGCCGAGGTGGTGGCCGCCATGGCCATCGCCGCCAGTGGGCTGGAGCGCCTGGCCGTGGAGATCCGCCACCTGCAGCGCACCGAGGTGCGCGAGGCCGAGGAGGCCTTCGGCAAGGGGCAGAAGGGCTCGTCGGCCATGCCGCACAAGCGCAACCCCATCACGGCCGAGCGCATCACGGGCCTTGCCCGCGTGATCCGCGCCAACTCGCTGCCGGCCATGGAGGATGTCGCCCTCTGGCACGAGCGCGACATCTCGCACTCGTCGGTGGAGCGGGTGATCCTCCCCGACTCCTACACCCTGCTCGACTACCTGCTGGCCACCAGCACCAGGCTGATCGACGGGCTGGTGATCAGGCCCGACCGCATGCAGCAGGTGCTCGATTCAAGCTACGGCCTGGTGTTCAGCCAGCGCGTGCTGCTGGGGCTGGTGGAGGAGGGCCTCACGCGCGAAGAGGCCTACGCCGCGGTGCAGCGCAACGCCATGACCGCCTGGGACACCGGGCAGTCGCTGAAGGACCTGCTCGCAGCCGACCCGGACGTGCAGGGCAAGATCGACCCGTCGCGGCTCGACGCCATGTTCGACCCGTCGCACCACCTGCGGCACGTGGACGAGGTGTTCGAGAGGGTCGAGGCGCTGTGAGCCTGATCCTGCGGGGCAAGGTGCGCGAGGTACACGACGTCGGCGACAGCCGGCTGGTGATGGTGACCAGCGACCGCATCAGCGCCTACGACGTGGTTATCCCGACGCAGATCCCCGGCAAGGGGCAGGTGCTCACCGGGCTCAGCGTGCACTGGTTCGCACGCATGGCCGACCTGGTGCCCAACCACCTGCTGGGCTGGCGGCTCAGCGACATGCCCGAGGCGTTCCGCAAGAAGGAGTACGCCGGGCGCGTGATGCTCGTGCAGGCGCTCGACATGCTGCCGGTGGAGTGCGTGATGCGGGGATACCTCATCGGCAGCGGCTGGCGCGATTATGAGCAGACCGGATCGACCAGCGGCGTGGCCCTGCCCCCGGGCCTGAAGCAGGCCGACCGGCTGCCCGAGCCCATCTTCACCCCGGCGTCCAAGGCCGAGGTGGGCGACCACGACGAGAACATCACCATGGCCGATGTGGTGGCCGCGGTGGGCCCCGACCTGGCCGCCGAGATGGAGCGGGTGTCGATCGCGGTGTACGAGCGCGCGGCGGCGGACTGCGCCAAGGCCGGGATCATCCTGGCCGATACGAAGTTCGAGGTTGGGCTGTCGCGCGGCGACGTGTCTGGCACCGGAACGGTGCCTGACACGGGGGTTCGGGCCGCGCTCACCCTCGGCGATGAGGTGTGCACCCCCGACTCCTCGCGCTTCTGGCCCGCCGACACCTGGCGGCCCGGCACGTCTCCCCCCTCGTTCGACAAGCAGTACCTTCGCGACTGGCTCGACGCCAGCGGGTGGGATCACTCGCCGCCCGGGCCCGAGTTGCCGCCAGATGTGGTGGCCGGCACGCGCGAGAGGTACGTGGAGGCATACGAGCGCATCACCGGTCGCTCGTTCGATGAATGGCTCAAGGAGGCCGCTGAATGACCCTGGTCGTCGTCACCGTCATGCCGAAGAAGGGCGTGCTCGATCCCCAGGGGCAGGCGGTGCAGGGCGCGCTGTCGCACATGGGGTTCGCGGGCGTGAGCGACGTGCGCGTGGGCAAGCGCATCGAGCTCGAGATAGCGGGCGACGACCCGGCCGGGCAGGCCACGAAGATGTGCGAGGACCTGCTGGCCAACAACCTCATCGAGGACTACTCGGTGGAGGTGCCGGGTTGAGCGCACCCCGCGTGGCGGTGCTGAGGTTCCCGGGCACGCTCGACCACGAAAGCGCCGCGCGGGCCGTGCAGGGCGCGGGCGCCGAGGCGGTGCTCACCCACCACGAAGACAGGGCCCTGCCCGACGGCACGGTGGCCGTGGTGATACCCGGCGGGTTCAGCTACGGCGACCACCTGCGCCCCGGGGCGCTGGCCAGCCGCACGCCCATCATGGGCGCGGTGAAGGCCCACGCGGCGGGCGGCGGCAAGGTGCTGGGCATCTGCAACGGCTTCCAGATCCTCTGCGAGAGCGGCCTGCTGCCCGGCGTGCTCCGCCCCAACGCATCGCTCAGCTTCATCTGCCGGCAGGCCGATCTTGAGGTTGCCGACGCGGGCACTCCGTGGACCGGCGGGCGCGCCGAGGGCGAGGTGCTGTCGATCCCCTTCAAGCACCACGACGGCGCGTGGTTCGGCGACCCGGGCAGCACGCGCGTGGTGCTGCGCTACCGGGGCGACAACCCCAACGGCAGCATCGACAAGATCGCGGGCATCACCAACCTGGCGGGCAACGTGATGGGGCTCATGCCCCACCCCGAGGAGGCCCAGGACCCCCTGCTGGGCTCCGTGGACGGGCGCGTGCTGTTCGCCGCGCTGGTCGCATGAGCCCCACCATGGGCGACACCGGCACGCCGCTCTTCGAGGAGCTCGGCCTGCTGCCCAGCGAGTACGACCGGGTCGTGGAGCTGATGGGTCGCGAGCCCACCGACCCCGAGCTGGTGATGTTCAGCCTCATGTGGAGCGAGCACTGCTCCTACAAGCACAGCAAGCCGCTGCTCAAGGGATTCCCCACCACCGGCCCGCGCGTGGTGATGGGCCCGGGCGAGAACGCCGGGGCGGTGGACGTGGGCGACGGCCTGGCCATCGTGTTCAAGGTGGAGAGCCACAACCACCCGAGCGCGGTGGAGCCCTTCCAGGGTGCCGCCACCGGCGTGGGCGGAATCGTGCGCGACATCATCGCCGTGGGCGCCAAGCCCATCGCGCTGCTCGACTCGCTCAGGTTCGGCACGCTCGACTCCGCCCGGTCGAGGTTCCTCTTCCGCCGCGCGGTGGAGGGCATCGGCCACTACGGCAACTGCATCGGAATCCCCAACGTGGGCGGCGAGGTGCAGTTTGACGATCGCTACGAGGACTCGTGCCTGGTCAACGCCATGTGCGTCGGCGTGGTGCCGCATGACCAGATCCTCAGCTGCGCGGCCCGGGGAATCGGCAACCGGCTGGTGCTGATCGGCAACCGCACCGGGCGCGACGGCATCGGCGGCGCCAGCGTGCTGGCCAGCGCCGAGCTGGGTGACGACGACGCCGACAAGCGCCCCAGCGTGCAGGTGGGCGACCCCTTCCCCGAGCGCAAGCTCATGGACCTCTGCCAGGCGCTGAACGACGCCGACCTGCTGGTGGCGCTTCAGGACCTGGGCGCGGCGGGGCTCACCAGCGCAGCCGGCGAGATGGCCAGCCGCGGTGGCGTGGGCCTTGCGATCGACCTCGACCGCGTGCCGCTTCGCGAGCAGGGCCTGGCCCCGGGCGAGGTGCTGGTGAGCGAGAGCCAGGAGCGCATGCTGGCCATCGTGGAGCCCGCGAAGATGGACGCCGTGGTGCAGATGGCCCGGCGCCACGAGCTGGACGCCACCGACATCGGCGAGGTCACGGGCACCGGGGAGCTCGAGGCGCTCTGGCGCGGCGAAGAGGTGGTGAGGATCCCCTCGCTGTACCTCACCGACGACGTGCCGTTCTACGACGTGCCGCGCGACCCGGCGCCGGCGCCCGCGCCGATCGACCTGGCCACCGTGCCCGAGCCCGACGACCTTGCCGCGGCGTGGCTGGCGCTGATGGCCGACCCCAACATCGCGAGCAAGCGCTGGGTGTTCCAGCAGTACGACCAGCTGGTGGGGGCCAACACCATGCGGCGCCCGGGTGGCGATGCGGGCGTGGTGAGGATCCCCGGCACAGGTCGCGCCATCGCGGTCACCCTCGACTGCGCCGAGTGGCACACCGAGCTGCAGCCCTATGAGGGCGGCATGGCGTCGGTGCTCGAGGCCGCGCGCAACGTGGCCTGCACGGGGGCGGTGCCCATCGCCGCAACCGACTGCCTGAATTACGCCAACCCCGAGAAGGGCGGCACGGGGTGGCGACTGGCCGAGAGCATCCGCGGCATGGCCGACGCGCTCATCGCCATCGATGCCCCCATCGTGAGCGGCAACGTTTCGCTCTACAACGAGAGCCCGCGCGGGCCCATCTACCCCACGCCGGTCGTCGGCATCGTCGGCCTGCTCGACGACGCATCCACCAGCATGGGGAGTGCGTTCGCCGAGGATGGCGACGCGGTGCTGCTGATCGGATACGGCGAGCCCCGGGTGGACGCCAGCCGCTATCTGGGCCGGTGCGATGGCCTGCCGCCCGCGCCCGAGCCGGCGACCGACGCCGCGCTGCTTCGCCTGCTGGCCGAATGCGCACGGCAGCGCCTGCTGCGCGGTGCCCACGACGTGAGCGAGGGCGGCCTGGCCGTGGCGGTGGCCGAGAGCGCCATCGCCGGCGGCATCGGGGCCACGGTGCAGGTGCACGCCGGGCGCCGCGCGGATGAGGCCCTGTTCGGGGAGGGCGGCGGCCGCGTGGTGGCCTCGTGCGACCCGGCCAACGTGCGCACCATCACGGCCCTGGCCACAGGCGGGGTGACAGTCACCGTCATCGGCACGGTGGGCGGCGATGAGGTTTCGGTGGAGGCCGGAGGTTCCACGGCACGGGTGTCGCTTCATGATCTGGCCGAGGTGTGGGAAGGTTCGATACCAGCCGCCCTGGAGGCAGCGTGACCCGGCTCGAGGACCCCATGGACGGGGACCACCCCAACGAGGAGTGCGGAGTGTTCGGCGTTGTCGCGCCGGACCGCGACGTGGCACGCATCACCTTCTTCGGCCTGCACGCGCTGCAGCACCGGGGGCAGGAGAGCGCCGGCATCGCCGTGAGCGATGGCGAGCACGTGATGGTGCAGCGCGAGCTGGGCCTGGTGTCGTCGGTGTTCGATGAGCCCTCGCTTCGCAGCCTGGTGGGCCACAGCGCCATCGGCCACGTGCGGTACTCCACCACCGGCAAGAACAAGTGGGACAACGCCCAGCCCGTGGCCCTGCCGCGCGGCGACGGCCTGGTGGCCCTGGGCCACAACGGCAACCTCACCAACAGCGACGCCCTGCGCCGGCGCGTGGAGGACATGGGGCACGAGCTTCGCGCCACCACCGACAGCGAGCTCATCACCGCCCTGCTGGCGCATGAGCCCGGCAGCCTGCTCGACGCGGTGTGCAACGTGATGCCCCTGCTGCAGGGCGCGTATTCGATCGTGGCGCTCACCGAGGACGAGCTGGTGGCGTTCCGCGACCCCAACGGCGTGCGGCCGCTGGTGATCGGCAAGCTCGACGGCGGCTGGGTGGTGGCCAGCGAGACCTGCGCGCTCGACCAGGTGGGTGCGGAGTTCGAGCGCGAGGTGGCGTCGGGCGAGGCCGTGCGCATCACGGCCGAGGGCACCGAGAGCCGCCAGGCCATGCCGGCCACCACGCGCAGCCTGTGCATCTTCGAGGCCATCTACTTCGCGCGGCCCGACTCGATCCTCGACGACACCGCCGTGTGGCAGCTGCGCCACGACATGGGCACCCAGCTCGCCCGCGAGAGCGTGCCCAGGGCCGACCTGGTGGTGGGCCTGCCCGACTCCGGCACCCCGGCCGCCATCGGCTTCGCCAAGGAGAGCGGCATCCCGTTCTCGGAGGCCGTGGTGAGGAACCGCTACGTGGGCCGGTCGTTCATCCAGCCCGACCAGGAACTTCGCGCCAACGGCGTGAAGCTGAAGTTCAACCCGCTGGTGAGCGTGATCGAGGGCAAGCGCCTGGTGGTGGTGGACGACAGCATCGTGCGCGGCACCACCACGCGCCGCACCGTGCAGATGCTGAAGGACGCCGGCGCCGCCGAGGTTCACCTGCGCATCTCGAGCCCGCCCATCACCTGGCCGTGCTTCTACGGAATCGACATGGCCGACCGCGATGAGCTGATCGCGGTGGGCCAGACCGAGGCCGAGATCGCCGCGGCCGTGGGCGCCGACTCGCTGCACTACCTCACGCTCGAGGGCCTGCAGCGCGCCGTGGGCCGGCCGGCCGACGCCTACTGCCGCGCCTGCTTCACGGGCGAGTACCCCATCCCCGTGCCCGATGCGTCGGGCAAGGAGAGGTTCGAGGCCGCAGCGCGCTGAGCACCCCGGTGTCAAGCACTTAACCGAGCCGTGCGTCTTCCGTGCGCCTCGGTTAAGTGCCTGACACCGGGGTTTGGCGCCGCACTCACCCGGTAGCCTCCTCCCGTGGCCGACCGGGGGATCTCCTACGACGATGCGGGCGTCAACCTCGACGCCGCGCGGGTGCTCACCGAGGGCATCCGCGACCTGGTGCACGGGGGCACCACGGGGTTCGCCGGCACGCTGCCCATGCCCCCCATGCGCGATGGCGTGCTTGTGGCCTGCACCGATGGCGTGGGCACCAAGGTGCTGCTCGCTCGGCAGATGGGAGACGTCTCCGGACTGGGCCAGGACCTGGTGGCCATGAGCGTGAACGACCTCGTGTGCACCGGCGCCCGGCCGCTGTTCTTCCTCGACTACCTCGCCGTAGGAAGGCTCGACCCCGACGAGGCGACGGTGATCATCGGCTCGGTGCGCGAGGCCTGCCTCGACTCGGGATGCGTGCTGCTGGGCGGCGAGACCGCCGAGATGCCCGGGCTCTACGCCGAGGGCCACTTCGACATGGCCGGCTTCGCGGTGGGTGCCGTGGAGCGGGCCGACATGCTGGGCCCGGACAAGGTGCAGGCCGGAGACGTAATCGTCGGCATCGAGAGCAGTGGAATCCACAGCAACGGGTACTCGCTGGTGCGCACCCTGGTGGACTCCGGCGCCGTGGCTCCCGACCCCTCGCTGCTCGCCCCCACGCGCCTCTACCCGGCTGATGTGAAGGCGCTGCAGGCGTCGGGCGTGGAGCTGCATGCCGCCGCGCACATCACCGGCGGCGGGCTGCCCGAGAACCTGCCGCGGGTGTTCCCCGACGGCCTTCGCCCGGTGCTGAAGAAGGGTTCGTGGCCCCAGGCGCCGGCCATCGCGCACGTGCTGGCAGGAGGCGCGGTGGATGAGTCGTCGGCCTGGGACACCTTCAACATGGGCCTCGGCATGTGCCTGGTCATGCCCGCGGCCGCCGCCGAGCGCGCGCTGGCGATCGTCGAGGGAAGCCACATCGTCGGCCGGGTCGAGGCGGGCCCCGCCGGACTGGCCTGGGAGGGCTGATGCTTCGCGTAGTGGTGATGGTGTCGGGCAATGGGTCGAACCTGCAGGCGCTGATCGACAACGTGCACCGCAACGACAAGGTGGACGCCCAGATCGTGCTGGTGGTGTGCTCCAAGGATGGCGCCAAGGCGCTCGACCGGGCCGCCGAGGCGGGCATCGCCACCGAGGTGGTGGCGCTGGCCGACCCGTCGCAGCGCTTCGACCGCGACGCCCGGCTCAACGAGGTGATCGGCCGCGCCAAGCCCGACCTCATCGTGATGGCGGGCTGGATGAGCATCGTCACCGGGGTGTTCCTCGACTCCTTCCCCGACCGGGTGATCAACCTACACCCGTCGCTGCTGCCGGCGTTCCCCGGCATGCACGCCATACAGGAGGCCCTTGACTGGGGCGTGCGCATCACCGGGGTGACCGTGCACATCGCGGAGGAGGCCGTGGACGGCGGGCCGCCGATACTGCAGGAGCCCGTGCC
>JBJTJN010000033.1:0-6969 GCA_046095485.1 Actinomycetota bacterium
GGCCGTGGCGTTCTGCGCCCTGGCGGCGGCGGGCGCCGAGGCCATGGTGGTGGAGGCCGGCCTCGGCGGGCGGCTGGATGCCACCAACGTGATCGACGCCCCCGTGGTGGCGCTGTCGGCCGTGGACCTCGACCACACCGAGCTGCTGGGCGACGACGTCGCCTCGATCGCCGGCGAGAAGCTGGGCGTGGCACCCGACGGCTTCACGGGCCTGGTGGTGGGCGCGCAGGAGCCCGCGAACCTGCCCGAGGTGCGCGGAGTGGCCGATGCACGCGGCATGTCGGGTTGGTGGATGGGGCAGGAGTTCGACGTGGAAGCCGGAAACGGTGAGTCCATGACCATCCGCACCCCCAACGGCGCCCTGCGCGTGGACGCCCACATGCCCGCCCCATGGCAGCGCGCGAACCTGGCCCTCGCCGTGGCGGCGGCCGAGCGCGTGCTGGGTCGTGGCCTGGTGCGCGAGGAGGTCGAGCGCGGGCTGGCGGCGGTGCGCAACCCCGGCCGCCTGCAGGTGGTGCACGGCGAGCCCACCGTGGTGCTGGACGGCGCGCACAACCCGGCGGGCGCGCGCGCCCTGGCCGAGGCGGTGCCGATGATCCTCGGCAGCGTGCGTCCCGTGGCCGTCATCGGCATGATGGCCGACAAGGATGCCGAGGGAATCGTCGATGCCCTGGCCCCGGTCATCCGCAGCGCATGCGTGACGCGCGCATCGTCCGGCCGTGCCATTCGCCCCGAGCCCATCGCGCGCATGCTGCGCGAGCGCGGGGTGGACGCCCAGGTGGTGCCCGGCCCCGCCCGTGCGTTCGACGCCGCCCGCGCCGATGCGGGCCCGCAGGGCGCCGTGCTGGTGGCGGGATCCCTGCACCTGCTGTCCGACCTGGCCCCCGTGGTGATGGGGCATTCCGATACACTCGCCGCCGCCTCGGGCCCCGAGGAGGGCCTGGCCACCGTGTGGCGGCTCGACGACTTCCGGAAGTGAACCCTGAACGCAGTCTCTGACTTCTTCGGCTCGACGGCGTGGACCATCGCGCTCGTCATCATCCAGGTATTCGCGGTCGCCCTGTGGCTGGCCCTCGCCTACTGGGTGTACCAGGACTCCCGCCGGCGCTTCGAGAACGCCGGCGCGATCACGGGTTCGACGGTGCTGGCGCTCGTCATCCCCTTCCTGGGCGCGCTGATCTACCTGTTCATCCGGCCGCCGGAGTACCTCACCGACGCCCACGACCGCGAGCTCGAGACGCTGGCGCTCGAGGCGCAGGTGGAGGGCCTGCGGTGCCCCGAGTGCGAGGCCGTGGTGGGGCCGAAGTTCCTGGTGTGCCCCATGTGCACCGCCCCGCTGCGCGAGCCCTGCCGCCGCTGCTCCGAGCCACTCGATCCCTCGTGGCGCGTGTGCCCCTACTGCGCGGCCCCGGCATCGCCCAGCGCATCCAGCTTCTCCGAGGAGACCCGCATCTCATGACCGAGCGCACCTTCGTGATGATCAAGCCCGATGCCGTGGCGCGGGGACTCTCAGGGGAGATCCTCGCCCGCTTTGAGCGCCGCGGGTTCGCGGTGCTCGGCCTGAAGAAGTGCGTGATGGCGCGCGACGCCGCCGAGGAGCACTACGCGGAGCACCGCGACAAGCCGTTCTTCGCCGAGCTCGTGGAGTTCATCACCTCGGGCCCCGTGGTGATGATGTGCATCGAGGGCGAGGGAGCCATCATGGCGTGCCGCACGATGATGGGCGCCACCAACCCGCAGGACGCCGCCCCGGGCACCATCCGCGGCGACTACGCGCTCGAGGTGGGCCAGAACGTCATCCACGGGTCGGACGGCCCTGAGTCAGCCGCCCGCGAGCTGGGCATCCACTTCTCCGAGCCGGAGATCATCGGCTGATCATCCTGGCCTCGCGGTCCCCCCAGCGGAGGGGCCTGCTGGGGTCGCTCGGCGTGCCCTTCCGCGTCGTCGCATCCGGCGAGGCCGAGCAGAGCGATGAGGGGCTGCCGGCGGCGGAGCGCGTGATGGCGCATGCGCGCGGCAAGGCGCGCGAGGTGGTGGCGCGCGTGGGCGTGCCGGATGGCGGAGCGGTGCTCGGCGCGGACACCGAGGTGGTGCTGGACGGCCGGGCGCTGGGAAAGGCGGCCGGGCCGGATGAGGCACGGGAGATGCTGGCGTTGCTGTCCGGCCGAGATCATCAGGTGATGACCGGCGTGGTGCTGGTGACCGCCCGCGGGGAGCGCGAGGCCCTGGCGACGGCCGAGGTGCGGTTTCGCGACATCGACGATGCCCTCATGGACTGGTACCTGGCGCAGGGCGAGTGGCAGGGGAGGGCCGGCGCCTATGCCATCCAGGGGGCGGGGGCGGCGCTGGTGCAGCATGTGGCGGGCGACCCCACGGCGATCATCGGCCTTCCCGTGGGCGATGTGGCATCCCTGCTGCGCGCCGAGGGCCTGTTCCCGCCGTGATCCGGGGGGTTTCCCCCCGGCGCGCCCCGGTGCAATGGGGCGTGCATCGCGGCCCGGGGGATTCGTGCACGTAGCGGGGTGGGATACCCTTTCCTGCGGCGTCGACGGGCGCCGCGAAGTAACGACGCGACCTGTACCGGAGGCCCCCGATCGGCTTCATGAGCTACCTCAGCGGGTTCGGCGGCCGCGACATGGCCGTGGACCTCGGCACCGCCAATACCCTCGTGTACGTGAAGGGTCGCGGCATCGTGCTGTCGGAGCCATCGGTGGTGGCCATCGACCAGCGCACGGGCGACGTGCACGCCGTGGGCATCGAGGCCAAGCGCATGCTGGGGCGCACCCCCGGCAACATCACGGCCATCCGGCCGCTGAAGGACGGCGTCATCGCCGACTTCGACGTGACCGAGACCATGCTGCGCCACTTCATCCAGAAGGTGCACCAGAACAGGTGGGCGCACCCCCGCGTGGTGGTGTGCGTGCCCTCGGGCGTGACCGGCGTGGAGAAGCGCGCCGTGGAAGAGGCCACGCTCTCGGCCGGCGCGCGCCAGGCGTATCTGATCGAGGAGCCCATGGCGGCGGCCATCGGCGCGGGCCTGCCCGTGGGGGAGCCCACCGGCAACATGATCGTGGACATCGGCGGCGGCACCACCGAGGTGGCCGTCATCTCGCTGGGCGGCATCGTGGTGGCGCAGTCCATCCGCGTGGGGGGCGATGAGCTCGATGAGGCCATCGTCACCTACGTGAAGCGCGAGGAGAAGCTGATGATCGGCTCGCAGACCGCCGAGGAGGTCAAGCTCGAGATCGGCACCGCCTTCGCGATGAAGGACGAGATGGAGGCCGAGATCCGCGGGCGCGACATGATCAGCGGCCTCCCCAAGACCGTCGTGCTGTCGTCGGAGCAGGTGCGCGAGGCGCTCGAGGAGCCGGTGTCGCAGATCGTGGACGCCGTCAAGGCCACCCTTGATCGCACCCCGCCCGAGCTGGCGTCCGACATCATGGACCGCGGCATCGTGCTGGCCGGCGGCGGATCGCTGCTGGGCGGCCTCGACGAGCGCCTGCGGGCCGAGACCGAGATGCCCATCCACCTCGCCGACAGCCCGCTCACGTGCGTGGCCGTGGGGTCGGGGCGCTCCCTCGAGGAGTTCGAGGTGATGCGCCGGTCGTCGCAGGGCGCGCGCCGCGGGCGCCGCAGCCGCTACTGAGTGATGGCGGCCCCGGACGCACAGGCCCCGAGGGTCCCGTGGCATATCGTGGGCCGCTAGCCGGTCCGGCGACGTCGCAGGAGGCCTGAGATTCCCCGATCCCCGCGCAGGAATGACCTGGAGAGACGCCGGACGATCATCCGCCGCAGCGTCATCGGCGCGCTGGTGGCCGTCTGCCTGATCCTCTTCACCGTCTACTTCCGTGAGGGCGGGGATGGCCCCGCGCACGGCACGCAGCAGCTGGCCGGCACGGCGGTGGCTCCCCTGCAGTCGGTGGGCAGCCGCATCGTGGAGCCCTTCACCGGTGCATGGGACTGGGTGACCGGCCTCTTCGACGCCCGCGGCGAGAACGAGCGGCTCAAGGAGGAGAACGCGGCGCTTCGCGCCCAGGTGCTGGCGGCCACCGACCAGGCGGCCGAGGTGGCGCGACTTCGCGCGCTGCTGCGCATCACCGACGATGTGCCCGGGGGGTACAAGCCGGTGGTGGCCTCGATCATCGGGCGGTCGCCCACCAACTGGTACTCGCGCGCGCGCATTGACGCCGGCACGAATGACGGGGTGGTGGTGAACAGCCCCGTGGTGGCCGCCGCCGCGCCGGGGTCTTCGCTGGTCGGGGTGATCACGTCGGCCTCGGTGGGCAGCAGCATCGTCACCTTCATCACCGACTCGTCCACCCGCGTGGGCGCCACCGTCGATGGGTCGGGCGGCGCGCTCGGCGTGCTGCGGCCCACCGTGGGCGGGCAGCTCATGCTCGACAACGTGCCGCGCGACTTCCGCGTGCGTGACGGCGCCGTGGTGCGCACCGCCGGCTTCGTGGCCGACCTGCGCCTGCCGTCGGTGTTCCCGCGCGGCATCCCGATCGGCCAGGTGGCGGGCGCGGGATCACAGCCGGTGGACACCTTCCTCACCATCCAGGTGACGCCCTTCGCCGACGTGCGCGAGCTGTCGTCGGTGGCGGTGCTCACCCCGCAGTCGCCCGCCGCAAAGCGTCGCGCCGAGGGCTGACGCCGCCATGGCCGAGCAGATCACGGGGGACATCCCGGCCGCACGGCCTCTGCCGGTGGGGCGCATCCGCACCCTGCCGCAGCGCCCCGACCACCTGGGGCGCGTGGCGATCATGGCCGTCATCGCCGTACTGCTGCAGATCACGCTCATGCCGTACCTCACGGTGGCGGACGGCGCACCGGACATCTGCGTCGCGCTCGTGGTGATCGTGGCGGTGTTCCGCGGCCCGTTCGTGGGCGCCGTGCTGGGCTTCGCGTGCGGCCTCGCGGTGGAGCTCACAACCCCCGTCGGCACGCTCGGCGTGCTGGCCCTGCTCTACCTGGCGGCCGGGTACTGGTGCGGGCGCTTCGTCGACCGCCCCGAGTCCGAGAGCCTCGGGCTCCCGGTTGCCCTGGCGGTGGCCGCCTGCGCATTCGTGCAGGTGGGCTACGCGATGTTCCAGCTGCTGCTCGGCACCGAGTTCGTGGTGTCCGCCGTGGCCGTGCAGGTGATCGTTCCCACGATCCTGCTCACGGGACTGCTGTCGTTCCCCCTGCTGCTCGTCGTGCGGCGACTTCTCGGGGCCCCGGTGGACGTCGAGCCGGGAATGCTTCGCTCGTGAGCACCCTCAGCCCGCGAACGCCCGACCTGCCGCCCGGAGACGACCCGCGCCCGCCGCGGCGTCGCAAGCGGCGCCCGTCGCGGCCCGTGCTGCGCATGGCGTCGTTCACCGTGGGCATCCTGGTGCTCTTCGGCGTGCTGGTGGCCCGCCTGTGGTTCCTGCAGGTGATCGGCGGGGGCGACTACCAGGAGCGCGCCGAGGCCAACCGCCTGCGCACGATCGTCACCGAGGCCCCACGCGGGGCCATCACCGACCGCAACGGGGCACCGCTCGTGACCAGCCGCGAGGTGCTCAACCTCGTCGCCGAGCCGCGACAGCTGGCCGGTGCCGAGGGCGACGGCGCGCTTCGCCGGCTGTCGGTGGCGCTCGGGCACCCGCCCGGGTACTTCGGCGCGAAGGTGAAGAAGGCCGCCGAGGCCCGGCCGTTCGAGGCCGTGGTGCTCGAGGAGGACACCACTCCGGAGCTGCAGGCCTACGTGGAGGAGCGCCGGGCGCAGCTTCCGGGCATCAGCCTGCAGGCGGCCTACGTGCGCGACTACCCCGAGGGGAGCACCGCCGCGCACGTGCTCGGCTACACCGGGCCCATTCCGGCCGAGTCCGCTGATGAGTACGGCAGTCGGGGCTACCTCGGCTACGAGACCGTGGGTCGCGCCGGCATGGAGGCCGAGTACGAGCAGTACCTGCGCGGGATCGCCGGGCGCGAGCAGGTGGAGGTGGACGCCCGCGGCGAGGTGGTGGGCCGGGGGATCCTCTCGCAGACGCCGCCGCGCCCGGGCCAGGCGCTGCGCCTCTCCATCGACCTCAAGGTGCAGAAGGCGCTCGAGGCTGCCCTGCGCGATGAGGTCCGTGGTTCGGGCACGTCCACCGGTGCCGCGGGCGTGGCCATCGACCCCAAGACCGGCGCCGTCCTCGCCCTGGCGTCGTACCCCACCTTCGACCCCGACGTCTTCCAGTCGGGCACCCCGCGCGATGTGCGCCGCGTGCTCACCAGCCCCAGCCGCCCGCTGCTCGACCGCGCCATCGGCGGTGAGTACCCGGCGGCGTCCACCTTCAAGGCGATCACCGCCACCGCCGCGCTGCAGAGCGGGCTCTACACGGCGGGCGAGATCATCGAGTCGCCCGGATCGGTGGTGCTCTACAAGACGCGCTTCAAGGGCTTCAACGAGACCGACCACGGCAAGATCGGCATCTCCGAGGCCCTCGAGGTGTCGAGCGACACGTTCTTCTACGAGCTCGGCGACCGCTCGTACCGCGTGCGCGGCTGGCCGCTGCAGGACTGGTCGCGCAAGTTCGGGCTGGGACGGCCGACGGGCCTGGACACCAGCGAGGGCGAGAGCTCCGGCCTGGTGCCGGACCTCGCCTACAAGCGCCGCACATGCGACCGCAAGGTCGACCCCATCAACTGCTCATGGCGCCCCGGTGACTCCATCAACATGTCCATCGGCCAGGGCAACGTGCTGGTGACCCCCATCCAGATGGCCGTGGCCTATGCCGCCATCGCCAACGGCGGCACCGTGGTGACGCCCACGCTCGGCCGCGCCGTGGTGGATGCCGATGGTCGCGTGCTGCGCGACCTGCTGAGCGCCCGCGCCACGCGCCCGCTGGGCATCTCGAAGCAGGCCTTGCAGCTCATCCGGACTGGCCTGCGCCTCTCGGCGAACGTCAACGGCGGCACGGCGACCCCGGTGTTCGGGGCCCTGCCCGAACAGTTCCGCGT
>JBJTJN010000034.1:0-7244 GCA_046095485.1 Actinomycetota bacterium
GCGTGTGCCGCGTGCCCCCGGGCGCGCCCGGGGCGGGCGGGGGGGGGTGTGGTCTCGGGGGGGGCGGGGGCCCCCCCCCCGCCCCCCCGCGGGATTACTTGCGCTTGGGGGCGGCCTTCTTGGGGGCGACCTTCTTGGTGGCCTTCTTCGCCGTGGTCTTTGCCTTGGCGGTGGTGCGCTTGGCGGCCGTCGTGGCCTTCTTCACGTCCTTCTTGGCCGTGGCCACGGCCTTCTTCTCGGCGCTCTTGGCGGCGGCGAGCGGCTTGAACGTGCCGTTCGCGGCCTCCTTCAGCGATGAGCCCGCGGTGAAGCGCACCACGTTGCGCGCGGGGATCTTCACCTTCTGCGTGGGGTTGCGCGGGTTCACGCCGGTGCGGGCCGGACGACGCGCCACCGAGAACGTGCCGAAGCCGAGGAACGCGATGCGCTCGCCCTTGTTGACGCCCTCCTTGAGCAGGTCGAGGAAGTGCTTGGTCACGTTCGTGGCCTCGGCCACGGTCATGTCCGTACGAGTGGCGAGTGCCTTGGCGAACTCGGTCGTGTTCATGCGGTCCCCTTCAGGATCGTGCGGTTGACGGCGCCCCCGGTGAGGCGCGCGGCGACACTACCGGGGCGGAGCGCATGGGGGCGCAGGGGATGTCACGGTGGCGCCGAAACCTGACGATGGACATGGCACCCGAACCCGACCTCGCACAGGCGCAGATGAGCCTCGCCTATCCGGACCTCATCCCCGGCGATCAGGTGCGCTACCCGCACCGTCGCGGCTGGAGGTTCGGGGTGCTCGTGGGCTTCGACGGCGCGCACGCCGTGATCGCCGGTCCCGACGGCGACCACCGCCAGCGCGTGCCGGCGTCCACGGTCACCCCGTGGCCGCCGCGGTGACCACAGCACCACGCTGGAGGTCCGTGACGCCGTGCCATCGCATGCGCCCGGTGGACGGTCTCATCCTTCGCCGCTGGCGGCGCGGTCGAGCACCAGCACCTGTGACGGCGTCGTAACACGTCCGGCAGGGATCGACGCATCCCCTGCCTCCAGCCGCGTCGCCATCTCGCGCTTGGCCTCGCCGGTGACGAGCCACAGCGCCTCGCGCGCGGCGTCGAGCGCGGGGTAGGTGAGGGTCACCCGCTCGGTGCCGTTGAAGGGCCGTGACGTGGCGGCCACCGGCGCATCGGTCACATCCAGCACCGGGTCGCCGGGAGCAAGGCTGGCCGTGTGGCCGTCGTCGCCCAGGCCTAACTGCACCACGTCGATGGGGCCACCCAGCCCGGCGAGCACCCCGAGGTAGTCGCGCACGGCCGCCTCGGCCCCGTCGGCCACCCGCATGGGGTGGGCATGCGCGGCGGCGGCGGGCGACGCCGCGAGCAGCGGGCCGATGCGGGTCCAGTTGCGCTGGTCATCACCGTCGGGTGCCACGCGCTCGTCCACCTGCAGCACGTCAACCTCGGACCAGGGGAGATCACGGGCGAAGAGATTGGCCATCATCGCCCACGGTGAGCGGCCACCCGAGAGGGCCAGCGAGGCCCGCCCGCGCTCACGCACGGCCGCCGCAAGCAGGTCGGCGATTCGCCCGGCGGCCCATACGCCCGCCATCAGGTCATCCCCGAGCACCACGCGTTCACGCATGGGCGGGAGGGTAGCCTTGGGCCGGGCGGCGCCACCGGCGCGCCGCGGCACCGGAGGGCGTGCATGCGGATCGGGATGATCGGGCTCGGCAGGATGGGGGCCAACATGTCGGAGCGCCTCGTGCGCGCCGGGCACGAGGTGGTGGGCTACGACCGCGACACCGCGGCGGTGCAGGGCGTGGTGGCCCGCGGCGCCGAGGGCGCCGATGGACCGGCGGCCCTGGTGGCGGCCCTCGCCGCACCCCGCGTGGTGTGGTTCATGCTGCCCGCCGCGGTCACCACCTCGGCCATCGACGAGGTGGCCGTGCACCTGGAGCCCGGGGACATCGTGGTGGACGGCGGCAACGGCCACTACCACGAGGACATCCGCCGGGCCGATGCCCTTGCGGCCCGGGGAATCCACCACGTGGACGCCGGCGTGAGCGGCGGCGTGTGGGGCCTTGAGAGGGGCTACTGCCTGATGGTGGGCGGTGACGACGCCGCGGTGGCCGTGCTCGAGCCGGTGCTCGAGGCCCTGGCCCCCGGGCTCGACGCCGCTCCGCGCACCCCGGCGCGCCACGGTGACCCGCCCTCGTACGAGCGCGGCTGGCTTCACTGCGGCCCGGCCGGCGCGGGGCACTTCGTGAAGATGGTGCACAACGGCATCGAGTACGGGCTGATGGCGGCATATGCCGAGGGCTTCAACGTGCTGCACCACGCGAACGCGGGGTCGGACGACCGCGCGGCCGACGCCGAGACCGCCCCGCTCTCCGACCCTGCGCTCTACCGGTACGACATCGACATCCCGGCCGTGGCCGAGCTCTGGAGGCGGGGGAGCGTGGTGGAGTCGTGGCTGCTCGACCTCACGGCCGATGAGCTCGCGCGCGACCCGCGGCTGGACGGCTTCTCGGGCCGGGTGTCCGACTCGGGCGAGGGCCGGTGGACGGTGCAGGCCGCCGTGGACGAGGGCGTGCCCGTGCCGGTGCTTGCGGCGGCGCTGTTCAGCCGCTTCGCCAGTCGCGGTAATGATGAGTACGCCAACAAGGTGCTCTCGGCCATGCGCCGGGGCTTCGGCGGACATGCGGAGGCATCGTCATGAGCGAGCGCGCGGACTGCCTGGTGCTGTTCGGGGCCACCGGCGACCTGGCATACAAGAAGCTTTTCCCTGCGCTGCACGAGCTCGAGGCCCGCGGGCAGCTGGGAATCCCCGTCGTCGGGATCGCCCGCGAGGGGTGGACGCTCGATCGCCTGTGCGAGCGCATCCGCGACTCGCTCAAGGACGCCGGGCTCGACCCCGATGACGACGCCTCGCGCGCCCTCATCGCGTCCATGCGCTACGTGCACGGCGAGTACACCGACCCCACCACGTTCGACGACCTGGCCGCGGTGCTCAGCGACGTGTCGCTGCCGGTCTTCTACCTGGCGATCCCCCCGGGCCTCTTCGGCGACGTCGTCGACTCGCTCGCGCACCACGACCTCACGGCGAACTGCCGCGTGGTGGTGGAGAAGCCGCTCGGGCGCGATCTGGAGTCGGCCATCGCGCTCAACCACATGCTCTCCACCGAGCTGCGCGAGGACCAGATCTTCCGCATCGACCACTTCCTGGGCTACGAGCAGGTGCAGAACCTGCTGGTGGCGCGATTCGGCAACACCATGCTCGAGCCGCTGTGGAACCGCCGCTACGTGAGCCACGTGCACATCGAGATGACCGAGTCGTTCGGCGTGGAGGGACGCGGGGCGTTCTACGAGACGGTGGGGTGCCTGCGCGACGTGGTGCAGAACCACCTGCTGCAGCTGGTGTGCATCCTCGCCATGGACCCTCCGGTGTCGATGGATGCCGACAGCATCAACGACGAGAAGATGAAGGTGCTGCGATCCATCCGGCCCCTCACCTCGACGGACATCGTGCGAGGCCAGTACGAGGGCTACCGCGAGGAGGACGGCGTGGCCCCGGACAGCGACGTGGACACCTACTGCGCGCTCCGGTTCGAGATCGACTCCTGGCGGTGGGCCGGTGTGCCCTTCACCATCCGGGCGGGCAAGGGCCTGGCCCGCACGCTCACCGAGGCGGTGGTGGAGTACGTGGCCCCGCCGCGGCAGTTGTTCCCCGATGCCGACGGCACCTTCGAGCCCAACCGCATGCGGTTCCGCATGAAGCCCGACGACCTCATCGAGCTCAGCATGCAGGTGAAGCAGCCGGGCGACCGCGTGGTGATGGAGACCGTGGACCTCTCGGTGCACTACTCCACGCGCCTCGGCCTGCCGGGTCCGGCGGCCTACGAGCGCCTGCTGGGCGACGCCATCGCGGGCGAGCGCCGGCTGTTCGCGCGCGACGACCTGGTGGAGGAGCAGTGGCGGGTGATCGGCCCGCTGCTGGAGGACCCGCCGCCCGTGGAGCCCTACTGGCGCGGCAGCATGGGTCCGGCCGGCGCAGCGCGCCTGCTGCCGCCCGACCTCGACGACATGCTGAGCAGCCCGCACGTGCCCGCGACGGCCTGATGCGGGCGATCGGCATCGACGTCGGCGGCAGCGGCGTCAAGGCCGCGCTGGTGGATATCGCCGCGGGTGAGTTCGTGGGTGATCGCGTGCGCGTGGACACCCCGCAGCCCGCCACGCCCGACGCCGTGGTGGCCGCCACCCGAGATCTCATCGCGGGGTTCCCCGCTGACCTGCCCGTGGGCATCGGGTTTCCCGCGCCGGTGATCGATGGCGTCACCACCACGGCGGCCAACGTGGACGCCGCGTGGGTGGGCGCCCCTGCCCGCGACCTGTTCGCCGATGCGCTCGGGCGCGCCGTGGTGGTGGTGAACGACGCCGATGCGGCGGGGGTGGGGGAGGTCCGCCACGGCGCGGCGCGCGGCGAGCCCGGCGTGGTGCTGCTGCTCACCCTGGGCACCGGCATCGGTTCGGCGCTGCTGAGCGACGGCGTGCTCGTGCCCAACACCGAATTCGGGCACCTGCAGGTGCGCGGGCACGACGCCGAGCACCTGGCATCGGCCGCGGTTCGCGAGGATGAGGACCTCTCGTGGGCCCACTGGGCCGAGCGGCTGTCGGAGGTCATCAGCGCCATGGACGCCCTGCTCTGGCCTGACCTCGTGCTGCTGGGCGGCGGGGTGTCGCGCAAGTCCGAGAAGTTCAGCCCCCTGCTCGACGTTCGTCCGCCCGTGCGCCCGGCGGCGCTGCGCAACAAGGCGGGCATCATCGGGGCCGCGTGCCTGGCGGCCGACGCCGCCGCATGATCGTGGCGCGCACGGCTGGCCGGCTGCGGCTGGTCACCCAGGTGGCGCACCAGGTGCAGTGCGGCCTGCTCGTGGCGCCGTGGGGCAACGACGAGTTCGCGCGGCCGGAGCCCTGGGCCCCGGTGGTCGAGGCCACGGCCTGGCATGACGAGGGGTGGCGCGAGTGGGAGGCGCATCCGCAGGTGCTGCCGGATGGCGAGCCGCTGGGGTTCGTCGCCATGGAGCTCGGCGATCACGTGGCCATACACCGCGCCAGCGCCGCGGCGGCCGCCACGCGCGGCGATCGGGTGGAGCTGCTGGTGGGCATGCACGGCGCGGGCCTGGTGATGCGCCGCCTGGGCCTGGACGGCGAGGTGGAGAGGCTCGATGACCGCCCCGAGCCCGCCCGCGACCTGGTGATCGACCGCGCCCGCGCGGGCCGCGCCCTGCGGTCAGGCCTGGGGGAGGGGGCCGATCTCGCCGGCTGGACCTGGTCGGCGTACCGCATCCTTCAGGCCATCGACCTGCTCAGCCTCTACCTCACGTGGAGGGGCCTCTCGGGTGGCGAGGAGTGGTCCCTGCGCCGTGTTCCCCGCTGCCCGGGTGACGAGCGCGGGGTGGACATCGCGGTGCGTCCCGAGCTCCTCGACGGGCACGCGCCCCACGACGAGGCCGCGCTCGCGTGCGTGCTCGACCCCTGGCCGTTCGCCACCGACGTCGTGCAGGCCCCGGTGGAGGCCCGCTTCATCGACGACCGCCCGTACCGCGACGCCGACGAGCTCGCCGACGCCCTTGCGTCGGCGTCAGTCGAGGTGCTTGAGATGTTGGTGCGCCGGGCCTGACCCGCAGCGCTGCACGCGCGCGGGGCCGGTGCGCACCGGTCCTAGTGCTCGTACTTGAAGCTGATGAGAAGGCGCACGCGGTAGCGGTCCACCGTGCCGTCCTTCACCGTCACGTCCTGCTTCACCACTTCGGCCACGCGCAGGTCGCGCAGGGTGCTCGATGCGGTCTCCACGGCCAGCTTGGTGGCGGCCTCCCACGACTCGGCGCTGGTGCCGACGATCTCGATGACCTTGTAGACGCTGTCACTGGACACGGGGTGCCTCCCGGTCGGGTTCCCGCGGCACTCCGCGGCTCACCATGATTGTGGCGGCCCGACCATCGCGCCCGCAACCTCGGGCGCGATGTTGATCGTCCCCTCCTCGCGCAGCCGGGCGATGTTGATACCCGCCCGGTCGATCATCTCGGGGCATGCGGCCAGGGCCACGCGCCCCGCCGCGGCGTCGCCGACCAGCGCCCAGCGGTCACCGGGGCCATCGAGGCAGCGACGCGCCAGCAGCGCGCACGCAACCGCGTCAATCGCCGCGGCCTCATCGAGATCGGCGAGATCGCCATCGCGCTCCGCCGCAGGCCACGCACCGAGGTCCACCACTCCTGCGAGCAGCGCCCGTGCGGGTGCGAGGCCGTCATTCCGGGCCCTGCCGCCCCGCGGCCGGAACGCCGGCGCCCGCACCCCGACCCAGGCGGCGCGGTAGTCGGCCAGCGGCAGGGCCGGTGAAGCGGGCGGATGATCCTGCTCCCACATCACCTGCCGCAGCACCTGGTCGGGTAGCGCCTCGGCCACCACATGGCCCGCCTCCGCGAGCGCCGCGCCCAGGGCCACGCCACGCGCTCCGCCATAGGCCTTCTGCATGCGGGTGGGGGTCACCGGGAATGCGGCGATATCCAGCCAGGCGAGCACGTGCTCCACGTCACGGCGCCCTTTGACGTCGGGAACCACCACCGGCGCGTCGAGCAGCACCAGGGCCGGCTCATCACCCACGGCATCCACGATATCCGCATCGGAACGGCACATCCGCACCCCTGACAGCACGTTGTCAGGGGTGATCGCGGCCACGGCGGACATCGCCGGGGCGTCATCGCGCCGGGTGTCCTGCACGAGATGGATGCCCACGGCCCGCACGGCGCGAGAGTAGCGACGCGCGCCCTGCACGGGCGATTTCGCCCGCCTCCGCTACGCTCTCGCGCTGGAAATGGGCGCCACCCCGGCGTCCCTCCCCGATTCGGTTGGAGACATGAGCTCGATCCTGCTCCTCATCATCTCGATAGCGGCGCCCTGGGTGGTGCAGCTCGCCCCGCCGCGCCAGCGCCTGATCGCGCTCGTCATCGACATCGCCGTCCTTCTGCTCTTCGGCATCTTCAGCGGCAACCCGCTCGCCATGTGGCAGTTCTGGATCGGCCTCATCATCGGCATCGTGAGCGTCGTCCTCTACGTGCAGATGGGCAGCCGCGGCCCCCGCCGCCGCCGCTGGGAAGACGAAGAGGAAGCGGAGCCCACGGGCGAGCTGTAGCCCCGGGCTGGGTCGTGCATGGGGGTTGCGGCCACTCGCCGAAACGGGATCGGCATTTGCGGGGACCGCAAATG
>JBJTJN010000035.1:0-6418 GCA_046095485.1 Actinomycetota bacterium
CGGCGATCGCACGCTGGTGCAGGAGGCCCGGCTCGACGACGCGGTGTCGTTCGAGAAGGGCTGCTACCTGGGGCAGGAGACCGTGGCGCGCCTGCACTACCGCGGCCACGCCAACCGGCGCCTGGCGCGCATCGCCCTCGATGGCACCGTGGCTGCGGGCACCGATGTGCTCGTGCCCGGTGATGCGGGGGACGGCACGGGCACGGGCGCTGGCGCGATCGCACGCACGGGCCCGGTGGGCACCGTGACGAGCGTGGCGGAGGTTCCCGGCGCCGGCTGGATGGCCCTCGGCATGGTGCGGCACGAGGTGCCCGACGGGACATCCGTCAATGTCGGCGGCGTGGCGGGGCGGATACTGCCCCCGGGCTGACGGGCCGGTGCTAGCGTCGGCCGCGATGGGCATCTCACGCGACGACCGCGCGAAGGCCGCCCGCCAGAGCTGGGTGGTGCGCCTCTTCTACGACCGCGACGGCGACCTGCACGGCTGGCGTGCGCTGGCTGTGGTGGCGCTCCTCGCCGGCGCCGTGGTGCTGGGCACCGTCATGGTGTCGTTCGCCGGGGCGGCATTCGGCCCCGAGACGCTCGCCGCGGGGGCGCTCATCGTGTTCCTCGCCATCAAGATCCCGCTCCTGCTGTTCGTGTTCTGGATCCTCATGCGCCACGGGGGCGGCTACACGCAGAGCGAGCTCTCGGCCAAGGACCGCTCGCGGGTGCTGGAGCACCTGGTGCAGCAGGCCCGCGAGGCCAAGGGCAGGCCCGACGAGGCCGAGCGCCTGCGCTGGGCGGCGCGCGAGGCCTGGCGCATCGCCGACGAGGCCCCCGATGACGAGCGCCAGCAGGCCATCGCGGTGGCCGTGGAGATCAGCGGCATGCGCCCCAGCCCGCAAGACCGCACCGCGGCCTAGGCGAACACCAGGGCGTCGTCCACGTCGCCCGAGGCCAGGCCCTCGGCGATTTTGTCGAAGGCCATCTGGTGCACCACGGCCGCGATGTCCTCGGCGGTTCCCTGCAGCGCCTCGGGGTGGCGCGCCTGCACGGTCACGCGTCCCACGAAGCAGGTCTTGATGGCAACCACCTGGCCGCCCTCGCGCACTTGCACGTTGAAGCCCCAGAGCGTGTGGGCGTCATCGGTGAGGGATGTCCGGGGTGGCTCGGCCACCAACTCGAATGTCCTGTCCCCCGCCGTCACCTCGCGCGTGCTCACAGCTGCACCACCCGCCCCTCGTCGTCCACCCCGGCGGCGCCACCGCCGCGCCGCGGATCACCCGCGGCCTCGAGCCCCCGGTCGGTGACGCCCACCGCCGAGACCCCGCCGAAATAGAGGTTGGCCTCGTCCCAGAGCCGGAGGTCGAAGCCGGCGCCCCCCAGGGCCGCCACGGCGCCGGCGGGCACGCCACCCTCCACGTCCAGGCCGCCGCCCTCGTGGTGCACGCGCGGCCTGCCGACCGCCTCACCGGGGCCGAGGCCGCCGTCCACCATCCCGGCGACGACCATGAGGATCGCAGACCGCAGCCGATTGGAGCCCGCCGATCCCACGGCCGCCAGCGGCGCATGGCCGCGCAGCAGGAGGGTGGGCGCCATCATCGACGTCATGCGCGCGCCGGGCGGCAGCGACCCGAACCCGGCCGGGTTGAGGTCGCTCTCGCCCAGCATGTTGTTGAGCAGCACACCGGTGCCCGGTGCCACCACGCCCGATCCCGATCCATTGGACGACGACAGGCTGGCCATGCCGCCCTCGGCATCGATGGCGCTCACGTGCGTGGTGCCCGTGGGCTTGCGCGACGGCGGGGTGCCATCGGAGTCGGCGGCGCGCATGGCCGCACAGAAGCGCTCGAGGAAGTCCTCCTCGCCGAGGCCCTCGTGGAACCCCGGCCCGCGCATGGCGTTGGCGGCCGCCTGCGCACGGGCCATGCCGGCGTAGAAGGCCTCATCATCCGGGGGCGCCGGTCGCCCCTGCATGTGGTCGAGGGCCGCCGCGATGAGCACGCCCCCGCTGGAGGGCGGCGGATTGGTGAGCACGGTGACGTCGCGGAACGTCACCTCCACCGGCCGGCGCTCCACCACCCGATAGGCCGCGAGGTCATCCGGCGTGAGCAGGCCCCCGGTGGCTGCGAGGTAGCGCAGGATCTCCTCGCCCACCACGCCCTGGTACATGCACGCCGCGCCCTCGCGACCGAACCTCTCGAGCGTGGCGGCGAGGTCGTCGAACACCAGGGTGGTGCCGGGGCCCGCCGGCCGGCCGTCGGGCGTGAACTGCGCCGCCGACGCCGGGGTGTGGCGCAGCATGTCCTCGAGTATCCCGTGCAGGTACGCGGCCTCCTCCCCCACCACCACTCCCTCGCGCGCCAGCTGCACGGCGGGGCGCACCAGGTCGGCCATGGGCAGGCGCCCGAACCGGCGCGAGGCCTCGTCGAGCCCGGCGAGCATGCCCGGCACGGCCACCGACGCCGGGCCGATGTGGAACACCTGCTCGGCGGTGCCGAAGGGCACCGTGAAGGCGTGGAGGTCGTCGGGGTCGAGTCGCCGCCCCCGGGGACCGAGCCCGGGAACGGCCACGAAGAAGTCGAGCACCGTCGCAGGGCCCCCCGGCGGGCGCACCAGCAGGAACCCCCCGGCCCCGGGACCGGTGAGCACGGCCTCGGCCACGGCCGCCGTGAGCGCACCGGCGATCACGGCGTCCACCGCCGTGCCGCCACCCGCCAGCGCGCGTGCGCCGGCCCGCGCCGAGAGCGGGTTGCCCGCGGCCACCGCGCCCGTGATCACCGGGCGCGCGCGCCTAGGCGGCGGATCCGCCGTCCGGGTCGGAGGATCCCTTGTCGTCCTCCACCGAGAACAGGCGCGTGGACTCCTCGCCCGGAGGCGTGACCGCGGTGGTCTCCGCGGCGGACGGCGCCGCGGCGGGAAGATCGGGGTCGGGCGCCACCGACAGCGACGGCGGGGCCTCCGGGGGCTCGCGCGGCTCGGGCGGCGGCGGCACGTCGGCCGAGAGGTCGGGCGCCTCGGGCGGCTCGGCGATCTCGGACGAGCTGCTGAGCGCGGCGGCGCTCTCGGGGCGCGCGCGACGTCCGCGCTCCACGCGCGTGGCGGGCGTGCGCGATCCGATGCCCGCCATGCTCGTGCCCCCGCGCGCCGGCGTGCCCGACAGGCCCGCGGCGATGACGGTGACCCACACCTGGTCCTCGAGCTGGTCGTCGATCGTGGCGCCGAAGATGATGTTGGCGTCGGGGTCCGCGGCGTCTGCCACCACCTGGGCGGCCTCGGTGACCTCGATGAGCGACATGCTCGGGCCGCCGGTGATGCCGAGCAGGATTCCCCGGGCGCCGTCGATGGGCGTCTCCAGCAGGGCCGACGAGATCGCCGCCGTGGCGGCGTCGGTTGCGCGACTGCCGCCCGTGGCGTAGCCGATGCCCAGCAGCGCGGTGCCGGCGTCCTTGAGGATCGTGCGCACGTCGGCGAAGTCGACGTTGATGAGACCCGGAAGCGTGATGAGGTCGCTGATGCCCTGCACGCCCTGGCGCAGCAGGTCGTCGGCCACGGCGAACGCCTGGATCACGCTGGTGCCGCGCTCGAGCACGCTCATGAGGCGGTCGTTCGGGATGACGATGACCGTGTCGGCGGCGTCGCTGAGGTGGGTGATGCCCAGATCGGCGGTGCCCGCGCGCTTGTTGCCCTCGAAGCCGAATGGACGGGTGACCACCGCGACGGCCAACGCCCCGAGCTCGCGGGCCACCTTCGCAACCACCGGGGCGCCGCCGGTTCCGGTGCCGCCGCCCTCGCCCGCGGCGATGAACACCATGTCGCTGCCGCGCAGCACGCGGCGCAGGTGCTCCTCGCTCTCGCGGAAGGCCATCTCGCCGAGTGCCGGGTCGCCGCCGGTGCCGAGCCCGCGCGTGACCTCGGCGCCCACGGGAATCACCACGTCGGCGCGGCTGCTGTCGAGCGCCTGGCGGTCGGTGTTGATGGCGATGAACTCCACGCCATGCACGCCGGCCTCGATCATGCGGTCTACGGCGTTGCAGCCACCGCCGCCCACGCCGACCACCCGCACCACGGCCTGGCCCTCGGCGCGCATGGGGATTTCCTGGCGGGTCTCGGCCGGGGCCTCCGACTGCATGCCCTGTGCGCCGCCCTCGCCCGGGGTGGTGCTCCTGAACAGGTCCGCGAGCGGACCCTCGCGCATGGACTGCTTCTTCACGAGGCCAGTCTAAGGCTCGGCCCGGACTGCGGCCTCACGTCGCGCACCGGGCGGCGCATCCTCTCGAGGTCGTCGTTCCATGCGCCGTCGCGTTCCAGCACTTCGCGCCCCAGCTGGCGGTACCAGCGGGCGGCCTGCCCGCTGCCGTCGTAGGCGAGGATGCTCTTGCCCTGCACGGGGGCCTCGGCGAAGCGCACGGTCTTGCCGATGCGCGTGCGGAACACCACGTCGCCGAAGCTCTCGATGAGCACGTCCACGGCCTCGCGGCAGTGCATGGTGCGCCCGTCGTACATGGTGGGGAGGATCCCGAAGATGTCCACGTCGGGGTTCAGGTGCTCGCGTACCTGCTCGAGCGTCTGGGTGAGCTGGGCGAGGCCGCGCAGCGAGAGGTACTCGCACTGCACCGGCACGATCACGCCCTGCGCCGCCACGAAGGCGTTGATGGTGAGCAGCCCCAGCGACGGCGGGGTGTCCATGATGATGTAGTCGTAGCGCGAGCGCACGGGCTCGAGCGCGCGCTGCAGGGCGCGCTCGCGGCCGATCATGCTCGAGAGCGCCAGCTCGGCGCCGGCCAGTTCGATGCCGGCAGGGGCGATGTCGATCTCGCGCACCTGGATGATGTCGCTGATCGGCAGGGCCTTCACCAGCACGTCGTACATGCCGTCCTGGAGGCTCTCGACGTCGATGCCCTGGCTCATCGAGAGGTTGCTCTGGGGGTCGAGGTCGACCACCAGCACGCGCTGCCCCTTCTCGTGCAGGGCCGCGGCGAGGCTGAGCGTCGAGGTGGTCTTCGCCACCCCGCCTTTTTGGTTCGCCATCACGAGAACGCGTGCCTGACGCGCCATTGCATGCCCTCCAGGGAGTGTTCCGGTGCGCCTCACGTTTCCACGCGGGCGGGCCGACTCCTCCCGCCCCATGGTCAGCCGGGGCGCGGAACCAGCGCGGCGGGCGGCACGGGGCCCCCGGAGTACCCCGAAACCTCGGCGGAGCGCACCATCAGGGCCATGGCACCGGGGGCGATGTCCGTGGTGGGCGTCATCGCCGCGAGCGATGCCAGCAGCACCTTCTCGTCGATCTCCTTGCCCGTCGATTCGGACAGCAGTTCGTTGAACCGCCGCGCCACGGCCAGGCGGTCGCGGCGCGCGCGGTCCGCGGCCCGGGCGTTGGCCTGCACCAGCGCCGCGGTGGCCTCGGGGTTGGCGCGCGCGAACTCCTCGGTCGCCACGAGGATGGTGGCGGGAATCCGCCATTGGGCGATCTTCCGGTCGATCGCCGGCACGGGCACGGCCACCCCGTCGCCCACGAGGCGCTCGCCGTACGGCGCCGGGGCCAGCGCGGCGTCCACGACGTCCTGCTTGAGGGCCTCGCCCAGCGCCGAGTTCTTCACCGGCACCACCTCCACCTCACCGCCCTGGTCGTCGGCGCGCAGGCCGGCGTCGTCGAGCAGCAGCCTGAGCGTGAGGTCCTGGGTATTGCCGTGCGACGGCACGGCCACGCGCCTGCCCACCAGATCGGCCATGGTGCGGATGCCACTGCCCTCGCGGGCCACCATCGCCTGGCCGCCGGTCACCACGCCGGCCAGCAGCCGCAACCGCCCGGGCGCGCGGCTCTCGGCCAGCACGTAGGGACCAGGCCCCAGGTAGCCGGCATCCAGCGATCCACCAAGCAGGGCGCTCACCTCCTCGGGCCCGCTCGCGAACACCTGCTCCTCCACCGGCAGCCCTGCCAGGCCCTTGGCGAACTCCTGCTGCAGCCCGATGAGCGCCGGCCCGTGCGTCACGTTGAGGAACAGCCCCAGGCGCACCGAGTCGGCCGGCCCTCCCCCGCCGCACCCGGCCACCAGCAGGGCCATGCACGCCACCACGGCGGCCAGCGCTGCGGCCAGAGCGGCGGCGACCCCCCGCCTAGCGCGCACCCACGAGCCCCCAGCGCTGGTTCACCCAGCGCTCCAGGCGCGTGAAGAACAGCTGCTCGGTGACGATGCCCACCACGAGGATCCCCAGGAACACGGCCATCACGACCTCGAGCGCGCCGCTCTCGCGCCCGAGCTCCAGCACGCCGCCCAGGCCCGCGGCGCCGGTGACCACGATCTCCGCGGCCATCAGCGCGCGCCACGCGAACGACCAGCCCATCTTCAGGCCGGTCACCAGCGACGGCACGATGGCCGGGAATATCAGGGTGCGCTGCATGAACAGCCCCTTCGCCCCGAGCGCCTTGCCCGCC
>JBJTJN010000036.1:0-8461 GCA_046095485.1 Actinomycetota bacterium
CCACCGAGACCCCGGCGCCCCCGCAGGCCGCCACCACGCTCCGCACCCCGACGGTCGACACCAACACCCCGGGCGAGAACGCCGTGGTCTCGGTGGCGGTGCAGCTGGCGGAGAAGGGCCAGTACACCTTCATCTTCGAGCGGCCGACGTCCAACGAGATGTCGCGTGAGCAGGCGACCAGCAACCGCGTGCCGATGCAGAAGGGCACGAAGATCGGCAAGCGCAAGCTGAAGAAGGCGTACACCGCGGCGGTGATCACCACCACGGAGGACAACGCCAAGCTGGTCACCCGCGCGCTGCTTCGCAAGGCCCAGGCCAAGAAGCTCAACCTGCGCGTGATCTACGCGCCGAGCGGCAACGCGAAGAGCGAGTCGGTGATCAAGATCAAGTAGCACCGCGCCGGCAGGTAGGTGGCGCAGGACAGGGGGCAGTCACCTCGGGGTGGCTGCCCCCTTTTTCATGCTCTGGCACAGTGGCGCGTGTGATCCGCGCGTTTATCGCCATGTCGCGGGACGGCTTCATCGCCGGGCCCGGTGACGACCTCTCGTGGCTTCCCGATGGCCACGCCGGCGAGGACTACGGCTACGACGCCTTCATGGCCGGGGTGGGGGCGATCCTGATGGGCCGACGCACGCACGACGTGGTGGCGGGGTTCGGCATCGACTGGCCGTATGGCGACACGCCCGTGCTGGTGGCAACCCACCGGCCGCTCGGCACCGACGAGCCCTCGGTGCGCGCGGTGAGCGGCACGCCTGCGGAGCTGGTGGCCGAGGCCCGTGCGGCGGCCGGGGAGCGCGACGTCTACGTGGACGGCGGCCTGATGATCCAGCAGGTGCTGGGCGCCGGGCTACTCGACGAGATGATCGTCACGGTGATTCCCGTCGACCTGGGCGAGGGGGTGCCGCTGCTCGCGGGGGATGAGCAGTGGGGGCTGCGGGCGCTCGCCGAGCGCCGCACGTGTGCGTCCGGGGTCGAGCAGCGGTGGTACCGCCGGCCCGCTTAGGCGGCGATGAACTCCACCTCGTGCGTGGGCTCCGGCACCTCGAGGCCGGCCTCGCGAAGCGCCTCGATGTGAGCGGGGAGGGCCTCGCGCATGAGTGCCTCCGTCTCTTCGCGGGTCTCACCCAGCGCGTAGACGCCCGCGATGTCAGGGCTGTATGCGCCCCACGCTCCGTCTTCACCCTGCTCGAAGAGAATCAAGTAGCGCTTCATCACACGTCCTTCAATCCGGTCTCACGCCTCATTGATGCAAGGAATGCCCGTGGGACGGTAGCGGAATTCTTGCCGGCCACAGTGAAGCGCCGTCGGCCGTCCGGGCCGCCCCAGATCTCATGTGACCCTCGCTGGCGAAGCGGCGTCCAGCCTGCGGCCAGTAGGGCCCTTCGCACATCGCGGTAGGTCGGCGGCATGCAGGCGACGCTATGGCGGGTCTCCCCACGCAGGTGTGCCCGATTGCTCCAAGCGGCGCGCGTACGGGCGCCAACGGCGACCCACCCCGGCTACCCTCGACCCCATGACGCTTCCCCGACTCATCCCGCTCGGCGAGTTCTTCGACAACCCCGAGCGCGCACTGGCCAAGCCGTCGCCCGACGGCACCATGATCTCGTGGCTGGCGCCGCTGGACGGCCTGCTGAATGTGTGGGTGCGGCCCATCGAGGGCGGCGAGGCCGTGCCCGTGACCCGCGACACCGACCGCGGGGTGATGGGCTACTCGTGGACCCGCGACTCGAAGCACATCCTCTACAGCAAGGACCAGGGCGGGGATGAGAACCACCACGTGATGATCGTGGACGTCCCCGGCGACGGCACGGCACGCGACCTCACGCCCTTCGATGGCGTGCGCGCCAGCATCGTGTCGGTGCCACGCGCCACGCCGGGGCAGATCATCGTGAGCACCAACCGGCGCGAGCGCGGGGTGTTCGACGTGGAGCGGCTCGACCTGGATACGGGCGACCTCACGCTGATCGCCACCAACCCGGGGAACATCATCGGGTGGGTGGCCGACCGCCGCGGCAAGGTGCGCGGCGCCTACGCCCAGACCCCCGAGGGCGACTACCAGCTGCTGGTGCGTGACTCGGAGGAGGACGACTTCCGCGTGCTGGCGGAGTTCGACAACGAGGACGGCGGCGGGCCGTTCGGCTTCGACGCCGACGGCGGCATGATGTGGGTGGGAAGCGCGCGCGACAGCGACCGCTCGCGCCTGGTGGCGATCGACGTGGCCAGCGGTGAGCAGACGGTGATCGACGAGGACGAGGTGGCCGACCTCGGCATGCCGATCGTGAGCGACAAGGACCGCACGCTGCTGGGCGCGGCCTACCTGCGCGACCGCCTGGTGGTGCACGCGTTCGACGAGCGCTTCGCCCGCGACTTCGAGAAGGTGCGCCAGATCGCCGACGGCGACCCGCGCATCACCGGCAGCGACGCCGACGAGACCATGTGGGTGGTGGCCTTCGACAGCGACGTCGACCCCGGCGCCACGTACCTGTTCAACCGCGAGACGGGGGAGAGCGAGTTCCTGTTCCGGCCGCGGCCGTGGCTGTCGCCTGATGAGCTCGCGCCCATGCGGCCCGTGCAGATCACCAGCCGCGATGGGCTCACGATGTACTGCTACCTCACGCTGCCGCGTGGTGTGGAGCCCACCGGCCTGCCGATGGTGCTCTACGTGCACGGCGGGCCGTGGAGCCGCGACGCCTGGGGGTACGACGGCGTGGCGCAGTTCCTGGCCAACCGCGGGTACGCCGTGCTGCAGGTGAACTACCGGGGCTCCACCGGCTTCGGCAAGCACTTCATGCACGCGGCCGAGCGGGAGTTCGCCGGGAAGATGCACGACGACCTGATGGACGCAGTGGACTGGGCCATCGCCGAGGGCGTGGCCGACCCCGACCGCATCGGCATCTACGGCGGGTCGTACGGCGGCTACGCCACGCTGGTGGGCGTCACCTTCACGCCCGACCGCTTCCGCGCGGCCGTGAGCTTCGTGGGGCCGTCCAACCTGGTCACCCTCATCCGGTCGTTCCCCGAGTACTGGCGGCCGTTCCTCAAGAGCACATGGTTCCGGTTCGTGGGCGACCCCGAGATCGAGGCCGAGCGCGAGGACATGTGGGCGCGATCGCCGCTGTCGCGGGTGGACGACATCGTCACCCCGCTCATGGTGATCCAGGGCGCCAACGACCCGCGGGTGACCAAGCACGAGAGCGACCAGATCGTGGAGGCCCTCACCGAGCGCGGTGTGGACGTGGAGTACATCGTGGCCGACGACGAGGGCCACGGGTTCGCCAAGCCCGAGAACAGGATGCGCGCCTACCGGGCGATGGAGGGGTTCTTCGCCGAGCACCTCGGGGGCCGGGCGGAGAAGGCCTAGGGCACCAGGGTCTAGAGCGCCACCACGCGAAGCCCCTCGGCCTTCGCGGCCTTGCCCTGCTCGTGGTCGGCGGTGATGAACACCACGGGCCAGTCGGCGGCGAGCTGCCTTCCCTCCACGAGGGCCACGGCGATGTGCATGGCATCGAGCGCCCGCACGCGGCGCCGGGAGGCCACGCCCATCGCGACGTCAACGATCGATGGGTCACTCCCGGGCAGGAGCATGAGGGCATCAGGGCCGGCGAACAGTGCCCCCATGTCGGAATCCACAGCTGAGTGCGCACCGATGCGCTTGGCCCGGTGCGCTGCCCGCAGGGCGCACGTGGCCTCCACCTGCGTGAGGGTCCACGTGGTCGCCCGGGCAGTGGTGTCGGCGAGAGCTGCCACGCCGCGTGGGTGGCCGTCCTCGTCGTGCATCAGCGTGCGCACCACGATGCTGGCGTCGATGTAGGCCAGCGCGCGCCGGGGGATCACGGCCACGGCTCGCCGCGGCGGTCGGCCATGAGGGCCTCGAATACCGCGTCAGCGGCGCCCTCGGGTTGCCGTGCCATCCACTCGCGCCGGCGCGCCTCTCGCTGCACGGGCGTGAGGTCGTCGGTCGTCCAGTCACCCGGGGCAGCCAGCAGGCCGAGCGCAGCCGCACGCGCGCGGAACGGCGGGTGGTCGGCATCGCCCAGGGCAGTCACCACTGCGTCGGTGATGAAGTCGTTGAGCGACTGCCCACGCCGGGCGGCCTCGTCCTTCGCCAGCGCGTGGAGCGCCGCAGGCATGCGGGTGATCACCTGCTTCATGTGCTGAAGATAGCAGTACGTGCTATCAGCAGGAGATGCGGAAGCGCTGCGCATGAGGCCACGCTATCCCCGGGTCGGGTGACCCAGCGCGCACGCCTGCACAAAGATGCGCGCGCAGCGGTGCCGCGCGCCGCTACTCGTCCTCCTCGCCGCCCTCCTGGTCGAAGGGCGCCTTGCGGTCACGCGGCCCCAGCACGCCCGGCGACCGGTTGACGGCTTTCCACAGCAGCACGGCGAGGATGAGCGCGATCACCAGCGCGGTGATTCCCGAGGCCACCAGGCCGCCCTTGTACCAGGGCTCGCCGGCCAGGCTGAGGCGGGCGCGCTTGAGCTGCTCGAGCTGGGCGATCTCATACGCGGCCAGCCCGTGGGCGGGGTAGCTGGCCAGGGTGCGGCGGAAGTCGGCACGCGCGCCGGCGAGGTCGAACTTGGTGACGCGGTCGATGGCGTCGCGGTAGAGCGACTGCGTACGGCCCTCCCAGCCCCGGATGTTGGCGCGGTCGAGCACGCGCAGGATCTCGTCGGTGGGGGCCATGGCGCCGCCGCCCGCCGCGCGCTTGATCAGCACCACGCCGCGGGCGCGGCCGTTGCGGTCCACGGCCGGGCCGCCGGAGTCGCCCTTCTGCACCTCGTTCGAGATGAGGGTGAGGATCCTCAGCGGGTTCTTCTCCATCTCGCCGGTCTCACCGATCACCCCGAAGCGCACGGCGGGAACCAGCGCCCCGCGCTGCGGCTCGGCGAAGGGATCCTCATCACCGAAGCCCAGCGTGGCCACCGGCGTGCCGGGGTCGAGCCCGCGATCGAGGCCGATGGACGGGGTGTCGGTGACGTTGGGCACGCGGATCACCGCGATGTCGCGCAGCTCGTCGGTCTCGATCACCTGCGGGGCGGCGCCTCGGCTCGTGCGCGCGGCGGCGCCGGCGGCCGATGCCCGCACCACTCGCTGCACGGGGGCGAGCCCCACCGGGGTGGCCTCGTTGTCCTTCACCCACTGCCCCGCGATGGCGCCGCTGTGCGCCTTGCCCGACACGGCCAGATACTGGAAGTACGCGGCCTGGGCCAGGTCGTCAGCCGTGGGCTGGATCACGTGCAGGGCGGTCACCAGGTAGCCGTCGGGGGTGACGGCGAAGGCGGTGCCCTCGCGGCGCACGTTGCGCGCGCGCGGTGGCAACTCGATGACCGTGCCGTCCTTGGTGCGGATGCCGGTCATGCTGGTCGTCACCTCCACCCGCCACACGGCCGGCATGGCGATGAGCGCCGCGCGGTTGAGCGGGTCTGCTGCGAGGGGATCGGGCACGCCCGAGGGGATGTCCGCCACGGCCACCGGTGCAACGGCGAGCGCGGCCAGCAGCGCAACGAGCAGGGAACGGAACCTCACGGCGCTCAGGCTAGACCCGACCCGTGCGCCTTACCCTCCGTGACTGTCACCAGTTGTCCTCGGTGACTGTCACCGGTGGGCCGCTACCTCCAGCCTCCGCCTCGGGGGCCTCGCAGTGCGGAGTCGAGGGTCATGGCTCCGTAGAGCACGCCGCTCAGCGGGAGTGCCAGTTGCCAGCCCAGGCCCAGGCCGAACTCGCGGGCCGTGGGGCCGTCGGCCACCGCCATGGCGAGCCAGCCCGCGATTCCGAGGGCGAGCGCCCACCATGCGAGCGCGCCGCCTCCGGTGGCCGCACCCACGATGCCGGCCACCAGCGCCACGATGGGTCCGGCAAACATGAGCAGCAGCACCGCGAGCACCCCGGCCAGCAGCAGCCAGTTGCGGCGCAGCTGCGTGAACGCGCTGCGTCGCACCATGGTCCACACGTCGCCGATGCCCTCATAGGGGCGGGTGCTCACCACCCGCGTGCGGCTGAGCGCCAGGCGGGTGGGCAGCCCAGCCACGTGCTTCACCCGGCGCACCAGCGAGAGGTCGTCGATGAGCGCCCCACGTATCGACTGCAGCCCGCCGGCCTCGGACAGCGCCTCGGTGGTGACCAGCACGCAGCCTCCCGCCGCCGACGCCGTGCGGCTTCCCGCCCGGTTGGCCCAGCGCAGGGGGTAGAGCAGGAAGAAGAAGAGCACGAACGGCGGGATGAGCAGCCGCTCGGCGAACGACTCGCACCGCAGGCGCGCCATGCGGCTGTCGAGTGCCACGCCGCGCCCCAGGGCATCTGCCACCAGCCGCCGCAGCGAGTCGGGCGCGTGATGGATATCGGCATCGGTGAGCAGCAGCCACTCGGGGTTGCCGGCGGCGTCGTGGCGGCGCACGCCCTGGTCCATGCCCCACACCTTGCCGGCCCAGCCGTCGGGCAGGGGCTCGCCGGTGATCACCTCGATCGGCACCCGCGACACCCGCGCCATCTCGCGCGCCACGGCGCCAGTGGCGTCGGATGATCGTTCGTCCACCACCACGATGCGCATGTCGCCGGGGTAGTCCTGCTGGGCCAGCGCGGCGAGCGTGGGCCCGATGGACTCCGCCTCATTGCGGGCGGGAATCACCACGCCCACCGCCGGCCACGCGGGCAGGTCGGGCGGCGGCGGGTCGTCGTCGTCCACGGGGCGAAGGTCCCACGGCCGGGCGGGGTGCAGCAGCACGCCCGCCCAGCACGCCAGGGCCAGGGCCCCGATGACGACTGCCCAGATCAGTGCCGGAAGTGCCGGTGCCCGGTGGTGACCATCGCGGCGTCAAGGGCCTCGACGGCCTCGATCACCTCGTCGTCGCGAATCGACCCGCCGGGGTGGGCGATGGCCGTGGCCCCGCCCTCGATGGCCTGCACCGGGGCATCGGGGAACGGGAAGAAGGCGTCGCTGGCCATGGCGCTGCCCTGGATGGGCAGGTCGTAGTCGGCGGCCTTCTGTGTGGCGATGCGCACGCTGTCCACGCGGCTCATCTGCCCGGCGCCGATACCCACCGTGGCGCCGTCCTTGGCGAACACGATCGCGTTGCTCTTCACGTGCTTGGCCACCTTCCACGCGAACACCAGGTCGGCCCACTCCTGGTCGGTGGGCGCGCGCTTGGTCACCACCGTCATGGTGCCCTGGTCCTCGTGCACGTCGTCGGCGTCCTGCACCAGCACGCCGCCCAGCACCCGGCGGTACACCGGCTCGCCGGCGTTGCCGGGGCGCACCAGCTCGCCGCCGGTGTCGAGCAGCCGCACATTGGGCTTGCGGGTGAGCACCTCGAAGGCCTCGTCGTCGTAGCCGGGGGCCCACAGCACCTCGACGAACATCTCGGCCAGGTGCTCGGCCAGGGCCAGGTCCACCGTGCGGTTGACCGCGTACACGCCGCCGAACGCCGACACCGGGTCGCAGGACTTGGCACGCAGGTAGGCGCTGGCCAGGTCGTCGCCCAGCGCCACGCCGCAGGGGTTGTTGTGCTTGATGATCACCACGGCGGGGTCGTGGAACTCCGCGGCCAGCCCGCGGGCGGCATCGACGTCGAGCAGGTTGTTGTAGCTCAGCGGCTTGCCGTGGCGCACGGCCACGCCGCCCAGCAGGTGCTGGGGCGCGCCGATCTGCCGGTAGTAGGCGCCCCGCTGGTGGGGGTTCTCGCCGTAGCTGCACTCGAGCTCCTTGCGGAAGCCCACGGTGAAGCGGTCGGGGAAGTCCACGTCCGGGTCGCCCTCGCCCGCCATCCACGCGGCGATGGCGGTGTCGTAGGCGGCCGTCTTGCGGAACGCCGCAGCCGCCAGCGCGCGCCGCGTGGCGTCGCTCACCCAGCCGCCGCCCTTCACCTCGGCCAGCACCTCGTCGTACTGCGAGGGGTCGGTCACGATCGCCACGCGGTCGTGGCTCTTGGCCGATGCCCGCACCATGGCCGGGCCCCCGATGTCGATCTCCTCCACCACGTCGGCGCGACCGAGCCCGTCCTTGGCCGCGGCCTCCTCGAAGGGATAGAGGTTGACCACCACCATGTCGATGGCCTCGATGCCGTTCGCCGCCATGTCCTCGGCGTCGCCGGAGTGATCCTTGCGGGCGAGGATTCCCCCGTGCACCTTGGGGTGCAGGGTCTTCACCCGTCCGCCCATGATCTCCGGGTGGCCCGTCACCTCGCTCACGTCGGTCACCTCGAGCCCGGCGTCGCGAAGTGCCTTGGCCGTGCCGCCGGTGCTGATGAGCTGCACCCCCTCGGCGGCCAGCCCCTGGGCCAGGTCCACCAGGCCCGTCTTGTCGGACACCGAAAGCAGCGCGCGTCGCGTTGCCACCTCACGAACCTCCATCGTCGACGATCATCCTGCGAAGCCGCGAAGGGTCGCGGCGCACCTTGCCCTGCGCGTACAGCGTCACGCACCGCACCAGCAGCCGGTGCTCCACCCCGTGCACGCGCTCGC
>JBJTJN010000037.1:0-7160 GCA_046095485.1 Actinomycetota bacterium
GTGCGAAGGCGCATAGGGGGTCCTTGGGTGGTCAGTCGATCAGCAGCCGGTGTCGGTCATCGTGCCGTCGGGGCAGGTGGTGCTGCTCCAGGTCGCACCGGTGAGTTTCGCACCCCTGAGGTTCGCGTCCCTGAGGTTCGCGTCGGTGAGGTTCGCGTCGGTGAGGTTCGCGTCCCTGAGGTCCGCGTTGCCGAGGTTCGCGCCGCGGAGGTTCGCGTCGACGAGGTTCGCGGCGGAGAGGTTCGCGTAGGTGAGCTTCGCGAAGGGGAGGTACGCGCGGGTGAGGATCGCGCCGGAGAGAATTGCGCCGAAGAGGTTCGCGCTGGTGAGGTTCGCGCCGAAGAGGTTAGCGCCCCTGAGGTTCGCGCTAGTGAGGTTCGCGACCGTGAAGACCGCGCGGGTGAGATCCGCGCCCCTGAGATCCGCGCCGATGAGGTTCGCGTCCTGGCAGTTCGGATAGCAGTCCAGCCTGTTCCCTGCGCGTGATGCCGCCTTGAGTTTGGCGGTCGTGGAGGTCGTGGTGGATGGGCTGGCCTCAGACGCGCTGCCTCCGCATCCTGAGAGGAGAACAATCGACGCCGCCGCGGCGGTGGTGGCAAGGATGGCGGTGGTGCGGAGGCGCATAGGGGGTCCTTGGGTGGTCAGCCGGTCAGCAGCCGGTGCTGGTCACCGTGCCGCTGGGGCAGGTGGTGTTGAACCAGTACGCGCTGGTGAGGTTCGCGCTGGTGAGGTTCGCGTTGGTTAGGTTGGCGTTGGTGAACCTCGCGCCGGTGAAGTTCGCGCTGGTGAGGCTCGCGCCGGTGAGGTCCGCGCCCTCGAGGTACGCCCCGGTGAGGGTCGCGCCTATGAGATATGCGCCGGTGAGGTTCGCCGAAGAAAGGGACGCGCCGGCCAGGTGCGTGCTCATGAGATTCGCGTAGCTGACAATCGCAGAGGTGAGGCTGGCGTACGTGAGGTTCGCGCCAGCGAGGTTCGCACGAGAGAGGTTCGCGCCAGCGAGGTTCGTAATGGTCAGGTTCGCGCCAGCGAGGTTCGCGCCAGCGAGGTTCGCGTCAAGCAGGTTCGTGAAGGTGAAGTTCGCGCCGGCGAGGTTCGCGCCTGAGCAGTTCGGGTTGCAGCCTGGCGGCAGCCATGACGCGTTCGCATCCTTGCGGGTGGTCCTCGGCGCCCCGAAGTACGCACCCTTAAGCCTCGCCCCGCTGAAGTCCGCTCCCCGGAGCTTCGCGCCGTCAAAACGCGCTCCACGCAGGTCGGCCTGGCGGAAGTCCGCGTGGTGGAGCCTCGTGCCATGAAAGTGCACGCCGCGCAGGTCACGCCCGGCGAGGTTCACCCGGTGGTGGGTGATCCCCTTGCACGAGGCCCCGCGCTTTGGGATGCAGGTCTTCGACCCGGTGCCGATCGGGGCGATGGGGAGTTCCGACGCGGAGGCAGTGCCTGCGACGGGGAGGCCCAGGGCGGCGGCGAGGATGGCGGCGGTGCGAAGGCGCATGGGGAGTCCTTGCGTGCGTGCAGAAGCACGAGAAGCGTAGTGCCACGTCGCGCCGTCGTGGACCAGTCAGGTGCCGCGCGCCCCCGAGCCCCGACCAGCACCTCTCTAGTGTCACCGGTAGCGTCCGCCCATGCCGCCGCCAGGCAACCGCACGCGCAGCCGGACCGGGACACTCCGCCTCACGGCCGGCCTCACTCGGGCTCAGCTCGCGGAGAAGGCCGCGAGCTCACTCCGAGAAGCGGGCGACCGGGCTCGAACCGGCGACCCTCAGCTTGGGAAGCTGATGCTCTACCAACTGAGCTACACCCGCGGGTCAGACCAAGGGTAGCGCACGGCTACATGCGGTCGGGGGCCTCGACTCCGATGAGATCGAGTCCGGTGGCGATGACCGACCGGGTGGCGCGCAAGAGGTCGAGGCGGAAGGCCACCACCTCGGGGGCCTCCCCCACCACGCGGCAGCGGTGGTAGAAGGCGTGGAAGTCGCGGGCGAGGTCCATGAGGTACGCGGCCACGCGGTGGGGCGAGCGGCGCCGTTCGGCCTCGTGCACCACCTCGGGCCAGAGGGCCAGCTGCAGCAGCAGGGCGCGCTCGGCCGGGTCGAGCTCGGCGGGCGGGCCGGCATCGGCCGGGGCCTCGGGCTGCTGGGCCAGGATTCCCGCGATGCGCGCGTGGGCGTACTGCACGTAGTAGACCGGGTTCTCGTTGCCCTCGGCACGGGCGACGTCGAGGTCGAGGTCGAAGGCCGTCTCGTGGCTGCGCTGCACCAGGAAGAACCGGGCGGCGTCCACGCCGATGTCGTCGATGAGCTCGCCGAGCGTCACCAGGGTGCCCGCGCGCTTGCTCATCTTCTTCGCCTCACCGCCCTCGGTGAGCGACACCAGCTGCACGATGGGCACCTCGAGCATGTCGGGGTCGTGGCCACCGGCTTCGATCACGGCACGGAGGCGCGCGATGTAGCCGTGGTGGTCGGCGCCCAGCACGTCGAGCAGGCGGTCGTCACCGCGGCCGGCCTTGTCGAGGTGGTACGCCACGTCGGCGGCCAGGTAGGTTGTCGATCCATCCGACCGGCGCAGCACGCGGTCCTTCTCGTCTCCATATGCGGTGGTGCGGAACCACAGCGCGCCGTCGTGCTCGTAGGCGTCGCCCGATGCGATGAGGGCCTCGAGCCCGCGCTCCACGGCGCCGCCCTGATGCAGGGTCGTCTCGCTGAAGAAGTCGTCGAACCGCACCCGGAACCGCGCGATCTCCTCCGTGATGGTGGCGAGCATCAGATCCTTGCCGCGCAGCGCGAAGAGCGCCAGCACCTCGGCGTCGGGCGGATCCACGCGGTCGCGGTACTGGTCGCCCACCTCGTCGCGCAGCTTCTCGGCGATGGCCATTACGTACTCGCCCTGGTAGCCGTCCTCCGGAACCTCGGTGGAGAGGCCCAGCAGCTGGCCGTACCGGGCGGCAACAGATGCCCCGAAGAGCTCCATCTGGCGGCCCCAGTCGTTCACGTAGAACTCGCGCGTCACGTCGTGGCCGGCGTACTCGAGGATCCTCGCCACGCCGTCGCCGTAGGCCGCCTGCCGGGCGTGGCCCACGTGCGGCGGCCCCGTGGGGTTGCACGACACGAACTCGATGAGGATGCGCTCGCGCGGGTCGGCCTGGCCGCGGCCGTAGTCGTCCCCGGCCTCGGCGATGGCGCGGGCGGCGTCGGCGAACCAGCTCGGGCTCAGGGTGAGGTTGATGAATCCCGGCCCCGCGACCTCTGCCGACTGCACGTACCCCGCCAGGCCGTCAGCCGACCCGATGCGCGCCACCAGGTCGTCGGCGATCTCGCGTGGGTTGCGCCTGGCCTGCTTGGCGAGGGTCATGGCCACGTTGGTGGCGAGGTCGCCGAACTCCGCGTTGGCGGGTGGCTCGAGCATGGCCACCGCGTCCGCTGCTCCCGCGACCTCCGATGCCTCGCGCGCGAGGGCGAGGGCGAGCGGCGTGATGGGGCTATCGGCGGGCACGGCGCGCGATGCTAGCGAGCGCCGCCCGCGCGGGGGTAGGGATGCCCCGCGAGGTCGGCGAGCGACCGGTACACCTGCTCGGCCAGCACCACGCGCGCCAGCTGGTGCGGCAGGGTGAGCGGGCCCAGCGACATCACCTCGTCGGCGTCGGTGGCCAGCGAGGGGTCGAGCCCGATGGCCCCGCCGATGAGGAAGCACGTGGGCCGGGAGTCCTCAAGGCGGCGCCCCATCCACGTGGCCAGCGCCTCGCTGCTCGCGGGGGCCTTGCCGCGGGAGTCCATGGCCACCATGTGCGCGCCCTGCGCCACCTTCGCGCGCATGCGGTCGCCCTCGCGCCGGAACACCTGGTCGTCGCCATGCTGCACGGGCTCGGCGGCCACCTCGTGCACCTGGAAGTCGGCCATGCGGGCGATGCGCTTCTCGAACTCGGCCCCGGCATCGGCGAGCGGCGGGCGCAGGCGCCCGACGACCACGAACTGGATGAGGCGGCTCACGCGGTTACTGTAGGCCGCGGTGAGCGACCGCATCGCCATCATCAGCGACGTCCACGGCAACCGCCACGCGCTCGAGGCCGTCCGCCGCGCCATCCGCCAGGCCGCCATCACGCGCGTCTGGTGCCTCGGCGACATGGTGGGCTACGGAGCGCATCCCGCGGAGTGCCTGCGTGTGTGCGTGACCGAGTCGGAGCGCTGCATCGCCGGCAACCACGACCTGGCCGCGGCCGGACGCGTGCGCGCCGACCAGTTCACGGCGCACGCGCGCGCGGCCATCGAGTGGACCCGCACGCGCCTCGATCGCAACTCGCTCGACCGCCTGGCCGCGCTCGAGCCTGAGGACCCCACGGGCGAGGTGGCGCTGTTCCACGCGAGCCCGCGCGACCCCATCTGGGAGTACGTGATCACCGGCGAGCAGGCGCGGGCGGCGCTCGACGCCCACCCCGCGCGCATCATGCTCATCGGGCACACCCACCTGGCGGGCGCATGGCGGCTCGGGGACGACGGCAGGCTCGACGGCGGGCTGGTGCGCGGCGAGGAGACGCTCTCGATCGAGACCGGCCGGTGGATCATCAACCCCGGATCGGTGGGCCAGCCGCGCGACCTCGACCCGCGGGCCTCGTGGGCGATCCTCGACATGGACGCCCTCACCCTCAGGTTCAGGCGCACCCCCTACGACGTCCCCGGCGCGCAGAACGCGATCCAGGTGGCAGGGCTGCCCACCGAGCTCGGCGCACGGCTGGCGGAGGGGCGATGACCGCCTACCTCGACCACGCATCCGCCTGGCCGCTCTCCGATGCCGTGCGCGCCGAGATGGACCGCTGGGCCGCGCACGTGGGCAGCCCCATGGCGCTGCACGAGGCCGCGCGGGGCCCGGCCGATGCCATTGCGGCGGCGCGCGAGCAGGTGGCGGCGCTCACCGGCTGGCCGGCGGAGTGCGTGATCTTCACCGCCGGCCCCACCGAGGCGCGCAACCTGGCGATCAAGGGGTCGCTGGCGGCAGCCGGTACCGACCCGCCGGTGATCGTGGCCGACCCCCTCGCCCACGCATCCACGCTCGCCGTGGCGCGCACCCTCACGCGTCGCGCCGGCGAGATGCGCCTGATCCCGGTTGACTCAATCGGGCGCGTCTCCCCGGCGGACCTCGTAACCACGGTCACATCGACCGTCGGAGGTGGCGCGATGCCGGCCGCCACAGGGGATGCGAGGCCCGAGGCGCCTTCCGACGTCGTGGTGATCACCCACGGGCAGGCCGAGGTGGGCACGGTCCAGGATGCCGCGGCGCTCGCGGCGGCGGTGCGGTCCGCGTGCCCGGATGCCGTGATCGTCCTAGACGCCGAGGAGACCGCCGGGCTCATGCCGCTGGATGATGGCCTCGGTGCCGACCTCGTGGTGATCGGCGGACGCACGCTCGGCGCGCCGCCATGGACGGGCGCACTGCTCGTGCGCCCGGGCACGCGACTGCATCCGCTGGTCGAGGGCGGCCTCGAGGAGGGCGGCAAGCGCGGGGGCGCCCATGACGTGCCCGGCATCGCCGCACTCGGGGTGGCTGCGCGCGAGGCGCGCGCCGGTCGCGATGCGCGGGTGGCAACCATGCGGCGGCACGCTGCCGCCTTGGCCGACGGCATGCTCGCGGTTCCGCGAACCCGGCTGAACGGCCCGCCGGTGCACGATCGCCTGCCGGGCCACGTGCAGGTGTCAGCCGAGGGCGTGGAGGGCGAGGCCGTGGCGCTCGCCATGGCCGCGCGCGGGGTGGCGGTGTCTCCCGGGTCGGCATGCACCTTCGGCGCGGGCAAGGCGTCGCCGGTACTCGAGGCCATGGGGCTCGATGACGAGTCCGCCCGGTCGGCCGTGCTGGTGACCGCCGGGCCCGGCACCACCGATGCCGAGGTTGCGGAGGCCGTCGCCGCCTACGCGGCCGCGGTGGAGTCCCTTCGCGAAATGGCCCCGGGGTGAGCAGGTGAGCGCGTGAGCACGCCCCATGACAGGTCGGTGGATGCCCTCGGCACCTGGTGCCCTGTGCCCGTGACCATGGCACGCGACGCCATCGCGGTGATGGCCCGTGGCCAGGTGCTGCAGGTGCTTGCCGACGACCCCATGGTGTTCCTCGACCTGCCCGCCTGGTGCCACGACGCCGGGCACGAGGTGCTCTCGATGGAGCAGCGGCGCGACGTCATCACATCGCTCATCCGCGTGGGCTAGCGCCGGACGACGCCCACGCCGGCGTCCGGTACCGGGCGAAGGCCTCAGCCCTCTGAGCTCACGGCCTCCGAGATCATCATGCGGTTCCAGGCGTTGATGCCGGCGATGGTGAACACCAGCTGCAGCAGTTCATCCCCGGGAAACGCCTGGGCGGCGGCATCCCACACCGGAGCCACCGAGGGGTCCTCCGCCCGGGCGAGGTCGTCGCTGCGGGTGAGCAGGTCGGTGAGGGCCAGGGCGGCGCGCTCGCGGTCGTCGAACAGGTCGGACGCCTGCCAGTCGGCGGTGGCGGCGATGCGGTCATCCGTCACTCCGGCCTTGAGGGCACCCGCGGTGTGGGCGTCCACGCAGTAGCGGCAGTTGTTGATGCGCGATGCGCGCAGCTTGACGATCTCGGCCAGGGCGTGGTCGGGGTGTCCCGCGCGCGTGAGTGCCGCCAGCGCCCGGTAGCCATCCGGCGAGCCGTCCTTCACGCTGATGCGCCCCGACACCGCGCCCATCTACGCGAACCGGTAGGCGATGAGGGCGATGCCGATGATCAGCCCCGCGATGCCCAGGCCCAGGCCCCACCACGCCATCTTGCGACCCGCGATGTCCGTGCGGTCGCCGATGTCGCGCAGCGCCAGGGCGCCGAAGATGATCGCCAGCGTGGAGCACACCACCGGGAACACCAGAACCCCGACGATGCCCAGCACCAGCGACGCCGTGGCGCGGCCCGATCGCTGGCGCTGCGCGCCGGGCTCCGACCCGCGCGGGGGCGGGGGCGGCTGCCCCTGCATGCCCTCGGGGTCGGTGGATGTCTCACCCGCGTCGCTCACGTGCTCGGTCCACTGCGTTCCATCCCACCAGCGCAGCTCATGACGGCCGGAGGGATCGGGAAGCCATTCCTGGGGACGGGTGCTCATCGGCGCGGGATGCTAGTCGGCCGGGTCGAGAAGCACGTCGCCGGTCATCGCAGCCGGGGCGTCCCACCCCATC